>JADFDP010000007.1 GCA_018262835.1 Candidatus Aminicenantota bacterium
AAGAACGGCGCCTTGGCCACCTGGACGAGGATGGAATCGACCGGACGCAGCCCCAAGGATACGCTGACGGTCAAGAGGCCGGAGATCGACGGGGAGATCGACTGGGATTCGGCGAACAACCTGCCCCTGGCCCCGGAAACTTTTGAAATGATCCTGGAGGACGCGCTGGCCCTGATCGAAAGGAAGGACAGGCTGTACATCACCGACCGGGTCGTAGGCGCCGACAGCCGCTACGCCCTGCCCGTGCGCACTATCAGCGACCGAGCCGTGACCGCGCTCTTTTCGGCGACCATGTTCCGCCCGTTGCCCAGGGACATCGCCCGCAGCATTTATCACAACCAGCCCTTCACCATGGTGGTCCTGCCCGCCGACAAGCTGGACAAGCAAAAATACTCCGGCCGGCTGCGCAAGCTCCCCGACGGCAGCACCTCGGACATGGTGGTGGCCATGGATTTTGTCGGGCGCATCGGCATCGTCATCGGCTCGGCCTATATGGGCAGCGTGAAAAAACTGATGTTCACGGTAATGAATTACCTGCTGCCCAAGGCGGGGATCCTGCCGCTGCACGCTTCGGCCAATGAAGGCCGTGATAACGGCATCGCCCTGTTCCTTGGCCTCTCCGGGACCGGGAAGACCACGCTTTCCGCCGATCCGGAAAGAGCGCTGCTCGGGGACGATGAGCATGGCTGGGACAAGCACGGCATCGCCAACTTCGAGTTCGGATGCTATGCCAAGCTGATCAACCTGAATCCGGCCAAGGAACCCCAGATATATCAGGCCATCACCCATGAGGCGCCCTACCTGGAGCACGGCGCCATCGTGGAAAACGCCATGATGTATCCGGACGGCACGTTCGATTTCAATGACTCGCGCCTGATAGAGAATTCCCGCGGTTCCTACCCGCTTTCCTTTCTGCCCAGTATCAAGAAATCGTCCCGCGGCAAGCATCCCAAGACCATCGTTTTTTTGACCGCCGACGCCAACGGAGTGCTGCCGCCGGTCGCCAAGCTTGACCAGGACCAGGCCATGTTCTGGTTCCTGATGGGCTACACATCCAAATTGGCAGGAACCGAGACCGGCATCGTAGAACCGGTCTCGACCTTTTCCCGCTTTTTCGGCCAGCCCTTCATGCCGCGCAATCCCAACGACTACGCGGTCCTGCTGGGCGAAAAGATCAAAAAGCACCGCACCCAGGTCTACCTGGTCAACACCGGCTGGAGCGGCGGGCCGTATGGCGAGGGGAAACGCATGGACATCAACGTCACCCGGGCCATCATCCGCGCGGTTTTGAACGGCGAATTGGACCGGGCCGCCTACGTTGAGGACAAAACCTTTCATATCAACATTCCCTCATCCTGCCCCGATGTGCCGGCCGAAATTCTCCAGCCTAAGAATACCTGGAAGGATCAAGAGGCTTTTGAGAAAAGGGCTCAGAAACTGGCCGGCGAATTCAGCGCCCATTTCGAGCGCGTCTACGGCAACAAGAACCTGCCGCAGGTCGTTTGCCGGCAGTGCCCGGGGAAGTAGGGTTCAACGAACTTATGTGACGAGTAACAAGTGACCAGTGACGAGGAACAGCAAGTAAGCGAACACTAGTTCTTCTTCCCTGTCACTCGTTACTCGTCACTCGTCACGATTGGTCGATTTGATTCTAGCGGTGCTTGCCGCTTTCCCGGAAATGAGCGCGGGAATAGGAATTGAGATAGAGGTCAAAATAGTTCAGGCTGGGATTGGCCAGGTATTTTTCATAACCCAGCCAGGCGATCATGGCGGCATTGTCGGTACAATAGCGCGGTTCGGCCAGATACAGCGGGACGCCCATTCGGGCGCATTCCCTGCTGAAACGCTGGCGCAGCAGCGAATTACGGCTGACGCCTCCGGAAACGATCAGTGAGCGGACCGGCAGGCTTTTGGCAACGGTCAGGGTTCTGCTCAGCAGGTAATTTACCAGGGCACTCAAAAAAGAGGCCAGCAGGTCGAAAAAATCCTGGCTCCCCGGCTGAACGTTCAGGCACTGGGCTTGGCGCAGCAGCGCCGACTTGTAGCCGGAAAAGGAAAAGTCAGCGCCTCCGTCGCTCATGCGCGGTGTTTTAAAAGTGAACTTTTGGGGATCGCCTTTAACAAACAGTTCATCCAGAAGCGGACCGCCCGGATAGCCTAGGCCAAAATGCTTGGCCACCTTGTCCATGATCTCCCCAACGGCGTCGTCTCGAGTCTTGGCGATCACCCGGCTGTTGAATTTTTCCTCCAGGTAAAAAAGCGAGGTGTGCCCTCCAGAAACCACCAATGCCAGAAGCGGGTAAGCGATCTCCGCGTGGCTGATGAAGGGAGCTTCGATATGGGCCGCGATGTGGTCCACGGCAACCAGCGGCAGGTTGTGGACCAGGGCCAGCCCCTTGGCGAATGCCAGGCCGACCAGCAGGGAACCCACCAATCCCGGTCCCAGCGTCAAGGCCAGCATCCCGATGTCATCGATGCCGATGCCGGCCTGGTTCAGTGCCCGGCGGGCCAGCAGATCGATCGCTTCGTAATGCGTCCTGGCGGCGATTTCCGGGACGATCCCGCCATAAGGGGAGTGCAAATCCACCTGCGACTTGATCTGCTCGGACAGCACGGCATTCTTTTCGCCTCTTTCGACCACGGCCACAGCCGTCTCATCGCATGACGACTCGATGCCCAGGATGTACATATTTCCTCCCCAAGACCATGATAGCAAAAAAAATTTCCGGCCACAACCGCATTGACAAAAACAAAATCGGCTCTGATACGTAAAATTAAAGATGGACGATACAAGCAAAATACAGGAACGGTTCTGGCTCGTTTTTTTGCTGGCAATGATTTCCCTTCCCTTGTCAGGAATTGAAATCCGTGGCACGGTCAAGGACATTTACAACAATCCGCTGGCCGGTGCCCAGGTTTTGATCGGCGAAAGCGGGCGTATCGTCAAAACAGACGAAAATGGCAATTTCAATTTCATGGCCGACGAGAGCATGGGCGAAGTGCAAATATATTTTGAGGCCTCCCAGTACTACAGGGAAAAAAGGACCGTCGCTCTGAATGACACCCCCCGCCATCTTAAAGTATACCTGATCCCCCTGAAATTGCTCAAGGAGGATGTGACTGTTACGGCTTTGAATGAGGCAGAAAAGGCCATTTCCGTCCCGTTTGCCCAGAATGTCGTTTCCAGAGGCGAAATCATGGAAGACCAGCCGGAGACCGTCGTCCAGGCCATGCAAAACTCGCCGGGAGTGCATTTCATCGGCAAGGGCGGCGTTTCGGTTACCCCAAGCATCCGCGGCCTGGCCCGGCGGCGCATCCTGCTTCTGGCCGGCGGCGCCCGCATCACCAGCGATCGCAGCGCCGGCGCTTCCGCTCAATTTTTCCCCCCCGAACTCGTCCAGCGTATCGAAATCGTGCGTTCCGCGGCATCGGTTCTCTATGGTTCCGATGCCATCGGCGGAGTAATCCAGATCATACCGCGCGAAGCCCTGAGTCCGGAAGCCGGTTTTTCTACCCTGAACCTCAGCGGCGATTCGGCCAGTAAAAAATTTAACGGCGGATTCTCCCTTTCCCGGAAATTCGGGCCTTTTTCCGTGCTCGCCGCCATGCAAATCTCTCAAGCCGGCGACTATGCCTCCGCCAAAGAAAGAATATTGAACTCCGGGTTCAGCTATTACACAGGCAATCTGGTTGCCGGCTACGAGACCGAAGAGCGCAGTTTTTGCCTCAATTTTTTAAAATCGGCCGGCAGGGATATCGGTAAGCCCGAAAGGGCCAACGATCCTGCCGTTTCATCGTATTACCCGGTGGAAAACACCAATCTGCTGAACATAACCTACCGCGAAAATACGTTGGTTGAGAACGGCTCTCTGAATATTTCCCTTTTTATGAATCCCAACGATTATGAATTGGATAAAATCAAGAAATCCAGCCAACAAGTCGATATTTCGAAAAACAAGGCCCTGGACTTCGGCGGGCGCGCTTATCTGAAGAAAAAGACGAACGACCATCTATCCTATCAGTTCGGTATCGATTATTACGGACGGACCCACGTCGATATGGAAAACGAAACATGGAAAAACGGCATTTTAAACAGCGGCTCGTTTCCGGTTGAAAACGGCAGGCGCAACGACTTGGGTGTGTATGCCACACTGGATTATTCCGGCCTGGCCGGCCTGGATCTGGTTGGCGGCGCCCGCCTGGGTGCGTTTTCGAGAAAGGGGATTTCCGCTGGCGCCTTTCTGGAAAAATCTCTGCTGGCCCCGGCGTTTTTTCTGGGCATCACCAGAAAATTCAAGGGCTCTTTCACCTTGTTTGCCAACGCCGGCACGGCCTATCGCATGCCGTCGCTGAGCGAGGCCTTCTATACCGGCATCACCGGCCGCAGCTCCATTGTCGGCAATCCGGACCTGCAGGCTGAAAAAAGCGTGAACCTTGATGCCGGAGTCAAATTCCACCGCGAAAATATTTTTGTCGGCATGTATCTTTTTCAATGCTCCATCCTTGACATGATCGAAAAATTCCCGCTGAGCGATAATTCCTATACGTACGACAATATCGAACGCGGGAGAATTCGCGGCTTCGAACTGGAGTTTCAGCTATATCCCCTGAAAAATCTGGAAATATTCGGCAACGGCTTCATTTATCAGGGCTTGAGCACCGTCAGCGGCCAATACCTCAATGACATTCCCAGCGCCAAGTTGCTTTTGGGGACGAAATTCTGGATGGGCAGGTTTTGGGGTGAAGTCGATTGGGCGGCGTCAGCGGCCGTAAAACACCCGGGCCCGGCGGAAACCGCCATCCCCGCCTACAGCGCCACCAACGTCAAGGCCGGTTATTATTTTTCCAACCGGCTGTTCGTTTTTTTGAAAGCCGCCAACCTGTTCGATCGCGCCTATTTTGCCAATGCCGATCCCGACATTCCGCTGGCTAAAGGGTTGGACTTCTCGATCGGTTTGAATCTGAATCTTTAGAATGACAAAATTTTCGTTCTGAAAAAACTGACCTCGGACTGGCTCACCAATCGCGGTAGTACGTGCCGTCCAGGGCCTTTTTATTGGAATCGCAGTAGACATCCCAGACATTCTGCCCGCCCCAGTGGCGGGAGCCGAGCTTGTCCTGATAGGAACTGAGTCCCCAATTGCTGGAACCGCTGATCGGGTCCAAGGGAATGCGGCGCAAAAACCTGACCAGCCGGGTCTTGTTTTTCCTGTCTTTGTATTCAATGCCCGTGATCAGCAGTTCCAGTTTTTCCGGATAGCCGTAGGTATCCTCGTCCACCTCGATCTTGTTTTCCTCGACAAATTTCTTGTAGGCGTCGATCGCCGTGCGCAGGGTGCGCAATGCCCGGCGCAGATCGATTTCTTTTTCCCGCTGGAACGCGTTGTGGGCCAGGGGGATGGCGGCGACGGCCAGGATGCCGATGATCACGGTTACGGTGATGACCTCGATCAAGGTGAAGCCGCGCCGGCTGCCGGTATTTTGGATAAAAGCCGGGGAGTATTGGCCATCTTTGCCTTTACGGCAGCCCTGCATCATCACTCCTCCCGACCGGGCACGGAATCGATCGCTTTTCAGTTTTCGCCGCTGCCCTGCTGGTTTTCCAGGACCTTGTGGCTTAGCTTCATCTTGTTGTCGCGGTCCAGGGCCAAAACTTTCACTTCGATCATCTGGCCCAGCTTGTATTCCTGGCGGACATCGCGTATGCGGCGGTTGGAAATTTCCGAGACATGCAGCAGCCCTGTCACGCCGGGCATGATCTCGACAAACAACCCATAATCTTCAATGCGGTTGATCTTGCCGTTGTAGATCTTATTGACTTCCGGCGAACCGGTCATGGCTTCGATGCGGGCGATCACCCGCTCTCCGACTTCCCGGTTGGCCGCGGCGATCGAGACTTTGCCGTCATCTTCGGCATTGATCTTGACATTGAAAGTGGCCACGAGTTCCTTGATGTTTTTTCCACCCGGGCCGATCAAATCTCTGATTTTATCGATCGGGATCTGCATGGTCAGAATAACCGGAGCGTATTCGGAAAGTTTTTCGGAAGGAACGGCGATCACCGATTTCATTTTCCCCAGAATGAACAAGTACGCCTTGCGGGCATCGGCAATGGTGCGGCGGATGATCTCATCGGTCAAACCCTTGATTTTGATGTCCAGCTGAATGGCGGTGATGCCTTTTTCAGTTCCAGCCAACTTGAAATCCATGTCGCCGAAATGATCTTCATAGCCGGCGATATCGGTCAAGACCGCGAATTGATCTCCCTCCTTGACCAGGCCCATGGCGATGCCGGCCACCGGCGCCTTGATGGGCACTCCGGCGTTCATCAGGGCCAGTGTGCCGCCGCAGACCGTGGCCATGGAGGAGGAACCGTTGGATTCCAGAATGTCGGAAACCACGCGGATGGTATAGGGGAAAATTTCATTGCCCGGGATCACTTTGCCCAGGGCTTTTTCAGCCAGATTGCCATGCCCGATCTCGCGGCGGCCGGCTCCCCTGAGGAAGCTGACCTCCCCGACCGAAAAGGGCGGGAAATTGTAGTGCAGCAGGAATTTCTTCTTGGTTTCATCGCCGTTCAGATTGTCCAGCCTTTGGGCGTCGTCCTCGGACCCCAGGGTCACTGTCGACAACGACTGGGTTTCGCCGCGGGTAAAGACCGCCGAGCCATGGACCCGGGGCAGTATGCCCAATTCAATGGAAATGGCGCGGATCTCATCGAAAGCGCGGTTGTCGGTACGTCTTTTTTCCTTCAGCAGGGTTTCGCGGAAGATCTGGGCTTCGACTTTTTCAAAAGCGCTCTTGATCCTGGCGATCTCGGTTTCGTCTTCCTTGCCTTGCAGGATCTCCTCATGGATCGCCTTGATCTTCAGGCGGCGCAGCACCCGGTCCTGGGTAAAAATGGCGTCACGGATCTGGGCCGAGAATTTGTCGCGGATATCATCCACGCAGGCGGCGGCCTCCGGCTTGGCGGCGACGACCATTTTATCGGGATGCAACAGTTCTTTTTGCGCCTGGCAGATCTTGGCGATCACTTCCTTGGCCCGGCGCAGGCCTTCCATGAACACCTCATCGGAAAACTCATTGCCGCCGGCTTCCAGCATGACCACTTCCTGCTCGGTTCCGGCCACCAGCAGCACCATGTCCAATTCCTTCAGCATATCCTGGCCGGGATTGATGAGATATTCGTTGTTCTTCCAGCCGATCTTCACCGCCCCCAGGGGCGTGGTGAAGGGGATGGTGGAGGAGATCAGGGCGGCGGAAGCGCCGATAATGCCCATGGCGTCATAATCGATGCTGAAATCAGCGGACAACAGCATGGCGATGACCTGCGTATCGTGATGATAGTTTTCGGCAAACAGCGGCCGGATAGGGCGGTCGATAAGCCGGGATAGCAGAACTTCTTTTTCCGACGGCTTGCCTTCCCGCTTGAAAAAGCCGCCGGGAATTTTTCCGGCGGAGTAGGTGTTTTCCCTGAAATCGACCATGAGCGGCAGAAAATCCTGGGCGGCCTTTTCCTCTTCCCGCATATTGGCGGTGACCAGGATCATATTGTCTTTATAAGTGAGCAAGGCCGAACCGTTCGATTGTCGGGCCCAGCGGTGGATATCGATTTTTAAGGTAGAACCCTCAATTCCGATTTGGATTGTTTTTTGCATGTATGTCTCCTGAATATAATTACTTTCTCAGTTCCAGTTCCTGGATGATTTTCAAATATTTGTCATAATCGGTTTTGCGCAGATAGTTTAAAAGTTTCTTTCTGGTTGAGACCATCGTCAACAAACCTTTCCGGGAGTGGTTGTCCTTTTTATGGGTCTTGAAATGCTCGGTCAAACTCCGGATCCTTTCGGTTAAAATCGATACCTGTACTTCGGATGAACCCGTGTCCTTGTCGTTTATCTGAAAACGGCTGATCAGTTTCTCCTTGGTTTCCTTGGTAATACTCACAATTTCCTCCTCTAATTTATGCGAAATCAGAGTGTATTTTATCAGAAAAGAATGGAAATGTAAACTGCAAAGCGAAAAAACAGCCTTCTTTATTTGCTTTTCGGAAAAATATCAGAAAATGAGATCTGGTGCTTTTCCAGAGTGGTGCCCCGCACCTTGTCTACCCGGGAAAGGGCAAGATTGTGATCGATCAGCGATTTCAATTCTGCGATCTGGGCGTTGGAAAAATCACGTTGGTACTGCAGAACCAGGTAGTTGGTCGAAAGGCCGACCGCCAGTTTTTTTTGCTCGGCAACCAGCTTCTGCTCGGCCAGTTCGCGGGAAAAGCGGTTGGCCTCAACGATCTTGGCGGTGATTTCCAGGTCCATGATGATCTGCTTGACCTCGGAATAGATCGTGCTCTCGATTTTCTTCAGGGTCAACAGGGATTGTTCCAGGTTCAAGCGGGCCTGGACCAGGTCGGCCCGCGCCGACGTGTTGAATATCGGCAGGGAGAGCTGCAGGCCGAACGAATAATTGCGATAAAGGCTCTTCAGCGCGTCCCGCAGCGAATCACTCAGGTTTCCCCCTATGGTGCCGGCCGCGGCCTCAACCGGAAGGAGGCTGAAATCGACATCCTGCGGGGTGCCGCTCAACCCTTTGGTGTAGTAGGAAGCGGTGAGCTGCAGATTGGGCAGCAGCTGGTTGCGGAAGTAACGAACATCTATATTCCTGCTCTTCAAGTCGAGACGTATTTGCCCGATGTCAGGCCTGTTTTCAAGGGCTTTCAGAAGGAATTGGTTGAGATCGGCCCTTTCCGGATTGAACTGCGGCTTGTCCCGGGGAACGATGGCTTCCGGCATCTGGCTGACATTCAAGATGCGGCGCAGGTTTTCTTCGTAGGTCTGGATCTGGCTGCGGGCCTGCAGCGTTTCGCTTTCACGGGCGGCCACCTCGGCCTGGGCAGTCAGGATATCCATGGGCGCCGAGACGCCGACCTTGACCTGGATCTCATTTTGCTTGAGCAGGTCCTTGGCCAGCTGCAGCGATTTTTCCTTGACCTCGAGGTTCTGGTGCGAGTAAACCAGGTTCCAGTATGCTTCCTCGGTTTGATAGATCAGGTCGATCACGCTTTGCTTCAGGGCAAAGATCGATTTGTCCCTGTTGTTGCGAGCGATGTAGATGTTCCGCTTGGTGGCGGTAAGCCCGAAATTTTTCAACAGGGGCTGGGCCAGGTTGAAGGTGAGCTGTGAATTGTAGCGGGGATTGATCTGGCTGTAGCGCGAATTCGTTGAGTTGCGGGAGTTATCCAGACCGATACTGAAGTTGCCCCCGAAAAGCAGGTTCTGTGAAAGGGAGAAGGCCAGTGATCCGGAGTCGGCCTTTTCAATATCCGCGCCGGTGAAAATACTGGAACTGGGAGTGGTGGTCGAACCGCGGCCGAGTTCGACCGTCAGCGTCGGAACAAAAATGGCCGCGCTTTTATCCCACAAAGCCCGGGAAATCTCCGGGTTGGTCATTTCTATCTGCAGGTCAAGGTTGTTCTTCAGAGCCTGCTCGATCACTTCATCCAGAGACAAAGATTTGACCACCTGCTCCTGGGCTGGGATCGACAAATTCAATAAAAAAACAAACGCGAACAGGGCAAGAATTTTTTTCATCCGGCGCCTCCAGCTAACAATCCAATTACGAAAATTAAACAAAAAAGTTCCCATTACCTTGCAGAGCGCCTCAATAAGCGAACGGATTTTAGAGCTTTTTTGATTTCAGGACTTTTTCTTCCAGCCAATCGTCATTGTAAATCGTGCTAAGGTAGCGGGAGGCGCCGTCCGGAAAAACGGTGGCATAGCGTGCCGGCCGGCTTATTTTTTTTGCCAGTTGGCGCACGCCCCACAAGGCGGCGCCGCTCGAACCGCCGGCCAATATCCCTTCCCGCAGCGCCAGCTCCCTGGCCGTGAGGAAAGCCTCGCGGTCGGTCACCTGGAACATGTCGTCGATAACGCTGAAATCAGCGCAATGGATCAAAAATTCATCGCCCAGCCCCTCCAGCAGGTAGGGTCCGGGCTTGACCATTTTTCCAGAGCGGAAATGCTCGTAAAAAACCGAGCCGACCGGGTCGACCGCTACGACCTGGATGGCCGGATCTTTTTCTTTCAGGTAGCGGGCCGTACCGCCGATGGTGCCGCCGGTGCCGATGCCGGCCACGAAATAGTCGATGCGTCCCTGCATCTGCTCCCAGATCTCGGGGCCGGTGCCCAGGTAATGGGCCTCATTGTTATCGCGATTGTTATGCTGGTCGGGGAAGAAGCAGTTCGGCGTCTCCTTGGCCAGCCGCGGCGTGATGTTGTTGTAGCTGTCGGGATGCTCGGGGGGCAGGGTGGCATCCACCGTGTGGATCTCGACGCCGAGGGCTTTCAATTGGTCGAGTTTCTCCCGGCTGATGCGGTCGCGGACCACGACCTTCAGGCGATAGCCCTTCTGGATGGCGATCAGGGCCAGCCCCATGGCGGTATTGCCGGATGAATTCTCGATGATCAGGTCGCCTTTTTTTATTTTCCCCTCTTTTTCCGCTTTTTCGATCATATAACGGGCGATGCGGTCCTTGCAGCTGCCCATGGGGTTGAGGAACTCCAGCTTGGCGAAAACCTCGCCGGGGATATCAATGGCCACATGGTTCAGTTTGACCATCGGGGTGTTGCCGATCACTTCGACAATGCTTTCATAACATCGTTTTTTGTCCATGCGTTTTTCCTTGGAAAATGGCGGCGCAAGAATAAAGATTTTATATTAAATAAGCGCCGCTGTAAAGAAAATAAAAACACAAAACGTAAAAAACCTGGGTGCCCACGGCCGGATATTGAAAAAAATCAGCAGGAGAATTGCTTTTTTATGGATATCTGGCGGTTTTTTTTCATGGCCGCGATAAATTTGTAATATCCGGGAGCGGCATCCTTTATCTTGATGCCCAAGCCGGCTGGCACATTGTCTCCCGATTCAAACTCACTTTTCAGGTTCCACACCACTTCGCCGGTGACGGAGTAAATGTCATCGGCCGCGGCAATCAAAATCTGCAGCCTGCTTCGCCTGCGGAAAATTTCGGTCGTGGCAATGCACATGCCACGGCGGGAGACATTGACGGTGACGCCCATCTGCTCAAATCCGTTGCGGCTGATGTCGACCAGCAGGCTTTTGTTTATTCTGGTTTCTTTTCTTTTTGCCATATGCGCTCACATAAAAAGATCGGCGAATGGTCACAATCTGAAAATTAAAAAGCAATACACATGCCAAATACAGCCAGCGGGGGCGTCGGCGAAAATTTTTCTGCTTGGGGCGTTATTGCTTGTCAAAACCTGCATTGAACCGGCCTTCATACATTGACAGCCTCGAAAAATGTGCCAAGCGACATTCAAAATGGGTAAATTATTTACAAATGATACCCAAGATTCATATAACGATATAATTTTTTGTTGACAAGAAAAAAAAACGATGTTATTATATTGATATCAATTTGATATCCTATATCATGAGGAGGCCTTTCATGACAAACGAAAAACACGGAAGCTCCGGCAAGGGCTGGGTGGTGGTTGCCATTCATGTTTTGCTGATCATCGCGCTGATCTGGCTGTTTTTAAGTTCCGCGCTGGCCAACCAGTGGTCCTTGCTGGGGATCGCCGCCCAATCCTTTTTACTGGTCACGATCTGCCTGATCCTGCCCCTGGGGTATTTCACCCTGCAGCCCAACGAAGCCAAGGTGCTGGTGCTCTTCGGCAAATACAAGGGGACGATCCGCAGCGACGGTTTCCACTGGACCAATCCTTTGCAATTGGCCCAGCCGCGCGGCAAATACACGGTGTCCCAGCGCATACGCAACTTCGAGATCGAAAAACTGAAGGTCAACGACAAACGCGGCAATCCCATCGAGATCGCGGCGGTTGTGGTCTGGCGGGTGGTGGACACGGCCCACGCCCTGTTCGACGTGGACCATTACGAGCATTACGTCAAGATCCAGAGCGACGCCGCCCTGCGCCACCTGGCCAACTGCTATCCGTACGACCACGGCGAGGAGGAAGAAGTGACCTTGCGCAGCGGCATGGACGAAGTGGCCCTGGTATTGAAAAGCGAACTCCAGGAGCGGCTGGCCAAAGCCGGTGTGCAGGTCGATGAAACACGGCTGACCCACCTGGCCTACGCGCCGGAAATCGCCAACGCCATGCTGCGCCGCCAGCAGGCCGAAGCCATCATCGCCGCCCGCCGCAAGATCGTGCACGGCGCGGTTTCCATGGTGGAGATGGCGCTGGAAGACCTGAAAAGCAAAAAAGTGGTCGAGCTGGACGAGGAGCGCAAGGCGGCCATGGTCAGCAACCTGCTGGTGGTGCTGTGCGGCGAGGCCGAAGCCACGCCCGTGATCAATACCGGCACCCTGTACAAATAAGCGGCCAGGCATTCGGCCATGCCTGCGAAAAAATCTTTCCTGCTGCGCCTCAGCCAGGAGATGTGGGAAGAACTGGAGCGCTGGGCCGCTGACGATTTTCGCAGCGTCAACGGCCAGATCGAATCCATCCTGAACGAAGCGATCCAACGGCGCCGTAAAAAGGCCCCGGCCGCAGGGAAACAGACGGATGCGCCGGCGGCCAAGGAGGAATCATGAAGAACGGAATCTGCCCCAATTGCCAGGGCAAGGAAATATACAGCGGTGCCGGAGTGAAGAGGAAGTCGGGAATGCACAACAGCAACTGCATACCGGTTTCGCTTTTCCGGGCCGCCGCGCTGGACAATTTCGTCTGCGGCCAGTGCGGCTACGTGCAGAGCTTCATAGCCAAGGAAAAAGACCTGGCGGTCATCAAAAACAAATGGCCGCTGGTATTTTAACCGGCCGCCAAGCAACCCGGGCGCCACTTTCAAGAAATTGCTGCAGCACCGGTCAACCTTGCCCGCTGGCCAAGATCAGCGATTGTCGCAATTCTGATTTTTGGAAGCGGCAACCAGAAAAGCCGTTTTTTGGCCCAGACGGATGCTTTCGGCCAAAGAGCGGTCTTCAGGATAATAATGCGAAGTGTCGACAACGAACAATCCCGATATTCCGGGACAAACGGGAGGCAAGGTTTGCAGGAATCCCGGCGGGCATACCGGCTGGGCGTATTGATAACGGTGGACTCTCCGGCCCAACACCCAGGACGGATCAAAAGCGGGCTGAAGCCTCGCGCAATAGCCAATGACCTTGTCGGAAAAAAAACAATCTGGTTTGGAAGTATACTCGTGATCTTCCGGCAGGTAAAAAGGGAAATAAACAATCTTGTCTTTCCCATTGGTGAGATTGGAAAACTCGATGATTCCAGGCAATTCAATCGCAGGGTCATTGATGTTGGTCCAAAAATTCGGGGTCAGCGGCCGTTTCAATTTAAGAACTACGCACACCACGCCGATATTGTCCAGTTTTTGATAAAGAGCCCTGATATCATCGGACAATCCCGGCGCCAAACTGGACAAGTAAGGCAGGGGAATTGTTGACAAGACCTTGCCGCATTTGAATTCCCGGCCGTTGGCCACGACTCCGGTGACGGCAGCCGCCGCTTTATCGATGCGGATCTCGGTCACCGCGGCATTCAGCAAGATCCGCCCTCCCCGGCGCTGAAATTGTTCCTCCAATGCCCGGATCAATTCCCGGACCCCTCCGTCAATATAGCCCAATTCCTCATGGAAAATATTTTTCCTGGACTTTCCCATCCGCTGCAACCGCCGCCCTACCCAAGCCGCGGATATTTGCTTTTCAAAACGGTGGAACTTCAACCGCAACAGGCTCTGCCACAAAACCCGGTAACCTTCATCTCCCAAAAATCCTTTAATCCACTGGCTGCCGGTCATGCGATCCAGGCGCCGCCAGCGACGGCGATGAACCGCAAAAAAAACCTCCAGCGCGAAACGCATTTTGGTTAAAACATGCAAATGGGGGAATTGGAGCAAAGCCCCGGGAGTTCCCCAGCGATACATGCCGCCGTCGAAAAAAAATCCCATGCGCGTTTCATTCCATCTCAGGCGCCGCTCAATGCCCAATTCGCGCATCAACTGAAAGAGCGGCGCGTCGGATTTGCAAAAAAAATGGTAATAGCGCTCGCTGGGCATGCCGTCAAAATCAAACGAAGCGCTCATGCCGCCAAGCCGGTCGTCCTTTTCCAGCACGGTCACCTGGAATCCCTTTTTCTGAAGTTCGCAGGCTGCCACCAAGCCCATGATTCCCGCTCCCAGCACAATGACTTCTTTCTTCCCGCTGTCCAAAATGGTTTTTTCTCCTTTGTCCCCCGAAGTGCCCCGTGTCATTTTTCTCCATAACCGATGAGAAAAGAACCGAATCGCCCGGCCAATGGCGTGAAAGCAAACAGCACTTCCAAAAGATTATAGAGCGGAAGCAGCGATCGCCCCACAGGCGAAGCGACGTACTTGAAAGTGATCCCGCTCCGGCCACGGATCCGGACATGATGAAATCCTGACTTTTCCATTCCTCCTCGAATATCTTCAGCCGCCAGCAGACGCTCGTTGGCTGTCCTTCCCTGCCGAGAAGAAAAAGGCGATCGCGGATGACGGTAAATCCACATGGCCGGGTTGCGGATATTGGGGTCATAGGAAAGGACGCAGCCGCCTTTTTTTAAAATCCGATACGCTTCGCGCAGGCAGGCCTGAAAATCCGGAAAGTGGTGCAGCACCCCGGAAAACAAAGCCACATCGAAAGAATGATCGGCGAATCCGCTGTGCTCGATGTCGCCGACGGTATAGCCGATGTCCGGAGAGGCGGCGGCGGCAGCGGCGATCGAACGTTCGGAAATGTCCATGCCAAAAAAACAAGCCGGGAACATCTGCTGAAATCTGCGCGTAAAAGCGCCGCTGCCGCATCCCAGATCAATGATGCGCAGCCCGGGACGCTGCAGCGGCCGCAGCAGTTCCTGGAATTCACGGATGATCCTTCTGTAAGCGGCGGGAGTGAGTACGTCATAGGCGGCGGCTTGCGAAAAACGGTCGAAGAATTCTATTTCGTTTTTTTTATTTTGCAAGCTTTTCTCGCCAGTGGAGCGTTTTCATTTTATCGATTCCGCCAGAGAAAGTCAATGCCGCGCATCGCCCCTGAAAGTGGCGCGAATCTGTTTTTTTGCTATAATTCTGACGGCATTTCTTTTAAGGAAAAAGCATGAAAGCAAAAGAACTTAAAACTTTTGGCCTAATCACATTCTGGTTGACGCTGCTGCTGGTTGTCTTGATCGTCGGCTTTTTTCAAATGCGGGGAAACGATTTTTTTTACATTTCCGAAGGCGAAACCCAGAGGGCCATCACCAGCGACTATATGCTCCGGGAAGGCTATGGCCCATTCAATTCCATAACACCGGTCATGGGATATCCATGGCCATTCCCATTCGAGTTCCCCCTGTACCAATTCATCGCGGCCAAGCTGGTTACTCCTGCCGTTTCCCTGCCGTTGACCGGCAAGATCGTCAGCTTTTTGTTTTTCCTGGCGGCCGTTTTCCTGTTGTTCGGAATCCTGAAAAAAATCGGACTTCCCGCCGGACATTCTTATTTCTTTCTGGCATTGCTCGTTTCCGCTCCAATATATATCGCCTATTCGTTCTCGTTTACCATCGAGACGACAGCCTTTTTCTTTTTCCTGGCTTACCTGTCCGGCTTCATTTCCTACGTCCAGAACGGAAAGATCTGGGGCTATTTGCTTGCGCTGCTCGGCGGTACGCTGGCCGCGGTCGTCAAAATCACGACCTTCGCGGTCGGGGCCAACGTGGTCCTGCTGGTAGCGATTTGGCTTGCCTATCGGAACATCAAATCCCGGGCATTTTCCTGGAAGAAAACGTGCCTGGACTTTTCCCTCCTCATCATTCCCTTTGCCTGCGGGCTGCTTTGGACATTCGCGGCCGACCAAGTCAAATTGGAAAATCCCTATGGCGCAATGGCAACGTCATCCGCGCTCCGGTACTGGGTTTTCGGCGACATGGCCATGCGCTTGTCACCGCTCAAATGGCTGTCCTTCCTTGCCCGTTCCGGCATCAGCATGTTTGGCATATTGGGCCTGGTTGTTCTGCCCGGCATGGTGATTCGATGCTTCTTGGCTGAAAAAGCCAGGAAACAGCTGTTATGGCTCGCCCTTTCGCTCCTGATTTTCCTCTTGGGCCCGCTGGTTTTCACCAACCTCTATTTCGTTCACGACTATTACTTCATGCCGACCGGGGTTTTCTTGATCTGGGGACTGTTCATTCTGTTCCCCGATGGCCTGAAAAAAACAGTTTACTGGGCGCTGATAACAGGCAATCTGCTGACCTCCTTTTTATATCTTCATCTTAAACAACTCAATTATCAAAACCCGGTAAACGAACACATCACCCAATCCATCCTCAGACTTCCGTCGTCGTGCACCTTGATCGTGTTCGGCGCCTATTTTGATTCCTGGATCCCGTATTATTCCCAAAAAAAAGCGCTGCAAACTGTGGCCGCTTCCTTCACCGATCCGGTTTACCAAAAGGCCCTGCAGCGCATGAAGGATCAAAACGTGGGCGTCGTCATTGCCAAAACGGCGACATACGCGGAAATTGCCGCCAAGACGGCGCAAGCTCTGGGCATGGATGCAAAATACGCTCCCAGCCCGGAAATCACTCTTTTTTTTCATTCACGAAACAGGCCATACTTGCAATTGCGGCCGCTGCGCCTGCCACAAAGGGTGAACCGGGAGATTGCCGACCTGCTGAAACCGCTCAATGGCC
Organism: Candidatus Aminicenantota bacterium; assembly: GCA_018262835.1. Taxonomy (GTDB): domain Bacteria; phylum Acidobacteriota; class Aminicenantia; order UBA2199; family UBA2199; genus UBA2199. The sequence goes on from JADFDP010000007.1 coordinate 16,677, forward strand.
CCGGCAACCGTCTGCTGGTACATATCAGCAGAAAATCATGGCTTTCGGTCATCTTGGCCTGGAATGGCACTTTTTTCTTTTTTGACATGAAGAGCGGTTTTAAAGTTTACAGCCAAAAGCGCTTCCAGCTTCAGCCCCGGAGTTTTGAACTCGCCATGCCGGAAACGCCGAAGCGCCCGGATTGAAAACAGGCCCCTATCCCGGCATCAATAACGGAACAAATAGTCCCGGATCCTGGACAAGGTCAGCCGCAAATGGTTCCAGCTGCGGATGTCCGAAATCATGGGGATGAGTATGCGCGGACGCCAATGAAAACCGATGTAGGCCCGGCGCTGCAAGGACTTCAATCGGCGCCTGGAGATTCCCGGAGGAGCATAGGGCACCCTGGAATAGAACAGGTCCTTCCAGGCCGGCAAGCAAATTTCTTTTTCTGCCAAGAGGCGGCTTGTGGCTTCCGTGCCGGGAAGGGGCAGGAAATTGCTGAAATGGGCCCGGCGCAGCGGCAATTTTTTCGCGAAATCCATCGTGGCCCGGATATCGGCCGCGCTTTCACCGGGGAACCCGACGATGAAGAATCCGCAGGGGTCAAGCCCGGCCTTCACGATCATTTCAATTTTTTCTTCGATCATTTCCAGGGTTAGATCCTTCTTCATCCGTTCCAATGTCCGCTGCGATCCGCTTTCGATTCCCACATTGAAGGCATAGGCGCCGGCCTTTTTCATGGCTGCCAGGGTTTCCATATCCAGTTGATTCAAGCGAATTCCGTTGGGAAAAGTGAAGCTGACCGCCAATTTCCGATCCAATATCCCCTGGCAAAATGCCAATACCCTCTCTTTGTAAAAATTAAACATGTCATCAATGACATGGAACTCCCTCACTCCATACTGATGAACCAGCATCTCCATTTCCTGAAGCACATGGGGGATGCTGCGCAGCCGCAGTTTTTTCCCCATGTTCACGCCGCTGCCGCAGAAGGTGCAGGAATAGGGGCAACCGCGGCTGGTCGAAAGGGGGGCAATGGGGAAATTGCGGTAGAAACCGCCTTGGGGACTGTCCGGATATTCGCCGGGCGCCAGCAAATCCCAAGCCGGAAATCCCAACTGATCCAGATCCGTGATCACGGCCCTGGGATTGGCCTGGATGCCGTCTTTCCCCCGGTAAACAAGGCCGGGAATGCCGGCGAGGGTGATTTTTTCTCCCCGAAGAAGCGACCGCATCAACATGGGCAATCCGGGTTCGCCTTCCCCAACAAAGGCATAATCCGCATCCGGAATTTCATGCAAAATATCAGCGCCGACCGCCGATGCGTGAGGCCCGCCGAGGACAATGGCTAAGCCGGGGCTGGAGCGCCGGAGCAGACTGACCGCCCGGGCCACGAAACCCATATCATAGGAAAAGACCTGAAACCCAACGACCCTCGGTCGCCGGGCCGTGATCTTTTTTACCAGCTGCTTTAATTTTATCTTTTCTTTCAAGCAATCCACGATGCACACGTTCAAAAAACCTGAATGGCGCAGGGCGGTGGCCAAATATCCAAGCCCGATGGGAGGAACGACATAATGCGTATGGCTGAAAGGAACCACTAGAATGATTTCGTCATTGCTGCTCATTTCACACTATGGCGGAATTGTAGCAATAAACCATCGCCCACGCAATGGAACCGGAGCGAGCGATCTCCCGAAACGGCAAAGGGTCCGGTAAAGTATATCATTGGAATTTTGCCGCGCCTTCAAACCGGCGCAAGGCTCCCCGGAGCCGCGCAAGGCGTTTGCTAGTTGCCGCAAATTCACATAGAATGGCTGCATGGAAAACAGCGCGCAGCCAGCTTGGGACAAGAATTGGACGGCCTTGCTTGCCTGCCCTGCCTGCGGAGCCTCTCTTGCCATGAGCAAGGAAACCGAAATCATCTGCCCTTCATGCTCCGCCCGGTTCCCGATACGCGCCGGCGTCCCTGTGCTGCTGGCCAATCCCACAACCGCCGAGACGAAGACCCAGGAATTGTACAGTGATATATGGAACAGCTATAAAAAGAAACAAAGGCGGCCGAGCGGCTATCACGCCCCGGCGACCTCCCATCTCGAATTGTTGAGAAAGGCTTCGGACAGCGAACTGGTGCAAGGAACGGCCGGCATCGATGCCGGCTGCGGAAACGGCGGATCCGCGACCTCCCTGGCCAGACAACACCCCGGTATCCGTTTTATCGGGATCGACCTGGCCGCAAGCTTGCAGATGGCCGCCATCCTCGCGGAAGACGTTCCCAACATTCGCTTTGTGCAGGGCAACCTGATGGCCCCGCCGCTGGCCAGGCAGGCCTTTGATTTTATTTACTCTTTCGGCGTGCTTCATCACACCCGCGATCCGCAAACGGCTTTTCGCTCTCTGCTGGAAAGGCTGCGCCCGGGCGGCCGCATCACCCTTTTCGTCTACAAGGACTTCAGCGACCTGCCGCTGAAAAAAATACTGCTCGCGCCGGTCACATTGGCGCGCCGGCTCAGCACCCGGCTGCCGGCCCCCCTGTTGCGCAAATTCGCCTGGTGCGGAGCCCCCGTTGTTTATATTACGCTGACCTGGCCGGCAAGACTTTTGCGCTGGCTCCGCTTGAACCGCCTGGCCAGGCACATTCCCTACGGCACCTTTCCCGGCATCCGGGGGATCGCCGCCTCGCTGGAGGACCGCTTCGGCGCGCCGTATGAACACCGCTTTTCGCTTTCCGACCTCCAGGAGTGGGCGCGGGCAGCCGGGCTGGAGGAAGCGCGGGTCGTCGACTGCCTGCCCTGGGGCTTCTCCGGCCTGGTACTCAGCGGCCTTGCTCCTGCTTGAAAAACGCCACCCCGGCGCGAGGCTGGCATGAGCCGGCGCACGCTCTCTTGGCTCAACGGCAGGGAAAAATCAGGAAAGGCAGGTGTGAACTAGGGTGAGTGACGGGACTTGAACCCGCAGCGATCGGATCCACAGTCCTGCTCATATTTTCCCGAAACGCTATATTATCAAGCCTGTACGGCGTCCTGGGTACATATGCCTGTCGATCCACGGATGGAATCGGTTAAAATTCAAGCACACTGTTCTGCACAGTCCCCAAGGCCAAAACCCCTTATCCCATCGGCATCACCGCAGACTCCATTCCGCTTCGTCCCCTCAAAGAGAGGCGCTCACCCAAATTGCGTCTAGCCCACGTTGATACACACAAAACAGGAGAGGTCTACCCTAATGACGATCATCCTAGGAGGGAAAATGGATCAAAAATCACAAAAACCATCCCTGTCTTTCCATTTCTCCCCATTGAAAAAAAAATCATTGTAAATGAGCAATGGAGTCTCAGAGAGCACCGTGAATGCGATCGACGACCGCTCGCATGATCAGGTCTATGGCCTCCTGGTGGCCGAGTCGGGGATTATCTGGGAGGATATTCCAACCTGTTACCACAAGGACTATGTCGTGCTCGGGCACGATGATCACTTTTTGACCGCCGAAACCGGAACCCGTCCAAGCGAAGCGGGAACCGTCGCCGTAGGGATAGAGCCACCACATGAAGCCATATTTAACGCCGCTCTGGCCATCCTGGACATGGGGAGTGACGGATTCCACGATCCATTCCGAGGTGACAATCAGCTTGCCTTTCCAGGCTCCCTTTTTGAGAAAGAGGTACGCAATCTTCGCCAAGTCATGCGGATTCAGGTAGAGTCCCCCCTCTGTATCGATCAGTCCTGAAGGCGAACGCTTCCAAAAGTAGCGTTCTATGCCCAGCGGCGCGAAGAGATGCTCGGCAGCGTATTCCTCGATATCCCGACCTGTCGCCGCATGAAAAATATATGACAGGAGCTGCGCTTCACCACTGTTGTAGTTCAAGATAATTCCTGGTTCGCGAGCCATCTTCCGGTCGATGGCGAACTGCACCCAGTCAGAACTTGCTTCCATCAGGACACCGGTGTTGTTCGGATCTGTGTAGGGAAGGTCTTCGTTCCAATCGAACCCTCCGGTCATTGTCATTAAATGTCGAATGTTGATGCGGCGTTTGCGCACGTCTATATTGGCCACCTTCGACTCGTCGAAAAACTTCAGGATTGGTGTCGCGAGATCGGGAAACTCCCCTCGTGCCACGGCCACTCCGATGATGACAGAGGTCACCGTTTTCGTAACCGATTGCATCGAATGCAGGTCACCTCTACGGTAGAAAGGATGCCACCACGAGTTGAAGTAATTATACGGCCCGGTCGGATCATGGGCATTGAACGCCCCAGGGGCTTGGGCCTGCTTGCCGTAGATCTGAATATAATCGTGCGGGTAAGAACGATCAAAGACCAGCCAGCCATGACGGATAACGAGTATGCTATCGATATATCCATACTTGCCGGCGACGATATCAGCATCCAGCTCAGCCAGCACTTTGGGATTCAACCCAACTGCCTGCGGCGTCGATTTTGGCCAGAAATCAGGGCTCTGCGCTAAGGCAGCGTCCACCACAATTAAAATCCCTATTGCAACCAGAAAGAAGCTATAGTGGCGCATAGATCACTCCCTTTCAGACAATTTGGAAAAAACTGCCGGAAAACCAATTTCCCCCATGATGGAATTTTGAGCATAATTATCTAAAATGTCAACGGAAGTTGAAGATTAGCAAGCAGGGCCGGGCTCCGGCTTCACTTCGTGATTGAGACACAATTTGGCACACACCCGTTCGGATTCGGGAAGGGAAAAATGGCTGGAAAGGCAGGCGGGAACTGGGGTGAGTGACGGGACTTGAACCCGCAGCGGTCAGATCCACAGTCTGATACTCTACCATTGAGCTACACTCACCGCGCGGCTTAATTGTATAGTATTGCCTCCCGGCTGTCAACATGGCTTCAGGGCCCTGATTCCCGGCCAATGCGGGAGAGACCTCTGGATTTTTCCGCCAAAGCGCATTATAATGAAAAAAAACCGATCAAGGAAAACCGGCAATGAAAAAAGCAAAAGTCGCGATATTAAAGACCCAACCGGCAACCGTGCTGGACGATTATGTCCGGCTCTTCGAACTGGGCGGCGGCCCGGGCACCCTGGACAAAAGCCGCGGCACCATCATCAAGGACAACATCTCCTGGCATTATCCCCTGCCCTCGGCCAACACCACCCCCTGGCAGCTGGAGGGGACCGTCCTGGCCCTCAAGAAAAACGGCTTCCCGGACATCTCCTGCGTGCAAAACAAGACCGAGGTGACCAACGCCTTCAAGGGCGAGGATTTGAACAACTACAAGCCGATCTTCCGCGACCATGGCGTCAAGGTCCTGTTCAACTTCCGCGCCGAGGACATGAAGTGGGTGACCTACAGGCCCAAGGCCAGGATGCTGGCGCTGGACAAGATCTACGGCGACGAGCTGCGCATCCCCGACTACTTCATCGGCCGCAACATCATCCATCTGCCCACGGTCAAGTGCCACATCTACACCACCACCACCGGCGCCATGAAGAACGCCTTCGGCGGCCTGCTCAACCATAAGCGCCACCAGACCCACACCCACATCCACGAGACGCTGGTCGACCTGCTGGCCATCCAGAAGGAGATCCACCCCGGCCTGTTCTGCCTGATGGACGGCACCATGGCCGGCAACGGCCCGGGCCCGCGCGTGATGCACCCCGAGGAAAAGAACGTTATCCTGGCCAGCTCCGACCAGGTGGCCATCGACGCCGTCGCCGCCAAGCTCATGGGCTTCGACCCCATGGCCATCAAGTACATCCGCCTGGCCCACGAGAACGGCCTGGGCGTGGGCAAGCCCGAGGAGATCGAGATCGTAGGCGACCTGGACGCGGCCCGGGAAAGCTGGAACTTTCATGTCGGCTTCTGCTTTCACAAGGCCGTGGGCTGGGTAACCTGGTTCGGTCCTACCCGTTTCCTGCAGAAAGCCATGACCCGCCCGCCCATCCTATATATTGGCAATTTTTATTCCTATTTTTATCATGACGTGCTGCACTGGCCGTTCAAGGAAAGCAAGATCTACAAAAAATGGCTGAAGACATCGGCATGGGGCAGGCTTTTCCAGCAATATCTGGATGAAGGATCACTCAGGGCGAAATAGCGACTGTTCTCGGCAGACGGCGTACGGCAGACGGTTTACGGCAATCGCATTCCCGCGACCCATTTTTTCGAGGATTTCACTTCGTGCTAGCCGCCGTCAGCCCTTCGCCGTCCGACAAATTCCGCTACTGCTTCGTAAGATAACTGGCAACATATTCGAAATTCCCAGGCGTATTGGGAATTTGTGGCTCCGCCGCCGCCCACTGGCCCGCCAGTCCCTGCTCGGTGGCCGCGAGCTGGAAATGGCACATGGCGATGCCCATGTCAATGCGCTGCAGGTCCGCAAAGGGCATCAAGGCGCCGTACGCTTTGTCGCGGCTCAGGAAAAAATGAAAGGCACCGTCTTTATGGATGACGCGCCAGGGCTGCTTGTTGGAAGCCGAAGGAGCCAGGCGCACGCAATTCAAAACCGGCGCCCATGGCGGCGATTTATCATCGGCCTGCGGCGTCGCCCAATCACTTTCGAAAAAAAGCTCTGCCGGACTTTTGCGCAGGCTGCCTCTGGCGCTCCAGCGCACCAGGCGGTCGCGCAGGGAACGCCTGTCTGCCGGGCGGCCCACGGCCACCACGGCCGGAAGCTGCTCATCCTCCCCCATGCCCAATGCCCTGCTGAAACGCCGGCGATCAAAGACGCCGCCGATCCAGCAGCTGCCCAGCTCGAGCGCAGTGGCATAAAGGACCGCCGCCTCCAGCGCGAAGCCGATGTCCTCCCAGGGGCGCGGCGCATTTTTTTTGACCAGGGCGCCCAGGTAGAAGCGCACCCCCTTGATCATGCCGTAACTGCCGGCGGAGAACAAATTCTCAGCCCGGACTTTCTCCTTATCGATGATGCCGAATCGGAGCCGGTTTTGAAAAGGCAGTTCCAGGCCGGCCGGAAATTTTTCCAAGGCCTCCAGTACTTCGCTTTCCAGGCCCTGGCCGTCGAAGCTGCGGCACGAAAAGCGTTTTTCTATCAGGTCCGCGACCGGCCGGTTGAAGGGAATGCGCATGGGCATGGGGAAATTATAGCACATTTTGCCTTTCTTGCTGCAGGCGGAAAATCCGGTTATAATGATCTCAGCGGCCGCGCCCGTAGCTCAAAGGATAGAGCGGCAGCCTTCGAAGCTGCGCGTTGGGAGTTCGAGTCTCTCCGGGCGCAAGCGCCCCGGGAGCGAAAATATTTTTTTTCACTTATGGTTGAGATTATTGAAGAAAACTTTTATTTAAATGTGATGCCCGCAAAAAAAATCGCCTCGCTGTTCCTGCTCACCCTGGCGCTCCATGCCGGGAGCCAAACCATACGCATTGAATTCCCCAACGGCGGGGAAGTTTTAAAAAGCGGCGGCCAGGCCCGGATCCTGTGGCGTTCACTGGGCGTCACCGGCAGCGTGGCCATCCTGCTTTTCAAAAGCGGCGAACAGTACGCGATCATTGCCGCAGCGGTTCCGGACAGCGGCGCCTATGAATGGAAAATACCGGCCGACCAGCCCGACAGCGGTCAATACCGCTTGCGTATCTGCGCCCTCAGGGATCTGCGCATCAACGATTTTTCCGACCGCGATTTCGCCATCCACAAGTAGCTGCCGGACCTCGGCTGAAGGCATACGGCTGACAGCGGATGGCGGCGAGCAACAAGCGCATTCCTATATCTGAGAACGATGAATGCCGTTGCCCTTCAACCGTCTGCCGTACACCGAGTTTCTGATCAGACCCCTGCTGGTTCATTACAACCCATGCTATAATTGTCCTGGATCACAATCGCCATGGAAAAGAACATCATCCTCAAAGGCATCCGCACCAACAATTTGAAAAACATCGACGCCGCCGTTCCTTTGGGAAAGATCACGGCCATCGTCGGCGTCAGCGGCGCCGGCAAGTCATCGCTGGCTTTCCACACCCTTTACGCCGAGGGCTACATCCGCTACATTGAATCCATTTCCCCCTACATCCGGCAATTTCTCGATCAAATCGAGAAGCCGGATATCGACCGGATCGAAAACCTGCCTCCGGCCATCGCTTTTCGCCAAAAAAAGCCGCATAAAAACCCCCGCTCCATCGTGGCCACGGCTTCCGACATTTTCGATTACCTGCGCATCCTGTATGCCAAGATAGCCGACTTCCACTGCCCGGGCTGCGGGGAAAAAATAAAAAAATTCAGCATCGACGAGGTGATCCAGGAATTGCTGGCGCTTGAGCCCGGCCAGGTGCAAATTTGTTTCCCCTATCGGGGCGACATCCCATTCCTGATCAATCGCGGTTATTATTTCCACGTCCGGGACGGTCACAAGGCCGATATCAAAGGAATAAACGCGAACAAGCCGCTGCTGGTCCTTGTCGACGAGCTGGAAAACCGTCAGGAAAACCGCAGCCGCATTTTTGAAGCGGTCGACAGCGCCATGGCCATGAGCCGGAACACGATCACGGTTTTTTACAACCGCGAGCCGCGCCATTTCACCTGCGGCTTTTTTTGCCCGCGCTGCCAGCAGGAATATGAAAGCCCCGACGAGAATCTCTTTTCCTTCAACAGCGCCCGGGGCGCCTGCCCGGAATGCAAGGGCTTCGGTGATGTGGCGACCATCGACCCCAGCCTGGTCCTGGATGAGAACCTTTCCCTGGCCGCCGGGGCGGTACTGCCCCTGAACACGCCGGCCAACCGGGAATACCGCGAGCTGCTTCTGCAAAACGCCAGCGCCGCAGGCATGGACCTGCAGCGGCCGCTGCGGGAATTCAGCGCCGCGGAAAAAGATTTCCTGCTCAAGGGCGACGGCCGCTTCAAGGGATTGGACGGACTTTTTGCCTATTTGCGCAAAAGGTCCTACTTGGTGCAGTCCCGCGTTTTTCTCAGCCGCTTCACCTCTTACCTGCCCTGCCCGGCCTGCGGCGGCAGCCGCTTCAACCCCCTGGCTTTGTCATTCCGCATCCAGGGCCGAACCATCGCCGATTTTCTGGCCATGACCATCCGTGCCGCCGACGACTTCATCAAGACCCTGGACAAGAACCGCTACCGGAATAAAATTTCCCCGGACGTTTTCACTGAAATCGCCGCCAAGCTGAAATTCCTGATCCAGAGCCGCCTGCATTATATCCAGCTGAACCGGCCGACCTTCACCCTCTCCAAAGGCGAACAGCAGCGCATCAATCTGGCGTTCATTATGGGTTCCACCCTCTCCGATTCACTCCTGATCATCGACCAGCCTTCGGCCGACCTGCATCCGGCCGATTATGAAAAAATGATTTTTTTTCTGCAAAAACTGAAGGAAAACGGCAACACCATCGTCCTGGTCGAGCACAACCCGCGCCTCATCCGCTGTGCCGACCATGTCATGGAACTGGGACCGCGCGCCGGCAGCCAGGGCGGGCGAATCATCTACAGCGGCGGCATGGAGGAATTTTTCAATTCGCAAAGCACGATAACCCAAAAGTATTTCCGGCAGAAAGCGGAGGCCTTTCCCGAAAAAAAATTTACCTCCGGGCTCATGACTTTCGAAAACGCCTGCGCCCACAACCTGAAAAACTTCAGCCTGCAAATTCCCCGCCAGGCGCTGACGGTCATTGCCGGAGTCAGCGGCGCCGGCAAAAGCACGCTTTTGTATGATGAAATCTATCTGAAAAACAAGCGCATCCCCGGCATCGGCGAAACCGTTCACATCGACCCGGGGATCAGCCACATGCGCGGCAGCACCAATATTGCCGGTTTTTTTGACATATTCGCCCCGATCCGGGAGTTCTTTTCCGCCTTGCATCCCAGCCGCCTGCTGGGGTACCTGCCCGGCCACTTTTCTTTCAATTCGCCTCTGGGGCGCTGCCCGGAATGCAAAGGCCGCGGCCATCTGGAAATTGAAATGCAGTTTTTACCGGCCGTGAAAACCATTTGCGGCCATTGCCGCGGCAGCGGCTTTTCACCCGATGTGCTCAAAATCACGCACAAAAACAAAAGCATTGCCGACGTTCTGGCCATGAGCGTCAAGGAGTTCAGCGACGAACTGGCCGCGGAGATCCCTCAGGTCAAAGCCGTTTTAAGCCACCTGCAGGACAATGAGATGGGTTACCTGCAGTTGGGGGAAAAGCTCGGCAGCTTGTCCACCGGCGAGCTGCAAAAGCTGAAATTGCTCAAATACTTGAACCTGGAAAAAGCGAACATGCTGTTTCTGCTGGATGAACCGTCCTTCGGCCTGCACGGGTACGACATCACCATCCTGCAAAAGCTCATCTCCCGCTTGCTGCAAAACCGCAACACCGTGATCGCCGTCGAGCACAATCTGGCCATGATCGCCGCCGCCGATTATGTCGTCGAGCTCGGTCCCGAGGGCGGCGCGGCAGGCGGGCATCTCGTTTTCAGCGGCAGTCCGGCCGGCATGCTGCGCAGTCGGAAATCCCTGACCGGGCAGTATCTGAAAAAATATTTAAAAAACACTTGACAAAAACATTTTATCAAATTAAATAAAGACAATATTAAATCAGAAAAGGAGTGATTGCCGATGGAACAGCTGGAAATCATATCATGGCAGACGCTTGACACTTTAAAAGCGGCCGCTACCAAAGTCATAGAAGTGATCGGAGACCTGGACACGGATGAGCACATGTCGGTTTTTTGCTATATCGAGGATGACTACCTGGAACTTTTTTACAGCGAATTGGACGCCAACTTCATCCGCCATTTTGAAGATGAAGATGAGTTCTATAAGGCCATCGAAACACGCAAAAACGAATTCGGTGAAGAGGATTTCGAAACCATGAACTATTACGAAGGAGAGGAGAATTTCGGCGACGAGGAATCCGAAGAAGATTTGGACGGTTTCGACCTCAAGGATGACGAAGAGGATGAGGATTATTGAACGGCGGCAAGCCGTTCCAGCCGCGGCGTGAATGGCGAAATATCCCCCGGCAAAGGAAAGCAGGAAAAAATGGATCGACTATTCTTCGGTCGGGCTGATGTTTCCCGCCTCGATTCTGGTCGGTTTCGCCATCGGTTATTTTTTGGACAAATGGCTGAAAACCGATCCCTATCTCACCATTATATTCATTATTTACGGAATCCTGGCCGGCTTTTTCAACTTGTTCCATGTGACGCGCCGACATGAGCCAAAAAAATAATAAAAATTTCGCCCGCCGCCTTGTCGGTGCCACCGCCGGCATGGAGATCCTGGCCCTGGCCTTGATTTTTTTTTTACAAAAAACGTCATTTATTGTATAATTTCCCTTACGGGCGCCGCCATCGGTATCACGGGCTTTTTCATACTGATCCGGCTCACAGACCGAATTCTTGAAAAAGGCAAAGGCAAAACGATGTTTTTTTTAACGAGCTTGGCGAAATTACTGGTCATTGCCGGAGCATTTTTCGCCGCCGGCCGCCTGGCTCCAAATGGCATTCTTTTTTTCATCCAGGGACTGGCGATGATCTATCTGGGCATTGCCGGCGCGGGCGTCCGGCAATTATTCAAGAACCCATTCCATGGAACATAATCCCCTTTTCGCCGTCTGGATCAACCGCTTCCTGAAATCCGCGGCCGCCATGGCCGGCATCCATATCCAGGGGGACCCGTTTCCCGCCCATGTCATCATGGCCATGATCGTCACCCTGGTCCTGATCGTTTTTTTCAAGCTGACCGTCAAAAACCTGTCGCTTTTCCCGGCCAAGATGCAGACCCTGCTGGAGTCCATATACCTGTTTTTCCGCAACATTGTCGACGACATGATCGGCAGCGAAGGGCGGAAATTCATCCCGGCCCTGGGAACGCTGGGGCTGTTCATCGCGCTTTCCAACCTGTTGGGGCTTTTGCCCGAAATGGCTTCTCCCACCGCCAACCTAAACGCCCCGGCCGGCTGCGCCATTTTCATCTTTCTTTATTACCATTCGCAGGGGATAAAAAAACACGGCTTTTTCGGCTACCTGAAAACCTTCACCGGTCCGGCCTGGTGGCTGGGCTGGCTTTTCGCTCCCATCGAGATCATCTCCCACTTTTCCCGCCCCATGTCGCTGACCGTCAGGCTTTTCTGCAATATCTTCGGTGAAGACCTGGTGATCATCATCCTGGTATCGCTGCTGCCCTTCATCGCCCCGCTGCCCATGATGGCCATGGCCATCTTCACTTCCCTGCTGCAGGCATATATTTTCATCATGCTGTCGTCGGTCTACCTGGCCGGCGCCATCGCGTCGGAACACTAATATAGGAGGAATCGCGTATGAAAAAAAAATCAATCCTGGTCGTTGCCGGCTTGCTGGCCCTGACCGCGACTCTGCCGGCGCAGAGCCCGGACAAGACCATGACGGTCTCATCCCTGTTTTTCTGGACCATCCTTTGCGGCAGCGTCTGCCTGACCGTGGCGGCCATCATGGGTATTTTCGGCCAGTCCAAGGCATTCTGCAACGCCTCGGACAACATCGCCCGCAACCCGGCCGCGGCCGATTCCATTCGCGGCCTGCTGATCATCGCCCTGGCCTTGATGGAGTCCCTGGTCATCTATGTCCTGCTCATCGACCTCATCCTGTTTTTCGTCAAATGGGGCAGCTACACGGTTAAATAAATCCTCGGAAAAAAGGGAAGGCCCGGGGCCTTCCCCATTTTTCAGATCATGAAAAACAGGAAAAGCGCCGTGACGCCATTGAAGATACTGAAAGGCATGGGACAGGCGCTGAAATGCTTCCTCGGCGAAAGCGGGATGGACAAATCCTCTATCCTGGCCTATTATTCCATCTTTTCGTCTTTCTTCCTGCTGGTCTTCTTTTCGTATCTCTTCTCCGGCTTCAGCGAAGGCGCCGACAGCGCCTTGCAGAACGCGTATCCCTTCTCGCCTGAATTTTTTCAGCAGATCGCCCCGATTTTCTTCCGCCACGCCGCCGAGTTGACCGCACGCATCGGCCACCTGGGCCTGTTCGGACTGGGGGTGTTCCTGTTCATGGGTATCCTGGTCTTCAAGAAGATGGTCCAATTCATCAACGACATGTTTTTCATCGACATCAAGCGCGTGTTCTTCATCAAGAGGATCAAGGAGTTCGGCCTGCTGATCATCGTCGTCATCCTGATCGTCTCCTCCTTTCTGCTGACCGGGCTGACGACGACCATCACCACCGTTTTCGAGCAAGACCTGGCAGCGAGAACCCGCATCGATCCCGCCATGTTCCAGGCCATCAACGGATTCTTGATCAAGTTCATCATGCCCTTCATCATCACATTTCTGTTCTTTTACATCCTGTTCAAGTGGATCCCGGAAAAAAAAGTCGTCGGCCTGGCCGCATTGGCCTCGGCGCTGTTCTCGGCCCTGCTGTGGGAGACGGTGAAAAGGGCGTACACCTACTACCTGGTGAACGTTTCCCTGCTGCGCAAGATGCAGGACCCGATTGTGGCCATCATCCTTTTCGGGTTCTGGATGGAGATCACCATGGGCATCATGCTCTATGGAGCCAAAATGACCTATCTTCTGGACAAGGAGAAAAATGCCTAAATTAAAGGAAATCGCCGCCCTGATCGGCGGTGAGGTGCGCGGGGACGGATCCCTTGAAATCACCGGGATCCAGGCTATGGCCGCGGCCGGTCCAAGCGATATCGCCTTCATAGCCAGGGGAAAGGAAAATCCGGATATTTCCTGCCTGCGGGCCGGCGCCTTGATCGTGGCCGAGGGCAGCCCGCTCGCCTATCCCGCCGTGGTTTGCGTTCCCGACCCGCAACTGGCCTTTGCCCGGCTGTTGGAATATTTCCACCCGCGCCGCCCGTTCTGCAGCGGCGTCTCTGCCAGCGCCGCCATTTCCGAAACCGCCGAACTGGCGGTCAACATTCGTATCGGCCCTTTTTCATACGTAGGTGAGAACAGCCGGATCGGGGCCAATTCGGAAATTCACGCCCATGTGACGATCTATCGCGATGTGCAGATCGGCAGCGATTGTCTTATCTATTCCAACGTTGTCATCCGCGAGAACGTCGAGATCGGCAACCGGGTGATCATCCACTCCGGGGCGGTCATCGGCGCCGACGGGTTCGGTTTCGGACGCGCGGCCGACGGCACTGCGGTAAAGATCCCCCAGAAAGGGAAGGTGATCATCGGCGACGGTTGCGAGATCGGCGCCAACACCTGCATCGACCGTTCGACCATCGAGGAGACGGTCCTGGCCGAAAACGTCAAATTGGACAACCTGGTGCAGATCGGCCACAATGTCCACATCGGCAAAAACACGGCAATTTCCGCCCAGACCGGAATTTCCGGTTCAACCCGGATCGGCGCCCAGGTAATCATGGGCGGGCAGGTGGGAATCGCCGATCATGTCCAGATCGCCGACGGAGTCATGATCGCCGCCAAATCCGGCGTCACCGGATCGGTCAAAACCAAAATGATCATCGCCGGCATCCCGCATCAAGAGCTCGCTTCATGGCGCAAGAACATGGTTTTGGCCAGAAATTTGGCCGAATGGAAGGAAAAATTGCATCTCATGGAAAAAAGAATCAAGCAATTGGAGGAAAAATGAAAAAAAATATTTTTATGGCGATTTTTTTGCTGGCGGCGGCGCTGTTTGCCAAACCCGCCATCACGTTCAAGAATACCACCTTTGATTTCGGCGAAGTAGCCGGCGGCAAAATTGTGGACATTAATTTTCAATTCGAAAATACGGGCAATGACATCCTCCATATCAAGAATGTTATTCCTTCCTGCGGCTGCACCACCGCCGAATTGACCAAAAAAGATTACCCGCCGGGAGAAAAAGGAACGATTTCCAGCAAATTTAATACCAGCGGCTACAGCGGCAAGGTCATCAAGACCATCACGGTGACCAGCGATGATCCCAATGCGGCGGAAATCCGCCTGACCTTGAGCGGTACCGTGACCATCAAGGATTTCGCCCAGGCCGACATCAAGCCCGACCATATCGCTTTCGGCAGCGTCAGCATCGGAAAGACCTATGTGCGCAAGATCAACTTGAGCAATAGCGGCAACATGGACTTGCGCATCATCGAAATCGGTTGCGGCCCCGAGGTTTCGCTGGCGTTCAAAACCAATGCCCTGGCCGCAAAAAAAAGCACCGAGGTCACCCTCACCTTCACCCCGTTCGAGCAGGGGAGCTTCAACAATATGGTCAAGATCCGCACCAACGACCTCCGCAATCCCTACATCTTCATCAGGTTGGAAGCCCAGATCGATTGATCATTCCCGAATTCCGGTCCCGGCCGGCAGCTGGTGCAGCTTGAAAAGATAAGAACCGGGCTCGGCCATCAGGACCTTCGCCCTTGCCCGGATGCGGGAGATGCGCTGGAGCAGGGCCGGGTCATCCGCAGGGAGGCCGTCCCATTCATGAAGGAGCCATAGGGCCGCCACGAAGTCGGGCTCAAGATCCAGCGCGGCCAGCGCCTGTATTCTGGCATCCCGCGAACGGCCGAATTCGCGCAAAACAACCGCTTCCTGCAGTTTAATAAATGGATTGAAAGGGTCCAATTCCTCAGCCCGGCGCAGCGGTGCCAGAATTTCCTCGGCCAAAGCCGGGTATTGGATCCGCTGGACCAGGAAATCCCCGAACAGCGCCGATTCCAGCAAGTGGGCGGACGTACCGTTGCCGTCCAGTTTTTGGGCCAGGCGCAGGTTTTCCACGGCATCGGTCCAGGCTTCCAGGCTGCCGGCGGTTTTGGCGAAAGCGCGCAGGACTTCGGCCTTGGCCAGGGGAACCCTTTCGTCCAACGGACTGAAAAGCGCCGCGCGGTTGAGCAGGCCGAAACGACGCACGATGTTTTTTTCCCGGGACGCCGATTCCAGAAAGCGGTCCGCGCCATAGGGAAAAAAGTACAGCGTCACAACCAAAAAAACAAGCAAAGACGACAAAAAGATCCGGAAGCCGGGCTGAAGGGATACAAATTTTTGCCGGGCCGAGAAAAAATCACGCAGCAGCAAAAAGAAAACCAGTAGAAAGAAGAAATTAAAAATAAAATTGAAGAAAAGCATCTGCGCCAGCAAAAAAGCCAGCAGCAGTTTCGGCAAATCGGACCCGGGGGGTGCCAGCAGGCGCCGGATGGCGAACAACAGGAACAGCAGGACAAAAGCCAGCCCGGGCAGTCCGTTCTCAGTGATGATCTTCCAATAATCGCTGTGCGGCGATTCGGGAAGTTTGCCATAACGGGCCGGGCCCTTTTCCTGGGGGAAATTAAAGCGTCTGGCGGCTTCCAAAAACAGATCCGGACCGACGCCGGTCCAGAAATGAACGCGGAACATGCGGGCCGACATGTTCCAGATATCCAGGCGGTTAAGCACATAGGGGTCCTGTTCAAGCGAAAACCTGACCATGCGCCGCAAGGGATTGGGAAAAAGCGCCAACAAGACCAAAATGGAAATAAAAAAGATCAGCCAGCGACGCCTGCTTGAAAAGATCATGACGGCCACGAACAGCGCCAGGCCCAGGAAAGCCGCTTTGGAAGCGCTGATGACCACGGCGGCGAAATTAAGCCCCAGCAGGACGACGCCGGCGTGACTGTACTTTTTCAGCAGGGCATGGAGGAAAACCAGGACGGCCAGCGCCGAAGCGATGCCCTGCAGGATGGGATTTTTGAAAATCGGCGTGACCGGGCCCTGCCCTCCCTGCAGCACAAAAAAAACGACCGCCGCCAGGGAAGAAATTGTGATCGTCCAGGCCAACCTGAGCAGATAGCGGTCCATATCGCTTTTATCCATATAAAAAAGGATGAACCACAGCGATACCAGGAAGACATCGCAGACAAACAAAAGCGACTTGAAAGGATGGGGAGAAAAAAACGCGCCGAACATAAAAAGGGCGTTGAACAAGAGCAGGAATGAGGAAAAACGGGTCAGGGCGATATTTTTGAGCACGAAGACCCTGTGCAAGGCAAAAACGGCCAGCATGAAAGTGAAACCAAGGAAATAGAGATAGGATTGCTTGTCTGGAAAAAGCAGGGCCCAGGCCAGGAGAAAAGAAAATTCAATTTCCTGAAACCGTGAGCTGCTGGGTAAAATTGTTTTGAACAATTTCATGCCACCTCTGGTATTCCTTGTTTTTTTTATCGGCGGCCGCAGCCTGGCCGGCATGCAGCAGCGAGGTCAGATAGGCGCCGCGGCGCCAGGAGGCCAGCGACAACAGGTAATGGGCATAAGGCTGATGCGGGTAGATCCGCAGAACCTTCTTGGCAACGCGCTCGCTCTCCGGGAGATCGTGGTTTTGCCAGGCGATGTGGGCCAGGCCCAGCCAGGCCCGGTAAGCAGAAGGGTTGAGACGCAAGGCCTGGCGGTAATGGGCCCCGGCCCGGGATGGATCCCGCCGGCTGAGCCACAGATCGCCGGTCTTCTGTTCTCCGGCGCTGGCTTCATTGACCAGCAATAGGACCGCCAGCAAGGCGGTCACGACAAAATGGCGCGGCCGCGCCGGGCCGTGTCCCCTGACGATCTGGGAAAACACCACGGCAAAACTGATGCCGGCCGCGAAAAAATAGTTGCCCACGTCAAACAAATTAAAAAATAGGATCAAAATGCAAGCCGATGCGAAATGGGCATTTTCCGGCAATAAAAAACCCGCCAGGGCCTTTTTCAGGAATGGGAATGAAATGATGGCCAGCAGAATGAAAAGGGGGATGCCCAATTCCGCCGCCAATTGCAGGAAAAAATTGTGGGCGTAGATGGAAGCGGGTTCGCCCGGATCAATATGCGCCGGCACCGCGGCTTCGTAATTGCCCAGCCCCACTCCCAACAGCGGCGCCGCCGCAACCACGCGGCCGGCCTGCAGCCAGTTGGCAAAACGGAGTTTGGCCGGGGTCAGTTCCCGGGCTTCGGAAAAGCGCAGGGCCGTGACCAGGAACAGCACCAGGGCCAGGACCATGAGCAGCGGCGCCAGGTATTTCATCTTGAATACCCGCGCCGTGAAAAGATAAAACAATATTCCCGCCATGAAGAAAAGGATGCCGCCAAAGGACTGGGTCAGGAAGAGGTTGAACCCGCCCAGCAGCAGCAGGAAAAACCAGAAGACCCGGCCCCGGCCCCTGGCCCGGTAAAAAAAGTGAATGACAAATACCAGCAGCAGGCCGCAGACCATGGCGTAGAGCGTGGGCAAGGGGAATATGGCGAAAACGCGGCCCGTGGCGACGCGGCCGCTCAGGGCTTGCGCATAAAAAGAAGGCTCCGAGCCCAACTGGCCCAGGATCCAGGGAAAAAGAAAGAATTTCTGGATGATGCCGTAAAGGAAAAGGATCAGGGCCATCCCCGCGCTCAACGGAGCCAGGATCCTTTCAAGCCGGAAGCTGCCGCATAAAAAAAACAGCGAGATCAGCAACAAAAAATAAAACAGGCGCAAAAAAAACAGATTTTTGGCCCCGCTGGCCGAAAAATTCAGCAGCAAAAAAAAAGCGGCCGGAAGAAACTTCCAGCCGCTTTTGAAAAAAGAATTCGCCGCGTTTATCTCTTGATCCTGGGACCGACCGTGAACTGGCCGTTGGAAAAGATGATGTCATTGTTGAAGTCGGTGAGTGATACGACATCGTATTCAGCCGCCGTGCCATTGGTGACCTTGTTCCGGCCATAGGACGTGATCGAGTACATGTCCGCATTGGTGGGAATGGTGCCGCGTGCGTAAGCGAACTGAGTTCCCCAGCCATCGCGCTGGGGCAGGACCTTGATGTAAAAGGGCTGGAACCAACCCACGGCCATGGTGGAGATATCACCGGCAGCGTTCTGAGGGGCGAAGGACCAGTCGGTGATGTAGGATTCGATGGCGTTGCCCACGGATTTCATGTCGCCCATGGTCGCTTTCTGCTTGCCTTTCTGCAGGGCGACCAGCAGGTTGGGAATGGCGATGGCGGCGATGATGCCGATGATGGCCACGACGATAAGCAATTCAATTAAGGTAAAACCTTTTTTGTTCATTAGAACCTCCTATAGGATCTGCTATACACAAGCAATATTGCTGCCAAGCTGGAAAACATGCTGGATAGAGGCTTTTGGCTGAGCAAGAACCGGCAATTGCCAATAAAAGTCACTAAAAATGACAATTTTTGTCAGTGCCAAGACAGGGGCAGATGGCGTTTGCTTCAATTATCTCGTTTTGCTAAGATAGAACATGAGAATGACCATGATCAATAATTGGATCCAAGTTTCAAGATGTCGAACAGTTTATGGATAAAATCATCCGCGGGAGGTTGAAACCGGTTTTAAAAACCTGCGCCTTTGTTTCCCGGCTCAAGATCCTCCCAGCAAAGCATGAAATTTCCAGCGATTGCATATTTAGTGTTTTTCAAAAAATCACGGCCTGAAAAATGAAAAACAAGGCGCTTGCCTGGCCGCTGCTCGCCTTCCTGGCGACCATGCTGCTGCATGGATTGATCGTGGCCCGGCATTTCCCGGCCCCCGGCTTTCTGAAATATCAATTGGCCGCCAGGCAATACAACGATCGGCATCTGGACAAAGAGCGCCTGGCCGATTTCAGTCCGCTGTATTTTCACCTTCACGCCGCAGCCCAAAAATGGCTGCCGCACTCCGAGAAGGTCATCCTCTGGTTTCAGGTCCTGCTGACCGCCCTGGCTGCCGGCCTGCTGCTGCGCCTGCTCCAGCTCTATTTCCCGCCGCTTTTGTCCTGGATCGGAACGGCCATTTTCGTTTGTGACCGCAGCATCATGGTCTATGAACATGTTTTCGAACCCGAGATTCTTCTGCTGTTTTTTCTGCTGGCATTTTTGCTTTGCTGCGGCAGCGGCGGCCCAAGCCGCTATTTCCTGGGCGGATCGTTTCTGGCGCTGGCCCTGCTGTGCCGCCTTAATTTTTTGCCGCTCATGGTCCTGGCGCCCTGGCATTTCTGGCTGCAAATCAAAAAGCCGCCCGAGTGGTTCAAAGCGAGCGCCTGCTTTTTGCTGCCGGTGTTCCTGGCGCTGGGGTTTTTAAGCCTGCGCAACCATTCCCTTCAGGGAAGCTTCTCGCCCCTGGCCATGAATCCGGGCACGGTTTTTTTTGAGGGCAACAACCCGAATTCCCTGGGCCAAAGCTCCATATATCCGCCCATGGTTTATGACCTGGCCGACGAATTTCCCGGCCAGCCCGACTTCCAGCACGCCCTGTACCGCCTTGTGGCCCGCGCCGACAGCGGCAAAAAGCTGGGCATCGGCGCCGTGAACCGTTTCTGGAGCGGCAAAGCCCTGAATTTCCTGCGCGATCATCCCGTGATTTTTTTGCGCTTGCTGGGGGCCAAGGCCAATTTCTTTTTCCATAATTTCCGCCGCCACGACCTGGCCACGGCCTTTTGGGATGACCAAGAACTGGGCCGGGCGAAAATCCCGACCCTGCCGCTGGCCCTGGTCTCCGCCCTGGCCATTCTGGGAATTTTTCTGGCCCGCGGGGATTGGCGGCGCTACCTGCTTTTTTACGGGCTGTTTTTTTCCCAGATGGCGGTTATGCTGCTGACCTATGTTTCGGCCCGCCAGCGCCTGGCCGTATATCCGCTTTTCATCTTCTTCGCCTGTTTGGCCGCGCAGAAGATATGGACCCAGGAAAGAAGATCGAGGCAAATCCTGGCCACGGCAGCGGTCCTTGGCCTGGCCATGCTTCTGGCCGTGGAAAATGACGCCATGAAGGAAGAAACCCACCAATGGAAGAACTTCCGCCTGTCCCAAGACCTCTACCGTCGGGCATTGCAGCAAAGAAAAAACGGATTTTGGGCCGACGCCGGCATCTCCTCCTTGCAGGCCATGGCGGCGGCCCCCTGGCTCGGGGATTCGCTGCGTCCCGCCAACCTCAGCTTCACCCCGCCAGGATACTTCCGCGGGGCGCTCGCCATCCATGAAACCCTTGCCAACCCCGATTTTTCCCATCTCTTCGACCGCGGCGTCTTGTCGCTGGCGGCGGGGGAATTGGGCAAAGCGCAGGTCATTTTCAGCCGGCTCAGCGAACAGGGCCGCCAACTGAAACGGGATTACGACCAGTCTTCGCAGCCGAGGTTTTACCTGGCCAGGATCGCCTTGAAAAAAAACGATCGCGCTTCCGCCCGGCTTTGGCTCACCCAGGCCGGGATGGAAGCGCCCGGAGACCCCGAGATCTTGGCTTTGTCCTACGTTTTGACCGGCCGAACGGATTTCAGGGACCGGATCGAACGCTATTTTGACGGATTGGACAGGGACTTTTTTATCGGCAAAGCTTTTTTGGAAATCGGAGAGCCGAAGCAAGCCCTCCCCTATTTAGCCCGCCTGGGCCGGTTGCTCCCTTTTTACCGCCGGGGGCAGATCTACCTGGCCGCCGCCCTGGCCGGTTCCGGGCAGGCTGAAAAAGGGGCCGAAATATATTTTGCGGCGCTGGCCAGGCGCCAGGACCCGGTCTTCTTGGAAGAAGAAATCCTTGGGGCTTTTCGGCACTGGACGGAAATCCCTCCGGCCAGCGCGCGCAGCCATTTTTTTTACGGCCTCGCCCTGCGCCAGTTCGGCCGCCATGCGTCCGCCCTGGACGAGCAGCAAAAAGCCCTTTCCCTGGCTCCGGGCCATACGATGATTAAAAAGGAGATGCTGCGGCTCGCTGAAATCATGCAGGGACCGCGGCCGGAATAATACGCGGCCGGGCAAATTTGCCAGGCGGAAGAGAAATGATGTATCATGAATGGGCTTCAAGTTGAATGACAGTGGCCTGGCTATGTTTTTTCAGCGACTCGACCGCATGCCATCGGCGGCAGCTTAGCCGGTTTTTGCCGAATGCTCAATGAGAAAAAAAAAGCGCATCGTATCCATCGTGGGGGCCAGGCCGCAATTCATCAAAGCCTCCGTGCTTTCCCGCTCGCTGAAAAAGGCAGGCATGACCGAAATCATGATCCATACCGGCCAGCACTACGATCCGGTCATGTCGGATATCTTCTTCAATGACCTGCATATCGCCAAACCGGCCTACCACCTGGGAATAGGTTCTGCGAGCCATGGCCTGCAAACCGGGCGCATGCTCATGGAGATCGAAAAGATCCTGCAAAAGGAAAAACCCGATTGCGCCGTGGTTTTCGGCGACACCAATTCCACCCTGGCCGGAGCCCTGGCCGCAGCCAAGCTGCATATTCCCCTGGCCCACGTCGAAGCGGGCTTGCGCAGCTACAATCAAAGCATGCCCGAAGAGATCAACCGCCTGCTGAGCGACCATCTATCAGCCATCCTGTTCTGTCCTACGGCCGCGGCCGTCGAAAACCTGCGCCGGGAAGGACTGGCGAACCCGGCTGGCTCCGCGGGCCGAGCCGCGCCGCGCGGGAGGAAATCCCTTCCCCTGATCTGTCACAGCGGCGACCTGATGTACGACCTGGCCATGGAGGTCCGTGCCTCGATCGACCATGACGCCGTGCTGGCCAGGTTTTCCCTGCCCGCCAAAGCGTTCATCCTGGCCACCATTCACCGGGCTGAAAACACGGATGATGCGGAGAATCTTGAAAATATCTTCCTCGCTTTGGCCGATTTGGCCAAAAGCGGCATCCCCGTCTTTTTCCCGATTCACCCCCGCACCCGCAAATCCCTGCGCGCCCTCCCTGGCCGCGGCGATCCCCTGCCGCCCCTGTTCGTCATACACGATCCCGTCTCATACCCGGAAATGATCGCCCTGGAAAACGCGGCCCGGGTGATCATCACCGATTCGGGAGGAGTGCAAAAGGAGGGGTATTTCTTCAAAACCCCCTGCCTCATCCCCCGGCAGGAAAGCGAATGGACCGAACTCATCGCTTCGGGCTGGAACACCCTGTGCCGGCCCAGGCGCAAAGACATTTTCAAGCAGGCGCTGGCCCTCTGCCGCTTTCCCGGCCGGCGCCGCTGGCGGAATTTCTTCGGCGGCGGCGCTGCAGCCGAGACCATGGCCGGAATACTAAAAAACTACTAAGGAGACCCATCATGCAATTCATCGATCTGTCGACCCAGCAGAAAAGGATCCGCGGAGCCATTGAAGCCGGTTTTAAAAAAATCCTGGACCATGGCCAGTACATCCTGGGGCCGGAAATCGGAGAACTGGAAGAGAGGCTGGCCGCATTCACCGGCGTTCCCTACGCCGTATCCGTGGCCAGCGGCACCGACGCGCTGCTCATGCCGCTGATGATCGAAAAGATCGCCCCCGGGGACGCCGTTTTCACCACCACCTTCACTTTCATCGCCACGGCCGAGGTCATCCGGCTGCTGGGGGCGACGCCGGTTTTCGTGGATATCGACCCGGAAACGTTCAATATCGATCCAAACAAACTTGAGGAAGAGATACGGCGCGTCGCTTCCGAAAAAAAACTGAAACCGCGGGGGATCATCCCGGTGGATCTGTTCGGTCAGCCCGCTGATTACCAAGCCATTCAAGCCATCGCCGACAAATTCAACCTGTTCGTTCTGGAAGACGCCGCCCAGAGTTTCGGCGCCGCGCAAAAAGGCAAAAAAGCGGGCGCTCTGGCCAAAGTCGCCGCCACCAGCTTTTTCCCGGCCAAGCCCCTTGGCTGCTACGGCGACGGCGGCATGATCTTCACGGACCAAAAAAGCGTCTTTGAAGAGCTGCTCTCCATCCGCGTCCATGGCCAGGGCGCCGACAAATACACCAACGTGCGTGTGGGCATCAATGGCCGGATGGATTCCCTGCAGGCGGCTGTTTTGCTGGCCAAAATGACGATCTTCCCCGAAGAAATCGAACTGCGCCAGAAAGTCGCCGCCCGCTACCAGCAGATGCTTGCCGGCAGCGTGAAAGTGCCCAGGATCCTTGCAGAAAACATTTCAGCCTGGGCCCAGTATTCGGTTCGGCATCCGCACCGCGACGAAGTCATCAAAAAACTTCGCGAGAACGGCATACCCACCGCCATTTATTATCCCATCCCCCTGCACCTGCAAGCGGCTTTCGCCGACCTGGGCTACCGAAAGAATGACTTCCCGCTGGCCGAAAAAACCGCCGGGGAGATATTCAGCCTGCCCATGCATCCCTATTTGCCGGAACAAGCCCAGGAAAAAATCTGCCAAATCATCAGTCGGTTCTGAACAAAACAGTAGAGCAAATCAATCCACAGAATCATGAGCTCCCCAAAAGAATCGCTTCTGGTCATTGAAGCCGGAAGCGGCCGGCGGCAATTCCTCAAGGACCTGTGGGAGTACCGCGAACTTTTCCTGTTCCTTTCCTGGCGCGACATATTGGTCCGCTACAAGCAGGCGGTCCTGGGCGTGCTGTGGAGCGTTCTGCGCCCCCTGCTGACCATCGTCATTTTCACCCTGGTCTTCGGCCGGCTGGCCAAGCTGCCTTCGCAGGGCGTTCCCTATGCCATCCTGGTTTTCGCGGCCATGCTGCCCTGGCAGCTCTTTGCCAGCTCCTTGAGCGAGAGCAGCAACAGTCTGCTGGGAAATGCCAACCTGATCTCCAAGATATATTTTCCGCGCCTGATCATTCCCGTTTCGTCGATCATGGCCAGCCTGCTGGATTTCCTCATCTCTCTGGCGCTGCTTCTGGGCCTGACGGCCTGGTATCACTGCCTGCCCGACGGTCGCATCCTTTTCGTTCCGATCTTTCTGCTCCTTGCCTTGTTGCTGGCCTTGGGGTGCGGGTTCTGGTTTTCGGCCCTGAACGTAAAGTATCGTGACTTCCGTTACATCGTTCCTTTCATCGTCCAGTTTGGCCTGTACATCTCACCGGTCGGGTTCAGCAGCGGCATCATCCCCGGACGCTGGCGGCTGCTTTATTCCCTGAATCCGCTGGCGGGGATCATCGACGGATTCCGCTGGTCGCTGCTGCGCGGCAGGGCAGAGGTCTACTGGCCGGGCTTCTGGCTGTCGCTGTTGCTGGTGCTGCTGATCTTCGTCTCCGGCCTTATCTATTTCCGCCGCACCGAGCGTTATTTCGCCGACATCATCTGATATGGAACCGATCATCCGCGTTACCGACCTGGGTAAAAAATACATCATCCGCCATTCCAGGCGATCGCGCTACGAAACCCTGCGCGACACCTTGGCCAGCAGGGCGAAACGGCTACTGGCGATGGCTGACGCTCCCAAGAGAGAGGAGTTTTGGGCCCTGCGCGATATTTCCTTCGAAGTCCGTCCCGGCGACAAGCTGGGCATCATCGGCCGCAACGGCGCCGGCAAGACCACGCTGCTGAAGATCCTCAGCCGCATCACCGAACCCAGCGAGGGCCGGGCGGAGATTTGCGGCCGCGTGGCCAGCCTGCTCGAGGTTGGAACCGGGTTTCATCCCGAGCTGACCGGCCGGGAGAACATTTTCCTCAACGGGGCGATCCTGGGCATGCGCCACCGGGAGATCGTGCGCAAGTTCGACGAGATCGTGGCATTCGCCGAAGTGGAGCAATTCCTCGACACCCCGGTCAAGCGCTATTCCTCCGGCATGTATGTCCGGCTGGCCTTTGCCGTCGCCGCCCACTTGGAACCCGAAATCCTTCTCATCGATGAAGTGCTGGCCGTGGGCGATGCCGAATTTCAAAAAAAATGCTTGGGGAAAATGGGTGAAGTGGCCGGGCAAGGGAGGACCATTCTCTTTGTGAGTCACAACATGGGCGCCATCGCCAATCTATGTCCCCGCACCATCTGGCTGGAAAAAGGGGAGATCGCATTTGCCGGCAGCAGCCATGAAGCCATTACGAAATATATTGCTAGGGGAGCCGAAGCGCAAGGGGAAGCCGTTTGGACGGATGTTGAAACGGCTCCGGGTAATGAAAATGTGCGCTTGAAAGCCGTACGAATAAAAAGCGCCGGTGGGGTGACGGCCGATGTCCTCATTGACCGGGAAATCGAGATCGAGATCGACTATTGGAATCTGAAGCCGGGCCAGTCGCTTTATACAGGCGTTCAGGTGCGTGACAAATTGAACTCCATCGTCTTTGTTTCAGTCAACTGGCCGTCGGCGAATCTATCAAGGGACGAGTGGGCCGGAAAACCGCTCCCCAAAGGCTTATTTCGGTCAACCTGCAGGATTCCTGCCAATTTTTTCAACAATGAAAGCTTTTCGATCGACGTTGGCATCACCAATGCCAGGGATGAATGGCAGGACATCAATGGCAATGGGGTGATTTCTTTTGTGGTTCATGAAACCGGGGAAATGAAAAAGGAATATGCAAAGGGATGGGCGGGGGTGATCCGGCCCAAATTGGCTTGGTCAACGAATCTTCTGAACGAGGACGGATAAGGAGACGTGAGCACGTGGGTTATGTGAGGCACAAGTACACCAGAGCCTATTTCCTAAAAAAGGACGCCATGGGCAATCCGACTGTTTATGGGGCCGAGGGCGTTGAAGAGTTTAAAAAAGGTGCTGTCCGTAAGCACGACCTCGACATCCTCCAGCGCTTGGATTTCAAGGGAAAGGCGGTCCTTGATCTTGGGTACGGGAGAGGGGCGATGATTAAATATGCCAAAGATGAAGGAGCCGCCAGAGTCGTGGGCGTTGATTTTTCGCCTGACGCCCATGCGATTGCCCAAGAGTTATTGAACCGCTATCATGTGACCGCCGATCTGTATTGCGATGATGCGCTTAATTTTCTCAAATCCTACGCGTTGCAAGAAAATATCGAGGATTTCGATATCGTATTGATGCTGGATTTCGTTGAGCATGTTCCGCGCTCGGAATTGACCGAAATATTGAAGCTGCTGCATAAGGTCTTATCGCCTCGGGCCATTGTCGCCATCAATACCCCGATCTATCCGATTGACAATGATGTGATTCGAGATGGATTGGACCCGAAGTCCAGAGATACCAGTGATGAATTTGAAGAAACGACGGGCATGCATTGTAATCGATACACGAAGCAGTCATTGCAGAAATATATGAAAGAATGTGAGTTTTTGGCCATTTCTGGACATTTTTTTGTACCGCATCCATCGATTCCAAATTCTTTGGAAGTGCACAGGGTCGAATGGATGGATGCATTCGCCCTGGGATTTCCAATCCGCCCGTTTGTCCAGTCGCAGACCGAACGCTTTGAATATGCGTTGTCATGGGAAGAGATCAAGCGGCGTCAGAAGCGCTCCATTTTTAAGAGGCTCGGATCCGGAAAGCAATTAGTCAGAGCTTCACTTCGCCGAATACAAAGTCAGAAAGATTCCCTGTTTCGCAAGATGGTTACATTTGCTCTGCCAAAGATAGCTAAGGGAAACCGCTATTTTGACCACTGGCAGAGCTTGGGGTTCCACGTCACCCCCACCCATTTTCACCAGCCAATCCCCGATACTAGAACGCTCAGAGATGAGATTTGGGATAAAAAATCAGAGCTTGTCGGCATGGAAATGAACCCAACGAAACAACTTGATTTTTTAAGCAAAACCATCCCCCTTTTTATGGAGGAATGCGATTTCCCCCGGGAAGCGACGACCACGCCTCACGAATTTTTTCGGCAAAATGGCGCTTTTTTGACAGTGGACGCAGAAGTGTATCATTGCATGATTCGGCATTTTAAATCCAAAATAGTGATCGAAGCCGGATCTGGAGCCACCACGTATTTGGCCGCAAGAGCATGCCGGTTGAATTGGGAAAAAGAAAAGGTCAAGACCGATCTGGTTGCCATAGATCCATACCCGAATAAAATTGTCCGGTCAGGTTTTCCGGGGTTTTCCGGTCTGTTGGAAAAAAAAATGCAGGATATCGATCTGGATTTCTTTTCGCAATTGGGCGAAAATGATATCTTATTCGTCGATTCCACCCATATAGCTCAGATCGGCAGCGATGTCAATTATATTTTTCTCGAGGTCCTACCGCGATTGAAAAAGGGAGTGATCATTCACATTCACGATATATTTATCCCCGCAGAATATCCGAAAAAATGGATATTCGAAGATCGGTTTTTTTGGACCGAACAGTATATTTTGCAGGCGTTCTTGAGCTTTAATCCTGACTTCGAAGTCCTATGGGCAAGCAGCTACATGCATGAAAATTACGCCGGCAAACTGAAAACAGCCTTCCCCGCTTTTCAGGACCTGGGACAGGATTATCCTTTCTATCCAGAAGTCGTGCCTTCCAGTTTCTGGTTCCGACGAGCAAAAGATTGAATTCAATTAAAGGGAAATTGCAGGGCATGAAGAAAAGTCTATTCCCTTTTTGGCCATCCTCCAAAAAATCAATGAAAGGATCCTTGCACCCATATTGGGTCAGGGTATCTTCAGGTCCATTACATGGGCACGAGCTGTTTCTTGCTCCCCAGTCTCCAGCTTCCTGGAACAGGGAGATGATGGAGGGTCGATACGATTCCTTTATTTACAGCGCGCTCATGGAATGGGGAAAGGCCGAAGCGAGCACCATTTGGGATGTCGGTGCCCATATCGGCTATCATTCGCTTGCCTTCGCTTCATTGGTAGGGCCAGCGGGCCGCATCGTTGCCTTTGAACCCAATCCATTCAACAGTGAACGAATGCAAATGAATCTAAAAAGGAATCCTGAACTGGCACAGCGAATCTCCCTGCTCACCTGCGCCCTGGCGGATTCGGAAGGAGAAGCGGCATTCCAATTCAGCGCGGAAGTGGACAATGGAAAAAGTTCAGGCAGCCACTTGGACAAAGCCGTCCCTCCCGAAAATGCGAAGTCCTATCAATCCTTCAAGCATGGCCGGGTGCCATCCTTCACGGCAGACGCCTTGATCCAAAAAAGCCTCGCTCCAGCTCCTTCGGTGATCAAAATCGATGTGGAGGGCGCCGAATTCGCCGTTTTGAAAGGCGGTATGGAGCTCCTATCTTCAAAGAAACCGCTCTTGTTCATCGAGATTCATAATATCACCATGATGTTTAACGTGCAGCAATTTCTTCAGCAACAAGGATATGAATTGCGCATGTTCCAAACCGAACACGATTCGAATTCGCGAGGTTTTTTGGTCGCCGAACATCCGGATCGAAAAAAGGGCTGAACGGGCAGGCGCATTGAACATCCTGCATGTAAGCAATACCGATCTGACGGGCGGCAGGTTCACGGGATATTATATGAACGGCGCCCTGGATCATGATGACCATGCCGCTATGGCAGTTTGGAACAGGTTGTCAGATCTGCCGCACTGCCACGGATTGCGCCCTCCCAAACCGAGCTTTCGCTGGTTATGGGCCAATGCCGCCAAACGTATGGACGCCCGACTCGGATTGGAGGGACTTACCGGCATGGGGGGGGGCTTGCTGGCCGGCAAATCCTATTTCCGCGATTCGGATATCATCCATTTGCAGCTAATTCAAAATGATGCATTTTTCAGCATATTGTCCTTGCCCCGGCTGGCCCGCCTGAAGCCCATTGTTTGGACCATCCATGACAATTGGCCATTTTCGGGAATGTGCATCTACTCATTCGAGTGTGACAAGTGGCTGACCGGTTGCAAGGGATACTGCCCCCATCCAAGGGGAAATTCCTTGTTTCGCCGCCATATACCTGCACTGCATTGGCGCATAAAGAAAAAGACATACGACCGCACCGATCTGAATCTGGTTGTCGCCTCAAAATGGACCTATGACCGGGTCAAAAAAAGTCCCTTGCTCCACCATCACCCGTGCCATCTGATCCCTTTTGGAATCGATTTGCAGGCATTTAATCCCCGCTCAAAACAAGAATCGCGCCGGCGCCTCGGGCTGACTCCCGAACAAAAAATAATCGCTTTCCGAGGCATTAAATCAGGATCCGACCAGTACCTATATAAAGGCATGCGCTGGCTAAAGGAAGCATTGGATCTTATCGAAACGCGAAAACCCACCAGTTTATTGATTTTACAGGATGGTTCCGAATTCTCCTGTCTTGAACCAAAATTCAAAGTGCACAATTTGGGCTGGCGCGACGGAGAGCAACTCGTAGATGCCTTGTGTGCCGCGGATCTATTCGTAATGCCATCAATACAAGAGTCATTCGGCCTGATGGCGGTCGAAGCGCTGGCCTGCGGAACTCCCGTAATCGTATGCGAAGGTACCGCCCTGCCGGAAGTGATCAAGGCACCACGCGGAGGATTGACCGTCCCAGCCAAGAACAGCGAAGCGCTGGCCGCGGCCATATCACAATTACTGGGCGATGAGAATATGCGAATGAAAATGGGGCAACAGGGCCGGCAGATCGCCGAAGAAGAATATTCTTTTCCATTGTATATAAAACGTCACTTGCAACTTTATAAAAACGTCATTGAGCGTCACAAAAATCAATAGGCTGAAAAAATCGCTGCTCGGCCAGCAACAAGGAAATTGAAAAACGAGATCTGAACATGATTAAAATACTTCTGCAACGAGTCAAAAAGATTATAGTGAAGTTGGCGGTGAATCCGTTGACGCCCTTTCTGGCTCCGATCATCGGCCATATGGCCAAAACCGGCGTGGGAACGGATGCTTGCCTCCGGAAAGGCTGCCTGCCAATCCCCGTGCACTTCTATTCGCCGGTACCCGACTTGGCGGATTTGGAACAGCGCAAGGTATGGAGCCGGCGCAGCGACATGGCCGGCATTGACTTTCGTCCCGACGAGCAGGTTGCCCTGCTCAATCGTTTGGGAGAGAAATACGGCCATGAATGCTCCTGGCCTGCAGATCGCTCCGGCGATCCCTACCAATTTTATTCCAACAATGGCAACTTCAGTTACGGCTGTGCGGCCGGCACCCATTGTCTTCTGCGGCATTTCAGGCCCCGTCGCGTCATTGAAATTGGATCCGGGAATTCGTCGCTGGTAATCGCTGCGGCTTTGCGCCGCAATGTCGAAGATTCCGTTTCGAGCGGCTCCGAGTATACCATCATCGATCCCTATCCCCAACCCTTTTTTGAAAATCGCTTGCCGGGCCTCACGCGCCTGGTCAAACAGCGGGTGGAACTGCTCGAACTGGATTTTTTCAAACAACTTGATGAAAATGATGTGCTTTTCATTGATTCAGGCCACACGGTCCGCATCGGCGGCGACGTCAATTTCCTGATCCTGGAAGTGTTGCCCCGCTTGAGATCCGGTGTCATCGTCCACTTCCACGACATTGGCCTGCCATGGGAATATCCAAAAATATACGCCACCAATCCGCATTTTAGGATGCTTTGGACCGAGGCATATCTGCTTCAGGCTTTCCTTTGCCTAAACAGCCAGTTCGAAGTTTTGCTGGCAATGGCCTATTTGACGGCTGACAAAAAAGAGGAGTTACTTGCTGCTTTCCCGCTCTATGACCCGGCCACTCATTTGTTGACCAGTGGAAGTTTTTGGATCCGTCGCAAATAAATAGTAAGAAATCTCTTTAAGATGAGCCTCTGGTTTTGGGCGCAACCGGCATGCCCGGTCATTATTTGAGGGTTGTTTAAATCGGTCTGAGCAGCATATCCGCCTGAATATAATAATACCCGTCATGCCACCACTTGTTTCGATCGTCATCCCGGTTTACAACGGCGCCAACTATATGCGGGAAGCCATCGACAGCGCCTTGGCCCAGACCTATCCCCGCATCGAGGTGCTGGTCGTCAATGACGGCTCCAGCGACAACGGCGAGACCGAGAGGATCGCCAAGGACTACGGGGAGCGCATCCGCTATTTCTCAAAGGAGAACGGCGGAGTGGCCAGCGCCGTCAATCGCGGCATCCGGGAGATGAAAGGCGCGTACTTCGCCTGGCTGAGCCATGACGACATATTCCTGGCGGCGAAGACCGCCCGGCAGGTCGAGTTCCTGCAGCGGAATCCCGGTTTTGGCGCTTGCTATACCGACTACCTGCAGATCGACGCGCAGGGAAAAAGGATAAGAGAAATCACGACCCCGTGGCTGCCCCGGGAAAAAGCATTGAAGGCATTGTTCGGCCGGCAGTACATCAACGGCTCCACCATGGTGGTCCGGCGGGACTGCTTCGACCGGGTCGGCCTGTTCGCCGAACATCTGCGCTATACCCAGGACATGGAGATGTGGTTCCGCCTGCTGCTGCATTTTGAAATCGGCCGGGTTGCCCAAGCGCTGGCCGGTCAGAGGGTCCACCCGGAACAGGGCAGCCGCGAAACCCAGCCCCATCAGGAAGAAGCCCGGCAGGTTTTGGACCGCCTGTTCGCCGACCTCGGCAGCAAAGGCATGCTGGCCGCTGCGGCCGTTCCGGCCGGCAGCGCCGAGGAGCGTGCGCGCCGCCATATCTGGTACGGGCGAGCCCTCAGCCGGGGCCGCGGCTGGGTTGTCCAGGGCGGCGAGGAACTGAAAAAAGCGCTGGCCTGCTGGCCGGCCTGGCGCAACCCGGCCCGCTTCCACCTGCTGGTCAACAGACTGTTGCCCTTGTTTCGCCGCTGGCAGCGGCTGCGAGTCCGGACGGTCCACCGGATCATGACGGGATGGCGCTCCCTGGCCGGCAAAAAATGAAAATTTTGCTCATTCCTTCCTGGTATCCCCGGCCCGGCAATCCCTTGTCGGGGATTTTTCTCAAGGAACAGGCCGTCAGCATCGGCCGGGTGCGGCCGGGCTGGAAAATAGCCGTCGCCGTCTGGGGACAGCGGCGCCATACCTTGTCGCTGCGCAACCCTTTTAAAACCCTGGCCGTGCTGGCCGATTTCCTGCAAGCCCAAATCGGAAATAAAAAACGATTCCTTCTTCCCAATGTCTGCGAGTATCACCAGCCGACCCTTGAATGGAGCAAGCGCTGGAAGCAAGGCAATATTGCGGGCATGGTTCGCGCCTGCCGCAAGATCCTGGGACGGGTCGACCGGGATTGGGGCGAACCGGACCTGATCCACGCCCATGTCGCATTCCCCGGCGGCTGGATCGCCATGAAGCTGAGCCAAGCGACATCCGTCCCTTTTTTGATCACCGAGCATATGGGCGACTTCCCTTTTATTGAATTCAGGAACAGCGACGGCACCATCAAAGAGGCCATCCGCGAACCTTGGCACTGCGCCCGCGCCGTCGTCGCGGTCAGCCCGGCCCAGGCCGAGCGGATCGTCAGCAAGGGATTCCCCCGGCCCCTTATCATTCCCAACATGGTCGACGAGGATTTTTTCAATTTTAATGCCAGGGGGAAAATGGTTGGCCAAAGATTCGTTTTTTTTTCGCTGGCCGCCCTCCGCACCGCCAAAGGCATCCGCGACCTCCTGCAGGCGGCGGTCCTCTTCCTTTCCGGGCTTGACGATGCCGGAAAAAACAGGGTCGAGTTCCGCATCGGCGGGGGCGGTGAGGAAGCCGTGAGCCTGAAAGCTTTGGCCAGGGAGCTGAAAATTCATCCCTGGCTGCGCTGGCTGGGCCCGTTGAGCAGAACCCGGGCGCTGGAGATGTTTCACGATTGCGATTGCTTTGTCCTGCCCAGTCATTTGGAATCCTTCGGCCTGGCGCTGCTGGAGGCGCTCGCCTGCGGCAAACCGGTCATTGCCACGCGCTGCGGCGGGCCCGAGTCCATGGTCACTCCGGAAAACGGGATGCTGGTCGGCAGGCAAAACCCGCCCGAACTCGCCCGGGCCATGACCGAGATGTTCCGCAGCGCCAGGGAATATGACGGTCCACTGATCCGGCGGCAAGCCCTGGCGAAGTTTTCCAAAACGGTCGTCACCAGCCGGATCGAAACCGTTTACCGCGAGGTCGCGGGAAAAGAACCGGCACCCTAATGGCAGCCTCACCCACCGCACCGCAAAAAATCCTGGTCATCGGCTTCTCCCACCTGCACCGGGACGCGCGCATTTGCCGGCAGATCCGGTTCATCAAGGACCGTTATCGCGTCTGGGCCGCAGGCTTTAGCGACCCGCTTATGGCCGGCGTCACGCATATCCCGCTGCCTGAACCGCCATCCACGGCTTGGCGGCAAAAGGCGGTCCATCTCTTCAAGTTGAAAACCCGCCAGTTTGACCGCTACTACCGGGAGCGCTACGGACCATTGAAAGATATTCTCGCCGCCGGCCGCTATGACATCGTGATCGCCAACGAGATCGAATCCCTGCCCATCGCTTGCGCCATCGCCGGGGAACAAGGGGCGAAAGTCGTCTTCGACGCCCACGAATATGCCCCGCGCGAATTCGAGGACAGTTGCAAATGGCGGTTTCTTTACATGGCTTTCAGAAATCATTTATGCCGGCGATATCTGCCGCAATGCCACGCCGTCACCACGGTCTGCGACGGCATTGCCGCAGAATACCGAAAAACATTCAACATCTCCTGCCATGTGATCACCAACGCGGCCGGCTATCAGGACCTCAGGCCTTCACCTGTCGCGGCGGACAAGATACGCCTGGTCCACCACGGCATCGCCATCCCCCAGCGCCGAATCGAGGTGATGCTCGACGTCATGAAGCACCTGGACGCCAGATTTACCCTGGATCTTTATCTCGTCCCCAGCGACCCGGGCTATCAAAATAAATTGGCCAGAAAAATCGGCCGGAACCGGGCCATACGCCTGCACCCGCCCCTGGCCATGGCGAGCCTCCCGCAGGTTTTGAACGGCTTCGACGTGGGCATCGACATCATCCAGCCGACCAGCTTCAACCACCGCCACAGCCTGCCCAACAAATTCTTCACCTTTGTCCAGGCGCGCCTGGCCATTGCCATCGGGCCGTCGGTGGAAATGGCCGTTATTTTGAAAAAGCACGACCTGGGCATCATCGCCCGGGATTTTTCGGCGAAAACGATGGCCGCTGCCCTGCGAAATTTGAACCGGGAAAAAATCAGCCGCTGCAAGAACCAGGCGCATTTGGCCGCAGCCGAACTGTCGTCTTCAGCCAACAAGGTCAAATTTCTGGACCTACTTGCCCAACTCCACGATCCCGGCGCCCCGGCCGAGCCTGGTGAAAAATGATGGAAATGCCTTGCGTCGGCAGATCACGCTTCACCACTTTCACGGGCCGCCGGCGCGGCTGACACCATGTGCGGCATCACCGGGGTTCTAAGTATCCACCAAAGCTTGCCGGCTTTCCATATCCAGCGCGCCACCCGGATCCTGCGTCATCGCGGTCCGGACGATGAAGGTTACCTGGGCATCCACCCGGCATCCGGCACCGCCGTCCCCTTCGGCGGACCCGACAGCCGCGTGGAGCTGCCTGACGTCGCCAGTGCGGAGTTTTCGGCCAGAATATGGCTCGGGCATCGCCGCCTGGCCATCATCGACACCAGCGCCGCCGGCCACCAGCCCATGGCCTCAGCCGACGGAAAAAAATGGCTGGTTTACAACGGAGAAATCTATAATTACCGCGAATTGAGGCAGGAACTGGGGCAAGCGGGCTGCGTTTTTTCCAGCCGGACCGACAGCGAGGTCATACTGGCCGCCTATGAGAAGTGGGGCGAGGGATGCCTGCAAC
Source organism: Candidatus Aminicenantota bacterium (assembly GCA_018262835.1). Lineage (GTDB taxonomy): Bacteria > Acidobacteriota > Aminicenantia > UBA2199 > UBA2199 > UBA2199. The sequence goes on from JADFDP010000007.1 coordinate 51,794, forward strand.
GCTTCAACGGCATGTGGGCGCTGGCCATCCTGGACATGGAGAGGAAATGCCTATTCCTGGCCCGCGACCGCATGGGGATCAAACCCCTGTATTTTTTCCGCGACAAGGATTATTTCGTTTTTGCCTCGGAAATCAAGTCCATTCTCACCTATCCTTTCGTGGCGAAAAAAATCAACCGGGAAGTGGTTTTCGACTATCTGGCCCTGGGCTACGAGGACAGGGAAGACGAAACGGCCTTTAAAAACATCTACGAATTGCCGCCGGCGCAGCACATGACCCTGCGGCTCGGTGATCACCGCTGCGACCTCAAGAAATATTACGAATTGGACTTCCAGGCGGAGCCCAGGCCATTGGAGCCGGGCAAACTCCCTGAATACAGCCGGGACCTGCTGGAGCTGCTCGTGCGCTCCATTCGTCTGAGGCTGCACAGCGACGTCCCGCTGGGGTCCTGTCTCAGCGGCGGCATCGACAGCTCGGCCATTGTTTGCCTCGTCAGCGGCATTCTGCGGGAATCCCCGGTTGCCGCCGTCGGAGACCGGCAAAAGGTTTTCACGGCTTGCTTCCCGGGACAGGCCATCGATGAATCCGGCTATGCCAAGATCGTCGCGGCAAAAGCCGGTGCCGCCTGGCATCCGGTGGTTCCTCAGGCCGGGGAAATGGCCCACGATCTCGCTGATTTGGTTTATTGCCAGGAACTTCCTTTCGGATCGACGAGCATTTACGCCCAATACCGCATCATGAAGGCGGTGCGGCAGGAAGGGATAAAGGTTTTGCTTGACGGACAGGGCGGGGACGAACTGTTCGGCGGCTACAGGCAATTTTTCCCCCCCTACTACCACGAACTGCTCACTCATTTCCTGTGGCACGAACTGGGAATGAACGTGCGCGGCATCGCCCATTCACCGTTCGGCGCATCCTACCTGCTGAAAGGCGTTTTCAAGAATATCGCCAAAAAAATCACTCCGGCCGCGATCAAAAATTTCGCCCGCAAAAAAATCGCCGAAAAAAATGGCTTGCTGAACGAGGAATTCAGCCGCGCTTGCCAACACCGGTACCAGCGGGGGATCGAATTTGAGTTTTTTTCCCTCAATGAAATGCTCGGCAGCTACATGACCGGCTTCCACCTCAAATCGCTGCTGCGCTATGAAGACCGCAACTCCATGCGCTTCGCCATCGAGTCGCGGACCCCTTTTGCCGACGACAATGACCTGATCGCTTTCATGTTTCAAATCCCGGCGGCTTATAAAATCCACCAGGGCTGGAGCAAGTTTTTGCTGCGCCGCACCCTGGCCGGCTCCGTTCCCGAGCCCGTGCTCTGGCGCCGGGACAAGATCGCCTTCGCCACGCCGGAGGCGTCATGGCTGCGCCAAATAAAAAATGAACTGCGCTTTTATGCTTCCGGCCCATACCAGGATTTTATCGACATCAAAAAACTCGCTGAAAACTGGGACTCCCTGTTTTGCGCCTTGCCCGACTCCGGATTTTCCCAGTTGTGGCGGGTCATCAATTTTCTGATCTGGGCCAAAACATTCGACCTCTGAAGACACCGATGAAAATCCTGCTGATCGCCTACTACTTCCCGCCGCTGCCCGGCCCGGGTGCGCTGCGGCCGGACCGGATGGCCAAATATTTGCGAAGCTGCGGGCATGATGTCTTCATTCTCACCCAGGCGGACCGCGCGCCGAAAAACGAGGAAGCGGCGATCCGCCGTGTCCTTGATATCGGCCACAATTGCGCCCGCCGCGGCTGGCGCGGAATTCAATGGCTGGCCCTGCGGCTCGCGGTGGAAGCCATGAACCGCGCTGGGATCTATGCCTCGATCTATTCTTTCTGGAAGCGGGCCGTGCTGAAGCGGGAGGAAGCGATCATGGCGGACGCACGCCCGCAAGCGATCATCGCCACCTATCCTCCAATCGAAACCCTGGAAATCGGCTGCCGCCTTTCCCGGAAATACAAGCTGCCCCTGATCGCCGATTTCCGCGACGGCCTGCTTTTCGAAGCCATTGAGAGCAAAAATTTGCGCCGCCTGGCCAGCGTGCGCAGGGCCTATGCCGCAATCGAGCGGCAAGTCGCCAGGGAAGCGGCCGCGCTGACCACGGTTTCGGAACCGCTCAGCCGGTATTTTCGTGAAACCTATGGCCTGTCCTGCGTGGCGACCGTGCCCAACGGCTTCGATCCCGACGAAACGCGGCTGCGGCTTCCGGACATCGATCTCGAGCCGGGATGCTTTCACATCGTTCACAGCGGCCGCTTTGCCCTTTCCGACGCGAACTGCGACATCACCCCATTGGTCCGGGCATTGTCTTCCCTGCTCGACGGCCGGCCGGAGCTGAGGCGAACCCTCAGGCTGCACCTGCTCGGCGAACTGGACCGCAGGGAAAAAAGAATGCTGTCCGGCCTGATCCGGCGCGGAGTGGTTCGCAGGCATGGATCGGTCAGCCGCCCCCTGGCCCTGGCCTTCCAGCGCCGCGCCGGCCTGCTGCTCCTGGTCACCTCGCCCGATCGCCGCAGCGTGGCCACGGCCAAGATCTTCGAATACCTGCAGGCGCGCCGACCCATCCTGGCCCTGACCGGCCGCACTTTCGCTGCCGAGATAATCGAGAAAACCCGCTGCGGCTGGGTGGTGCCGCCGCAGGCCGAAAAGGAGATCCGCGATGTTCTGGAACGCCTGATCGACGATCCGGAAAGGGATCGGAAAGCGGATCTCTCTTTGGCGGCCATCGCCGCTTATTCGTTCCCGACCGGCCTGGCCCGATTGAACGAACTGTTGGGCGCGCTCCAGAGTCAAAAAAACGAATAAGATCCTGCGGCCCGGCCAAAAGCAAGCGCTTTTTTGCGTGGCAGGCCGATTCACCTTGAGCGGACCGGGAATTCATACAGGCAAACCGGTCCCCTGACAAAAACCGGCGTCAGGTCGCGCAAAAATTCCATCAATTTCCTTTCTCCGGCGGCAGCCATGTTGGCATAGGGTTTCTGCAGGCGTGCCAGTTCATGAAAATTCACGAGCAGGTAGGAGAAACCGTCCTTTTTTATGGCCGCGGCAAACTCGGCGGCATTCCCGCTTTGCTCCAGGTAGGGGTTCAAGATGCAGTAATCCAATGCCGACGAAAGCCGGT
>JADFDP010000080.1 GCA_018262835.1 Candidatus Aminicenantota bacterium
AACAAGGGAGGCCATATGATTAAATTGTTTTGCTGTGTACTGCTGGCTGTTTTCTGCTGGGGCTCTGTTTTGCAGGGCCAGACCATCACGGTGAACCCCCCCAATGCCGGCACTCCCTGGTGCATAGGGAAGGGCTACACCATCACCTGGACGAAGTCGGGCGCCATGGCGGCTACGGTAAAAATCCGCCTGCGCCGGTCGGGCGCCCCAGAAACGGAAGCTTCCGTCTGGGACATCACCGACAGCACACCCAACAACGGGAGCTTCGGGACCGCCCCGGTCCCCGCTTCCGTGCCCGCGGGCAACTATTACATTAGGGTTAGGACAACGGGGGCTCCGGATGTGATCGGCAACAGCGCCGTATTTGAGATAAAGTCCTGCCTCCCTTTGCCATCCATCAGCGTGACCTCGCCCACAACATTGAATGAATGGTGCCAGGGGAGTCCCTACACAATCACCTGGACGAAAACGGGGGCCATGCAGGCCAGCGTGGCCATTCGGCTGAGAAAAACCGGTTCCAGGGCCGCGGCAGCCGATGTGCTGGCGATTGCCGATGGCACGGCCAACAGCGGATCTTTTCTCTGGACCATTCCCAGTTCCGTCCCCGCCGGGGACTATTTTATCCGGGTCAGGACGGATGATTCCGCCGTGATCGGGGACAGCGTGACATTTAAAATAAAAACTTGCCAGGCCCAGTTTGTGCCGCCATCCCTGCCGCCCGATCCTCCGGCCAATATGGTCGTCCTGAACCGGAACTCGACTGTTGACCCCAGCCTGATAAACCCCATCATCAAGGTGAACAAGCCGGCTGCGGGTGCGACGGTCACGGGGTCCGGCTCCGTTCCCATCGAATGGACGATGACCGGGGGCGGATACGCGAACGTGACCCTCTTTCTATACCCGGCCGGCCAGCCGCACCTGGTCAACGCCGGGCAGGCCGTCACCCTGTCCGCGCTTACCGGGAACGACGGTTTTTTCAGCTGGAAGCTGACCGGCACGGAGCGCACCGGCAAGCATGTGGTGCGCGTGCAAACGCCGGACGGCAAGATATTCGGAGACAGCGGCGTGTTCAACATTGCCGCCGACACGAACGTGACGCTGACGCGCGTCCAGGCTCCCGACATCAATACCATGCTGGCGACCCAGGCCAAAATCTTTATCCAGTCCCTCGACTACCATATTTTCAACAAGGGCGAAGTGCAGGGAGTCGACATGGCGGTCGAGGTGAATTCCGATTCGGACTTTGTCCTGACGCCGCTGGTCGGCCACCCGAAGTACGGCTCCCTCTATGCCCGCTGCGTCATCGAGGTTCCCCATACCGAAAAAAGCGGTTTATTCACGGCTACCAAGATCGTCGACGCCATATTCTCTCTCAAGGGCGCTCCGCCGTTCAAGCTGAAGGCGCATCCAACGAATATCGGTCGGGGCCAGGGCACGTTCAGCGCCGGCTTCGTCCCGGAATGCAAGGGACAGGCCCTGGGGCAATCGGTCGCCATCAAGCTGAAAAGTACATTGCTGGAGGGAGGCAAGCTCTGTATCTCGCAATACTATCCGAAGCTCACCGTGACGCTGCACCTGGTGACCCGGAACGGCGAGGCCGTGGCTGAACGATCGGTCTACCTGCGCTATGATTCCCGGGAATGGCCGCTGGAGTACATGATCCTGCCCGGCGAGGTCAATGGCTGCACCAATAAAGGTGTGCAGGAATGGTGAGAGGCCAAATCCCAAGGGCAACGCATCGCCTCTGGGCCCGGCCCTGAGCCGGACCGTCAAAGTTCGAACCCGCCGCCTATCATGGCGGTGAGCCAGCGGTGCAAAGGCTGCATGGGCCTGAACCTTTCCCAGCAGTAATCGATCAGGGCCGGGGAACGGAGTTCGGCGGGGATGGGGGCTTCAATGCCCGCATAAAGACCGGCATGGAGGAGAAGACGGGCCGCTTCCGGGACGGCGTCGAGGCCGGCGGGCACGCGTTTGTAGTGTTCCCCGCCCAGGGTGAATCCCGGCCGCGCAGTAATTTTTTTGACGATGGCCGCCAGTTCAGCCCCGTATTGCGGGTCGGCGACGGCGCGGCGGTAGCGCTCGAGCAGCAACCGGGGAAAAAGGTACAGCCCGGCGCCCAGCATCAGGATCGGCGGCTCGAGGTGGAAGTAGTAGCCCGAGTTGCCCAGGCGCGGTCCCGGCCCTTCCCAGAAATAAATTCCCAGGTTGGTCTTGTAGGGGGACTTGTCGTGGCTGAAGCGGGTGTCGCGGAAAATGCGGAACAGCGAGCCGTCGGTGCGGGGCTCGGCCTTGATCCCGGGTGAAAGACGCCGCAGACGCTCGCCCATGGCGAGCACGAAGGCCCGGGAAGGCTCCATGACCGCGGCTTCGTATTCAGCCTTGTGGGCGGCGAACCAGTCGCGGTCGTTGTGGGTGGCCAGTTCGCGAAAAAATGGGACTGTCCTCTTGGGAAATCCGGGAAAAGTGTGCGCATTTACCATAAGATCAGTATAACATGAAGCGCTTGGTCTACGGTAGACGGCAGGAGTGAGGAGCTTTAAAGGTAAAAGGTAAAAGTAAGAGAAGAAAGTGTCAGTAAGGTCCTGGAAGTGGAAAAGAAACTCGGCCGCAAGTAAATTTTGAGGGTTGACCGCAACGAGATGTGCAACCGTCCCTTAAACTCTCGCTTCAATAATCACTTTTTGGTTGACATGGATGAAAAGTGATGTTATAATTAATAATAAGAATTATTATTAAAATGAAATTACAAAGAAGAAATAGCAAACAACGCGAGTTGATATATGAAACGATCCACTCCAATAAGGTACACCCGACCGCCCTGGAAGTTTATGAGCGGTTGAAAAAGGAAATGCCCTCCCTCAGCCTGGGAAACCTCTATCGCAACATCGCCATCCTGCTGGAGGAGGGGCGCATCCAGGGCGGCGAATTCGGCAGCGGTATCGTGCGCTACGACGCCGTCACTGACAGCCATTACCACTTTGTCTGCGAGCGCTGCGGCACGGTCAGCGACTTCGCCATGCCCGCCCAAAACCGCATTACCGCTGCAGCCCGCCGCTATTCGCCGCATCGCATCGCTGGCCACACCATTCGCTTCTACGGCGTCTGTGCCGATTGTGCCGCCGGCGAGCCAGTAAAATAAAAAAAAGGAGATAAAAATGGAAAACACCCAAATCAGCATGCCCAGGATCGGAGATAAGGCCCCGGCTTTCAAAGCGGTCACTACCCAGGGCGAGATCGATTTTCCTGCGCAGTACGCCGGGAACTGGATCATTCTTTTCAGCCACCCGGCCGATTTCACTCCCGTTTGTACCTCGGAATTCATGACTTTCGCCTCTATGGAGGACAAGTTCAGCGAATTGAACTGCAAACTGGTCGGCCTCTCGGTCGACGGCCTCTACAGCCACATCGCCTGGCTGCGCACCATCAAGGACAAGATCGAGTACAAGGGGATGAAGAACGTCGAAGTGAAGTTTCCGCTCATCGAGGACATCACCATGGAAGTGGCCAAGATGTACGGCATGATGCAGCCGGGCGAGAGCTCGACCAAGGCCGTGCGCGCCGTGTTCGTCATCGACCCGAAGGGGATCATCCGCACCATCATCTACTACCCGCTGAGCATGGGCCGAAACTTCGACGAGCTGCTGCGCGTGCTGCAGGCCCTGCAGGCCGCTGATGCCTTTGCCTGCGCCACCCCGGCCGATTGGCGCCCCGGCGACGACGTCATCGTGCCCCCCGCCGGCTCCTGCGGCGTGGCCAAGGACAGGATGGACGGCAAGGAAGCCGGCGTCACCTGCCACGACTGGTTCTTTTGCACCCGGAAGATCACCAAGGAAAAAGTGCTCGATACCATCAAAAAAAAGAAATAAGCGCATCAGAGAGTGTTGGCGATAGCCTGGTCAGCAGCAATGGATTTTTTAATATTTCGTTCAAAGGCAGCGACTATCGCTAACACTGGGATTTGCTTCGGTCGCTAACCAGGTCGGGCACCCATACTTTCTTTGCGTCTTTCTCTTTGGTTTGCCTTCGGGCACGGGCTGTGCTATAAATGGCGCATGGATCGTGAGCTAAAAACCATGCTCGTTCTGAATCCCCAAGCCGGTAAGGGCAGGGGACTGAAGGCTTTCAACGCCATTCGCGAGCTTTTGGGACAGAGGATAAAGACCATGGAGGTCCGGGTCTCGGAATATGCCGGCCATGCCTTCCAGATCGGGCGCGATGCCGCCAATAACGGCTTTGAAAGGATTCTCAGCATTGGCGGCGACGGCACGCCGTTTGAGATCGTCAACGGCCTTTACGCCGAGGGGCGGCCGCGCCAGGCGATCGAATTGGGCATGATCCCGGCCGGAACCGGTAATTCCTTCCTGCGCGATTTTTCCGTGTCCTCCTGGCGCCAGGCGGTGGAGAACATCCTGAACGGCCGGCGGCGCCAGGTCGACCTGGTGCAAATCTCTTATCAACGAGATCACAAGGAAATCAAGCAGTATTACCTCAATATTTTGGGAGTCGGCCTGATCGCCGACATCCTCAAGCTGACCAATGAGAAGCTTAAAGGCTTCGGTTCCCTGGGTTACAGTCTGGCCGTGCTGATGCGTCTGGCCAAAGGCATGAACAACCGCCTGCGCCTGACTGTCGATGGCGAAAAACTGGAGCTCGTCGACAGCGCCCTGGTCATTTCCAACTCCAAATTTACCGGCGGCGGCATGAAGATCGCGCCCATGGCCGACACCCAGGACGGCCGGGTGGATGTAGTTGTCTTCCAGAGGGTCAACCGCCGCGACATCCTCAATATCTTTTCCCGCGTCTTCAAGGGCACCCACATCGACCACCCCAAGGTCAAGACCTTTCGCGCCGCCGCGATCACCATCGACAGCTGCCCGCAGGAACTGCTCATGGCGGACGGCGAACTGCTGGGCTGGACGCCGCTGCACCTGAAAGTGCTCCCCGGCGAACTGACCGTCCTGGCATGAAGAGAGCCGCCGCTGCCGCCCTCTCCCTGCTGATATGGTGCGTCGGCCTTTTGTGGTTTTTTTTCGCGGCGCTGATCCTCCTGCTGATCGGAGTGTTTCGTGCCGGCGGCTTGTTTGAAGGCTGTCTGAAATGGCTTTGCCGTTCGCTGGTCTGGATCTGCGGCATCCGCGTCACCGTTTCCGGGAAGGAAAATTTTGATCCCGGCCGCCAGTACATCCTGATGATGAATCATGTCAATATTCTTGACGGCTTCGTTTTTTATCGCAGCTTCCCCGGCGCTGCCCGCGGCATCGAGGAGGAAAGCCACTTTGACTGGCCGGTCTACGGCTGGGTGGTACGGCGCATGGGACAGATCCCGGTCAATCGCAGGAGCGGCGCCAGGGCCATGGAATCACTGCGGCGTGCCGCCGAACTGATTGGCCGGGAAAAGCGCTGTTCCTTCATGGTCCTGCCCGAGGGCACGCGCACGCGTGACGGCAAACTGGGCCGTTTCAAGAAAGGCGGGTTCCTGCTGGCCATGGAAACCGGGCTGGAGATCCTGCCTCTGGTGCAGTTGGGCGCCTACCGGGTCAACCGCCGCGGCAGCATGTTTATCCGCCCCGGCCGGGTGGAATTCGTCATTGAGAAGCCCATTTCTGTGGCGGGATATGCGAAAGAGAATATCGCTGGGTTGATGGAAAAGGTAAGGAACGTTTATTTGCAATACATAGAATAGAACTCGGTGTACGGCGTAGGGCTGACGGCGGACGGTAAGAAAAACAAAAGCACCAAAACACAAGCACCAAATTCCAAATAAATTCCAAGCTCAAAATTCCAATCTCCAAAACGAAAGCGCCCCCAGTGCAATTCGTCTTTGTTTCGGTCATTGGGTAATTGGTGCTTGGTGCTTATTTGGAATTTGGTGCTTGGGATTTGGAATTTCAGTCTTACGATCTCTATGAAAATTTCTTTGCCCTAAACCGTAGGCCTTCCGCCTTACACCGAGCCCTGCGATCTCTGCAGCAACTCCGGGTAGAGTTTCAGCAGTTCCGTATTGAGGAAGGCCTCGATCTCGGTGCGCGAGCTGAAGCGATCGAGATGGCCGACGACCTTGCGCAGGCGCGCGTAGTGGATCTGGGTAAAGACCCGCTTGATCTCGGCAATGGCCATGGCGTTCATGGAAAAATTGGTGAAGCCCATGCCCAGCAACATCAGGGCCGGGACGGGCTGGCCGGCCATCTCGCCGCAGATGGTCACTTCCTTGCCGATGCGGTCCACCTCGGTGCGGATCTCCTTCAGAATGTGGATGAAGGCCGGGTGGTAGGGACTGAAGAGGTAGGAGACGTCGCTGTTGTTGCGGTCCACGGCCAGCAGGTACTGAATCAGGTCGTTGCTGCCCACCGAGAAAAAATCGATATCGTGGCCCAGGTGGCGGATCAGGCGCACCGCGGCCGGAATCTCCAGCATGATGCCCGCTTTGACGTCTTTTTTGGGGAAGGTGCCGGCGCGCTGCAGTTCCTTTTTGGCCTCGGCCATGATCTCCTTGATGGCGCGGATCTCCTCGATCTCAGTGATCATGGGGAAAAGGATACGGATGTTGCCGCTGCTGTTGGCGCGCATGATGGCCTTGATCTGGATCTTGAAAGGTTCGCGGTCCTTGAGAAAGAGCCGCACGGCCATCATCCCCAGCGACGGGTTTTCCTCGCGGCGCGGCGCCTGGGGATCCGATTTGTCGCGGCCCAGGTCGTAGGTGCGGATGACCAGCGGGTGGGGAAAGATGTTCTTGGCGATATTTTTATAGATCAGGTACTGTTCTTCCTCGGAAATGCTCATCTTGGAGTCCAGGTAGAGGAATTCGGTGCGGAACAGGCCAATGCCCTTGGCCCCATAGGATTGGACGATTTCGCTTTCGAACGGCAGCTCGATGTTGGCGTAAAGATGGAACTGGTGCAGGTCGCGCGTCAATTCCGGCAGTTGGCTGAGATTTTTCAGCTGCTCCTTGTACTGGCGGAATTTTTCGATTTTTTCCGTGATTTCTTCGGCCACTGCGGGCGTCGGCTGGACGATGACTTCGCTGCTGACGCTGTCCAGGGCCAGGGTGTCGCCGCTGAAGATCGAGTCGGTGGCGTTGACCGTATCGAGAATGGCCGGAATGCCCAGGGTGCGGGCCAGGATCACCGTGTGCGATGTTTCGCCGCCCTTGTTCAAGACCAACCCCAGCAGCCTCTTGTTGCTCATCAGCGTGGCCGCCTCGGAAGGAGTGATGTCGTCGGCGACCAGTATGACCTGCCCCGGCTGCTGGGCGGCGGCAGCCGGGCCGCCTTTTTTCAGGTTGGCGATCAGGCGGTTCAGCACGTCGGAAATGTCGTTGCTCTTGGCCTTGAAAGACAGGTCGGGGATGGTATGGAATATTTCCAGGTATTTTTTTTCAACTTGCTTGATGGCCCATTCGGCCTTGACCAGTTTGTTCTGGATCGTCCCTCGGATCTCGTCCAGCAGGTGGCTGTCCTTGAGCAGCAGGTATTGGGTTTCAATGATGAAGGCCGCATCCTTGCCCATGATCTTCTGCAGGCCCAGGTTGATCTTTTTCAGCTGGGCCCGGGATTTTTTCACCGCATTCTCCAGCCGCCAGATCTCCTTCTCCACCGATTTTTCGCCTATGTTTTCCGCCCGGATCACTTCTTTTTCAAAATTGTACAGCTGGGCCCGGCCCATGGCGATCCCGGGCGAAACGGCTTTGCCCTTGATGCGGATCATTCAGCTTTCTTCGTCGAACTTGCGGTCGAACAGGTCGCCAATGGCGGTGATGGCCTCCTGCTCATCCCCGCCGCTGGCTTGCAGGATGATCTCATTGCCCACCGATGCCGCCAGGGTCAGGATGCCCAGCAGGCTTTTGGCGTTGACTTTATCTTCATTGTAGATCAGGTAAATGTCCGAAGTGAACAGATTGGCCAGGTGGGAGAGTTTGGCGGCAGCCCTGGCGTGCAGCCCCAGCTTGTTGTGGATGAGCTGTGTCTTTTCAATCATTTTTTTTCTCCTAAATATTCGCTGATGATGTTGATGCCTTCCTTGGCTTCCTGTTCGACTTGTTTGATGATCTGGCGGAAATTGCCGTTCCGTTCCTCGCAGCAGAAAAATTTCAACAGGCCGGGCAGGTTGATCCCTGAAAGCACTTCGACATTGGCGTTGATGAAGCGGGTGGAAATGTTCGACGGCGAACCGCCGAACATGTCGGTAAAAATCACGATCTTGTGCCCCTGGTTGCGGGCGATGAATTTTTCCAGCTGGGCGATCATGGCGCTGCCGTCGCCCTGCCAGTCCAGGGCGATGGCCTCGATGTCGAGCTTCTGCTCCAGAATTTTTTCGGCCACCTGGATCAATTCGCGGCCCAGGTTGCCATGGGTGATGATTAAGCTCTTGATCATTTGCTCACCTCGACTTCGGGCCCGGTTGGCTCTTCCTCCGGGCGGGGGCGCTCGTCTTTTATTTCCAGGTACGTTTTTTTGCCGCTCTTTTTTGCCAGGAAATTGCGTACTGCCACTTCGATGATGGTGGACAGGTTGCGTCCCGGGCCCACGGGCAGGGTGATCAGCGGGATTTCCAGCCCCAGGATCTTGAAATACTGGGTGTCTTCGCCCAGGCGGTCGTACTTTTTCCTGGGATCCCATTTCTCGAGATTGATCACCAGGTTCAGCTTTTTTTCCTCGAGCACGGCCGAAGCGCCGAAAATGTCGTTGATGTTGATGATGCCGAGGCCCCGCACCTCCATCAGGTTCTTGATGATCTCGTTGGCGCGGCCGATCAGGTCGTCGTTGGAATCCAGGTAGAATTCGGCCACGTCATCGGCGATCAGCTGGTAGCCCTTGTTGACCAGCTCCAGCGCCGTCTCGCTCTTGCCGATTCCCGAGGTGCCAGTGATCAGCACCCCCTGGCCCATGATATCCATCAGCACCCCGTTCATCTTGATTTTTTTCGAGAAATACTGATAGAGGAAAGCGCTGAGACGCGAAATCAGCGGGGCCGTGTGCAGTTCGGAGATCAGGATCGGCGTGCCGTAGCGGGCGGCCATGGCGATCCAATCGCTTTCCGCCGTGATGCTTTCCGAAATGATGATGCCGGGAAGTTTCAGGGCAAAGTAGTTTTTCAGGCAGCGGTTCCGGTCTTCTTCCTTCAGGTTGCGCAGGTAGCCGGCCTCGGTTTTGCCGAAGATCTGGATGCGCCCGGACTGGATATGCTTCAAGTATCCCGTCAGGCCCAGGCCGGGGCGCTGTGGACGCGGATGGCTGACCAGATTGTGGATCCATTTTTCGTTAAAAATGCGGACGATCTTCAGTTGGTTCAATTCGGGTATCTGGGCTATTTGGATCCCCTTGATCTCTTTGGGCATGAGCGTCAGTCCTTTTTACAGGTTGGGTTCGATCAGCGAAATGCTTCCCTGCGGGTTGCGGAAAACGGCGGCCAGGCGGCTGGTTTCGGCATTGATGAACATGTACCCGTTTTCCCGGCTTTCCTGCAGAAAAAAGACCGCTTCCTCGACCGTGATCGGCTTGCGCGAATAATTATCGGATATGAGAATGGATCCGGGCTTGGCCCCAGCGGAGGGTTCGCTCTTCTCTCCCGTCACCAGGCTGAGGGTACGCTTGAAGAAGCCCTTGGCGCCAGACCTTTTTTTCTCTTCCTTCAGTTTCTCCTTGCTTTTTTTGGCCTGGTTTTTCAGGGTGCCCAGCGTGTTGCGCACCGCCTGCTTCAATATCTTGTTGCGGTCCTCGGCGTAAAATGAATCCAAGCGGGTTTTCAGCGATATTTCCACTTTAAAGGAGAGCTTTTCTTCGTTGATGTTCACCTCGGCGTCGATGAT
>JADFDP010000081.1 GCA_018262835.1 Candidatus Aminicenantota bacterium
ACTTGGCTTCTTCCACGGTAATGACGCCGTCCTTGCCGACCTTGTCCATGGCCTCGGCGATGATCTCGCCGATGGCGATCTCGTTGTTGGCCGAGATGGAGCCGACCTGGGCGATCATTTTGCCCGAAACTTTCTGGCTCATTTTTTTCAGGTCAGCAACCACGTGTTCCACGCCGGCATCGATCCCTTTCTTGATCAGGGTCGGGTTGGCGCCGGCCGCGACCATCTTCAGCCCTTCGCTGTAAATGCTCTGGGCCAGCACGGTGGCGGTGGTAGTGCCGTCCCCGGCGATATCCGAAGTCTTGGAAGCCACTTCCTTGACCATCTGCGCGCCCATGTTTTCCATGGGATCCTTCAGATCGATCTCTTTGGCGACGGTGACGCCGTCCTTGGTGATGGTCGGAGAGCCGAATTTCTTCTCCAGCACGATGTTGCGTCCGCGCGGACCCAGCGTCGCCTTGACTGTATCGGCCAGTTGGTTGACCCCCCTAAGGATCGCCTTCCTGGCATCTTCACCTAAAATAATTTCTTTGGCCATTTTTTCCTCCTATTTAGAATTTAGCCTTTTTTATGCCGGCCGCTTACTTAACGATGGCCAGCAGATCGGACCTGGAGATGACCATGTGCTTCTTGCCACTGATCTTGATCTCCTGGCCTGCATACTTGCCGAACAATACCTTATCGCCCACTTTCATTAGTTCCTTGAGCGGTTTCCCCTCTTTAAGATCGTAGTCATAACCGATGGCCTTGACAAATCCCATCATGGGCTTTTCCTTGGCCGTGTCAGGAATGATCAGAGAACCGATTTTTTCCTCTTCATCGATCGGTTCGACCAGTACCCGGTCATCCAAAGGTTGTAAATTCATATTTAACCTCCTAAATTTGAATTTATTTCTGTAAAAATAGTATAAAATAATATTTCTCAATTGTCAACTGTTAATATTTTATTTATCAAAAATATATGAGTGTTATTCTATCAATTCAAAAATAGCCAATAATCAGTAGTTAGCAGCTAGTAGCAAGAAAATTCCCTGATCTATCACAATTAAAGCTTCTTGAAAGCTGTTTTTTCAACTAATTACCGTCTACCAACTATCAACTACTTCTTTTTTTTATATCTTGAAATTTTTTTTCCTGGTCACGTGTTACGCGTCACTTTTCATAAAAGCTCGGTTACTCCCGGCCTATCCCAACCAAATAACTATGGTCAGGAGGGAGAATATGGTTATAGGCACCCCGGCCCGGGCATGTTCGCCAAAACGGATGCGGACGCCGTATTCGCGGGCGCTCTCGATGACGATCAGGTTGGCGATGCTGCCGATGGTGATCAGATTGCCGGCAAAGGTGCTGGCCAGGGCGGTCACGATCCACTGCAGCGGCTGCAGGGGATCCAGGAACTTGACCAGCAACATGACCGCCGGCACGTTGCTGACCAGGTTGCTGAGCAGGGCCGACAGGCCGGTCAGGTGCCAGACGCGGTCCAGGGAGAGGCCTTGTTCGGCCAGTCCGCTCATCAGGTGCTGCGGCAGCCTTACCGCCGCCACTCCGGCCATGACGATAAACAGCGAGCAGAAAAGGGTGATCAGGTGCCAGTCGACCAGCCCAAGCAGGGAGCGGGTCTTCATGCGCCGGCTGCACAGCAGGAATCCGGCCAGGGCGATGGCCGAAAGCTCACGCGGCAGGCGGGTCAGGAAGAGGGCAACCAGCACCAGGACCACAGCCAATCCCTTGGCTGTCTGGTGGCGGCTGAACGCGGGATATGCCCTGTCCGGGGACCTGAAATTATCGTGGCAGGCCGGCAGCTGTTTCCGGTACAGCCAGAGAAGGATCCCATAGGCGCCGGCCAGCGAGACCAGGACCGGCGGCAGGCAGAAGCGGCTGAAATCAAGGAAACTGAGCCGGCCTACCTGTCCCAGCAGCATGTTCTGCGGGTTGCCGATCATGGTGGCCGCCGAGCCGATATTGCTGGCCGCGGCCAGGCCGATAAGAAAAGGGACCGGGTTCAGCTTCACTTCGAGGATCGCAGCGCACAGGATCGGGGTGAAGGCCAAACAGATGATGTCGTTGGTCAGAAAAGCCGACAGCAGGCCCGCTGCGGCCATCACCGCCAGCAGGAACAGGCGCGGCCGGGCCATGAGCCCGGTCAAACGCACCGCCACTCGGGTGTAGAAGCCGCTGAGCTTGAACTGGGCCGAAATGACCATCAGGGCATAGAGCAATAGGATGGTGGAAGTGTCGATGGCGTCGAAGGCCTGGCGTGTATTCAGGACCTTGGCGACCACCATGGCGATGGCTCCGAGCAGCGCGATGCCGGTGCGGTCCAGTGCCAGCCCGGGGATGCCGCCGATGGCCACCCCGGCGTAGGTGACCAGGAAAACAATCAGCGCCAACTGCTCCATTTGCGATGCCTCTCCCCTAGCGGATTTACCTTTTTAACATCTGGGGAAAAGCAAGTCAAGAATTTCGCGCAGCCGTTGGCAGAAGGAAGATTAAAAGAAAATATTTTTAGTTATTGCCTTATTATTTTGCTGAATACTGCCTACCAACTACTGTTGCTCGAACTTACTGGGCAGTTTCTGCACAAGTCCTTCCAGCGTCTGGGCGAACTGCTCGCGCCGCAGCCTTCCGCGTTCGAGCTGATCCGTCATTCGGCCCAGCAAGCCGTCCAGTTCGGCCAGCCTGGCATTCAGGACGCCCGCTTCGGCCAGACGCTCCTGGAGGGACATGCGGCGGCAATCCTTCACTCCAGCCAGGGAAGCCCGCCAATACTCGATCCCAAAACGCAAAGTTCGCGCCGGTTGGAAGGCCATGCTCAGCCCAGAACCGGCGGGGCCGGACTTGAAGGCGGTAGCTTCCCTGTCGGCGGATTCCCTGTGCCCTCCCCTCCCGCTGCCGGCGGCGCTTTCCTGCTGTTTGCGGGAGCCGCCGAGCGAAGCGTTGATCTCCGTCAGCGCCTTCTGCAACACCAACCTGGACTCCTTCAAGGCGACGATCCCGCCCATGATCTCCTTCAGGTCTTCCTCAAGGTGGCGGCCGGCCAAAGCCATGATAGCGAAGGCGGCCTCGTCCCGTCTCATGCCCCTGATCCCGGGGGCGGCCAGGAGACCCTGCAGAGCGCCATTCGGGTCGGCTCCCGGATCGGGCATCCGCTCGAAAAGGGCCGCGTTCTGACCGATCAGTTGCAATTGATCGGGGGTCAGGCTCTGCAGCAGCAGCCGCTCCTTATCCTGGACCTGGGCGTTGATACTGCCGCTGGCGCCGGTTTGGCAAAAGGCCAAACTGCCCGCCATCGCCAAAAGAAGCAAAAGGATCATGTTCGATTTTTTCATTTTCCTCTCCATGATTCACTATATAAATATAAAATACTTCCGATTATCTCAATATATAATTAAAAACTGACTAAAGTAGCTGGCAAGCTGGCGACTAACTACTTTCTCCTAAGTCCACGAATTGCGCGCTTGACACCTCCGGCCATTCACGATAAATTAGGGATATGCAAAAATGGCCGTTGCGCTTGGGCAAATTCCTGTTCCGTTTCCGCAGTTTCACTCCCCTGCCCCTGATCCTGCTGACCTTCATTTTCTTCAAGCCGCTTTCGCCGTCATGGCACTGGACCGCGTTCGGCCTGGCCGTAGCCCTGCTGGGCGAGTGGATCCGAACCGTCAGCGTCGGCTACTCCGGCAGCGGCACCTCGGGACGGGAAAGCTTCCTTAAAGCCGACAGCCTGAACACGTCGGGCCTGTACTCGCTGACGCGCAACCCGCTCTACTGGGGCAACGGGCTGATTTTTGCCGGACTGCTGACCGTCTTCGCCCAGCCCCTGGCCCTTACCGTTTTCATTGTTTTCCTTTTTTTACAGTACCATTTCATCGTGCTCGCCGAAGAATCTTTCCTGCGCGAACAATACGGACAAGCCTACCACGACTACTGCGGCCGCGTCAACCGCTGGCTGCCGCGCTTCGGCAATTATACACCGCCCGGCCGGCCCTTCAACTGGAAAAAAGTATTTTTCAAGGAAAATGATTCCTGCTTCAACCTGCTGCTGGCGGCGTTGCTCATCCTGGCTTGGAAAGAAAAGCACTTTTTCGGAAAATTGCGCGCCCCACTGTTTTTTGCCGGCGCGGCGCTGCTGCTTGTCCTTTTCTACATCGGGGTCAAAATTTTAAAAAAAAAGAACGCCGCGAAAATTACGCCCTAGAAATTCCTGACGATCTTTTCAATCAAAGCCGAACTCGAATAATCTCCGGCCAGACGGAACAGGCATAATTTCCCGCCCCGACCCTCGACTTCCTTTCTGCCCACGACCTCGCCGGGGGCGTAGTCGCCGCCCTTGACCAAAACATCGATCATTCCCAGCGCCCGGATCAGCGGCAAAGGGGTGTCCTCGGCGAAAGGGACGACGAAATCCACGCAGGCCAGGGCGGCCAGGATCTCCATCCTTTCGGCCAGGGGGAATATGGGGCGCTTCTCCCCCTTCAGGCGCCGCACCGACGCGTCGTCGTTGATGCCGACCACCAGGATGTCGCCCTGGGCGCGGGCGAACTGCAGCAGTTCGATGTGGCCGGGATGGAGCAGATCGAAGACGCCGTTGGTGAAAACGATTTTTTCGCCCCGGCGCCGGGCGAGTTCGGACCGCAAGGCGGCGCCGCTTTCACGAATTTTCATTTTTAATAAAGGTGATGTTGTCGGAAAATTCCCAGCGATGGGGAATGCGGGCGATGCCCACGTCGCGGTGGCTGGAGGTGACGTGGAACGAGTACTGGAAGTGGTGGTAATCGAAGGGATAGCCGTCGCGCTTGTGGACGGCGATGTCGAGGAAATAGGTACCGTTGACCAGGCCCAGCGCCGGCACGGCCAGCCGCACTTTTCCTTTGCCGCGGATCTGCCTTGCCGCGTAGTTTTCCAACAGGGTGTTGGAACCGTAGCAGTTGATGCCTTCCCCGTTGAAGACGCCGATGCCGAAGACAAAGTCGCTCTCGGCGGCGCGGGCCTCCACGTCGAATTGGATGAGCAGGGGTTCGTCGGACTGGAAGATATATTTTTCCTGGCCGCGGCCGTCGAACATCTTGACGTTGCTGATCTCGATCTCGCGGCTGCCCCACCTTTTCTCCTGCTCCTGATCGGCCTTTTTTTCTTCCTTGTCGTGCTGGATCAGCGATTTTTTTTCGTCTTTGTTCCCCACATATTCCAGGTAGGCGTCGACCACCCGCTTGGGATAGCCGCGCATTTCGATCTGTCCCTTCTTCATCCAGATGACGTCGTCGCATATCCTTTCGATGGTGGACAGGTCGTGGGAGACGAAGATGATGGTCTTGCCGTGGCGGCGGAACTCGTTGATCTTGTCCAGGCACTTGGGCACGAACGAGGCGTCGCCCACGGCCAGCACCTCGTCGATGAGCAGTATTTCGGGATTGACGTTGATGGCGATGGAAAAGCCGAGGCGCATGAACATGCCGGAAGAATAGCTCTTGACCGGGTTGTCGATGAACTCCTCCAGCTCGGCGAACTGGACGATCTCCTCGTACTTTTCCTGGATCTGCTTGCGGTTCAGCCCCAGGATAATGCCGTTGATGAAAATGTTCTCCCGCCCGGATATTTCCGGATGGAAGCCGGCGCCCAGCTCGATCAGGGCCGAAATGCGGCCGCGGGTGACGACCTCGCCGGCGGTGGGCTTGCTGATGCCGGCCAGGATCTTCAGCATGGTGCTCTTGCCCGAGCCGTTCTCGCCGATGATGCCCAGCGTCTGGCCGGTTTTCACGTCGAACGACACGCCGCGCAGGGCTTCGAAACGCTCACTGGCCTGCAGGTCGCCGAACAGCGTCTTGTTGACCATGGCGCTCTTGATGGTCAGGAATTTGTGGCGGTCGGCGTATTTTTTGTAGAATTTGTAGACGTCGCGGACTTGAACGGCTTCCATGTCAGACCTCTTCCACGTAGGTGTCGCGCAGCTTGTCGAAGATCAGGTAGCCAAGGTAAAAAAACAGCAGCCCCACCAGGATGGTGACCGAAAAGCGCTTGTAGTGCGGCAGGGAGCCGAAATAAAAGGCATAGTGGTACGATTCCACGATGTGGGTCATGGGATTCAGGTTCAGCACAACCTGCAGGGCCTTGGGCACCGACTGGTAGGTGTAGATGATGGGCGTGGCGAAAAACCACAGGGTCATCAGGTTGGCCAGGATGTCCTTGATGTCGCGGAAGTGCACGGTCAGCGCCGAGACCAGGAAGCACAGCCCCATGGTGAAGATGTATTGCGCTATCAGGCTGACCGGCAGGAACAGGACCCACCAGGTCAGGCCCTTGCCGAAGATGATGAAGAAGGCAACCAGGATGGGCAGGCCGAGCAGGAAATGCACCATGTTGGTTGTCACCACCATGATGGGCAGCACCTCGATGGGGAACTTGATCTTCTTGATCAGCGCCCCCTGGACCATGAGCACGTTGGAGGACTCGAGCAGCGATGAGGAGAACCAGGTCCAGGGCAGGATGCCGTTGAACAGGAACAGGGCATAGAACTTGGTGCTGGCAAACCCCGCCACCCGGCCGCCGCCGACGATAAAGCCGAAGACCACGGTATAGACCAGCATCAGCAGCAGCGGGTTGAACAGGCTCCAGAAGAAGCCGAGCATGGTGCCGCGGTAGCGCGCCTTCAGTTCCCGCGAGACCAGGATCAGGATCAGCTGCCGGTGCCTGAGAATTTCTTTCATTTTTTCTATCATGATGATTTCTGAGTGACCATTATACCGCAAAAAGCCCCGCCGCCAAAGCGTTTTTGCATTTATTTTTTTGCGTTTGCACTCCTCTTGACTAAAAAAAGCCGCTTGGGTTGAAAAAATAAAAAATAATCGTTAAAATCATTGCCAAAGGACGGAAATGGGGGAAAAGGAGAATGGATAAACTGGGCCAGAATGGTGACGTCCAAAAACTGCGCGATGACAACCGGCAGTTAAGTCGGGAAAACATCCGCCTGCAACGGGCGGTCGAGGAATTGGGCATCCTCAACGAAATCGCCACGGCCATCAATTCCACCCTGGCCCTGGAAAGGATCCTTGACCTGATCACCCAGCGCTGCGTGCACCACCTGCACGCCGAGCAGTGCGCAGTGCTGCTGCTGGAGGAGCAGAAGGCGGAGCGGCCGTTCCAGACCATCTGCCGCGTCGGCGACACCAGTCACCAGCGCCTCCCCTTCCGCCTCGACGACCAGCTGGCCGGCTGGATGCTGAAATACCGCTCCCCTTTGCTGATCAACGACATGCGCACCGACCAGCGCTTCGCCACCGGCGTCGGCGATATTTTCCCCGTGCTCTCGCTGCTGTGCGTGCCCATGGTCTGCAAGGGCAAAATGACCGGCCTGCTCGCCGTCTTCAACAAGAAGGCGAAGTTGGGATTCAGCGCCGACGACCAGCGCCTGCTGGCCATCATCGCCAGCGAATCGGCCCAGGTCATCGAGAACGCCCGCCTGGCCGAAAAGGAGAAGACACTGCTGCACGTGCAGGAAGAGCTGCGCCTGGCCTATGAGATCCAGAACAACCTCCTGCCCAAGGAAGCGCCGCGCCTGGCCGGCTACGACATCGCCGGCAAGAGCATCCCGGCCAAGGAGGTCGGCGGCGATTATTTCGACTTCCTGGCTGTTGAAGAACAAAAAATGGCGTTCTGCCTGGGCGACGTTTCGGGCAAGGGGCTGCCGGCGGCTTTGCTCATGGCCAACCTGCAGGCGGCCGTGCGCGGCCAGGCCATGGCCGGGACCTCGCTGACCGCCTGCCTGGAGCGCGCCAACGCCCTGCTCTTTCACAACACCAGCCCGGAAAAATTCGCCACCCTGTTTTTCGGCTGCCTGGACGCGGCCGGCCATGTCCTCCATTACTGCAACGCCGGCCACAACCACCCGTTCCTGATCGGAAATGATAAAAAGCCGCTGCGCCTGAGCGCGGGCGGCCTGGCCCTGGGCTGCTTCGAATCGTTCCCTTTTGAGGAGAGCCAGGTGGCGCTGAAGCCGGGCGACATGCTGATCGTGTTTTCCGACGGCATCAGCGAGGCCCTCAACGGCGCGGAGGAAGAATTCGGCGAAGCCCGTTTAAGCGAAATGGCCGCCGCCAACCGCGGCGCGTCGGCCGCGGAGCTGATCGAAAAGATCCTGCAAAGCGTGGGCGCCCATGCCGGCAACCTGCCGCAGATGGACGACATGACCCTGCTGGTGGTCAAAAGGATACAATGATCGGCCGGACCGTTTCACACTACAAGATTATTGAAAAAGTCGGTGAAGGCGGCATGGGCGAAATCTATCTGGCCGAGGACACCAAGCTCAAGCGCCAGGTGGCATTGAAATTCCTGCCGCGGCAAATGACGGTCAATCCGGAAGCAAAAGAAAGGTTTGAGCGCGAGGCGCAGGCCGCCGCGGCGCTGAATCATCCCAACATCGTCACCATCCACGAGATCGGCGAGCACGAGGGCCAGGTCTTCATCGCCATGGAATACGTCGAGGGCCCTACCCTGAAAGAACTGATTTCATCTTACCGTCCGCCGTCCACCATCGACTCAACACCTATCGCCCCTAGCCTATTGCCTCTCGCCCAAGTTCTTGATATCGCTTCCCAGATCGCCTCCGGCCTCGCTGCCGCCCACGCCAAGGGCATCGTCCATCGCGACATCAAGCCGCAGAACATCCTGGTTGATCATAACCATCATGTGAAGATATTGGATTTCGGGCTGGCGAAGTTGAAGGGGGTTTCCTCGTTAACCAAGGAGTCTTCTACCCTCGGCACCGTGCATTACATGTCGCCCGAGCAGACCATGGGCAAAGATGTCGATGAAAGAACCGACATCTGGTCGCTGGGTGTCATTCTCTACGAGATGCTGACCGGGAAGCTTCCTTTTAAAGGCGACTATGAGCAGGCGGTCATTTATTCCATCCTCAATGAAAAACCTGAACCTCTGCCAACATCCCAAGCCGCATGGGCGGAGACGGTTGCCCGAGCATTGGAAAGAGAGCCAAGCAAGCGCTATCAGCACATCGGAGAATTGGGTGCCGAATTGACGTCCATGAAAAGAAACCACGACGGCGGTTTTCTGAAACTCTGGCGCTGGTTCAGAAGGCCCCAGGCGGCCGTTCCAGTCCTTGCACTTGTGCTTGTATCCTGTTTCATAATTTTTCAGGTCGTAAACCGCCAGGCCGAAGTCCGCCGGGCTGAAAGGGAGCTGCTACCCAAGATCGGCCAGATGATCGCCGACGGTGCTGAAAATTATTACACCGCCTATCAGCTGGCCAAAGAAGCCGAAAGAATCATTCCCCATGACCCAAGGCTTAGGGAAATTTTTTCAATGATTTCCGTCCGCTCAGCCATACGCACGGAGCCCGCGGGGGCAAGAATCTACGTAAAGCACTACAAAACCCCGGAAAACGAATGGGAGTATGCCGGCCTGTCCCCTCTCGAAAAGATACGCTTGCCTGTCATGCACATGCGGGTCAAGATGGAAAAGGAAGGGTATGAGACAGTCTGGGCCGCTGCCACCACTTTCGTT
>JADFDP010000082.1 GCA_018262835.1 Candidatus Aminicenantota bacterium
TATTTTCCCCGCTACGCCATGGAATTCGGCGGCCTGCTGGTCAGCCGCGACGCGGTGGCCCTGGACTTCTGCGGCTGGACGCTCATCGAGCGGCTGCGCCGGGAAATGGGGCTCCCGACCCTGGCCGAAGCGGGACGCGAGCCCGCCTACATCCGGACCGCCGCCAGGCTGGGCCTGGGGCGAGCCGGCGCGGACCGCATCCGGAGGATCGACCTGTGAAGCCCCGCACCGGCCGCATGGACCGCCGCGCTTTTATCCTGGAGGCCGGAGCTGCCGCCCTGGCCGCTCCGCTTCTCCTCGGAAGAAGCCATGAGGAAGCGGCCGCCGCCAGGGAGCCCAAGGCGCGCGAGGCATCCTACTACGAAAAGCGGACCGAGAACAAGGTCGTCTGCCGCCTCTGCCCGCACGGCTGCCAGGTCGCCGACCTGGAGAGGGGAAATTGCGGCGTGCGCGAAAACCGCGGCGGCACATATTACACGCTGGTCTACGGCCAGCCCTGCGCCGTCCACGTCGACCCGGTCGAAAAGAAGCCCCTGTTCCACTACTATCCAGGCAGCCAGGCCTTTTCCCTGGCCACGGCCGGCTGCAACTTCAGCTGCCGCTACTGCCAGAACTGGGAGATCTCGCAGCGCCGGCCCGAGCAGGTGGAGACCGTCAGCCTGCCCCCCGAAGCGGTCATCGCCCAGGCCGGCCGGAGCAACTGTCGGATCGTTGCCCACACCTATGGCGAGCCGGTGGTCTTTTTCGAATACATGCGCGACTGCGCCGCCCTGGGCAAGGAAAAAGGCACGCCCAACGTCATGATCAGCAACGGCTATATCGAGAAGAAGCCGATGCGCGAGCTCTGCCGCTACCTGGGCGCGGTCAAGATCGACCTCAAGGCCTTCACCGACAAATTCTACCAGGATCAGTGCGGAGGCCGGCTGCAGCCGGTCCTGGACACCCTGCTGACCCTGCGCGGGGAAAAGATCTGGTTCGAGGTCGTGGTGCTGCTGATCCCGGGGCTGAACGACGGCCGCGCTGAGATCGAGCGCATGTGCCGCTGGCTGGCCAGCGAAATGGGCCCCGACGTGCCGCTCCATTTTACCCGCTTCGTCCCCACCTTCATGCTGAAAAACATCCCGCCCACGCCTCCGGCCACACTGCACGAGGCGCGCCGCATCGCCCTGGATGCCGGCATCAGATTCTGCTACATCGGCAACCTGATTTCGGAAGCCGAACACACGTACTGCCCGTCCTGCGGCAAGCTGCTCCTGCGCCGCCTGATGTTCAGCATCGACAACGAGGGCATGAAGGGCAACCGCTGCACGTACTGCAAAGCCGTTATTCCCGGAGTTTTTTCCTGACACGCAACCCCGGCGGGGCCCTTTTTTTTTGGGCCGATTTGTTATATAATAAACACTAAATCCGCATCCAATCCAGCACCGGAAAACCACCAAGGGGGAAAAAGATGGCTGATAATATACTGATCCGCGACCTGACGCTCCGTGACGGCCAGCAATCCCAGTTCGCCACGCGCATGAACCAGGCGCAGGTGGACCGCCTGCTGCCGCTGTACAAAAACGCCGGCTTTTACGCCATGGAGGTCTGGGGCGGGGCCGTGCCCGATTCGATCATGCGCTATCTCGACGAAAACCCCTGGGAGCGCCTGGAAAAGATCAAAAGCGCCGTCGGCCCGGCTTCCAAGCTCACCGCCCTGTCGCGCGGCCGCAACCTGTTCGGCTACAACCCCTATCCCGACGAGGTCATCGAGGGCTTCTGCCGCAACGCCGTCAGCTCCGGCATCGACATCATGCGCATCTTCGATGCCCTGAACGACATCGACAACATGAAGTCGACCATCCGCTACGTCAAGCAGAACCGGGGCATCGCCGACTGCGCCGTCTGCTACACCGTGGACCCGAAATTCGCCTGGCTCGACAAGGTCAAGGCGCTGCTGGCGGGCAAGCCGGTTCCCGGCAGGATCTTCACCATCGACTATTTCGTGACCAAGGCCGAGCAGCTGGCCGGCCTGGGCGCCGACATGATCACCATCAAGGACATGGCCGGGCTGATCGACCCGGGCACGGCGGGCAAGCTGATCCGTTCACTGAAAAAAAACGTGGCCATACCCATCAATCTCCATACCCACTGCACGCCGGGCTTCGGACTGGCCTCGGTGCTGATGGCCATGCTCAACGGCGTGGACATCGTCGACACCGTGATCCTGAATTTCTCCGGCGGACCGGCCGCCCCGGCCTTCGAGCTGGTGCAGCTGTTCGCCGACAAGCTCGGGCTCGAAACCGGCGTCGACCGCCCGTCCGTCGCCGCCATCAACAAGGCCCTGCTGGGCATACGCCGGGAATTGGCCCAGTTCGACCAGTACAAGATGTTTCCCCGCCCGTTCGATATCGCGGCCGACAAGCTGCCCGCCGAAATCGACATCCTCTTCGACCAGGCCATCGCCGCCGCCCGGGCGGAACGCATCTCCGAGCTGCTGCAAAACACCCAGGCCATCGAAAAATATTTCAATTTCCCCGCTCCCGACGACATCGTGCGCGTGGCCCAGATCCCGGGCGGCATGTACACCAACATGCTGGCCCAGCTGCAACAGGCCAAGCTGGAGCACCTGCTGGCCAAGGTGCTGCAGACCGTGCCGCGCGTGCGCCTGGACGCCGGCTGCCCGCCGCTGGTCACCCCGACCAGCCAGATCGTGGGCGTGCAGGCCGTCAACTGCGTCATCGACCAGGCCCAGGGCAAGCCCTTCTACACTTCCAAGTCCATCCAGTTCGTCAACCTGGTCAAGGGCACCTACGGCAAGACCCCGGTCAAGATCGACCCTGCTTTCCGGCTGAAGATCGCCGGCACGCGCGAGGAGACCCCCTATGACACCTCCAAGTACCAGAAGCAGGAAAATCCGTTTTTGAAGGAACTTGGCGGCGTGCGCCTGGCCAAGGAAGAAAAAGAGGAACTGCTGCTGGAGCTGTTCCCCACCGTGGCCAACACCTTCCTGAAGAAGCTGCGCGAGAGGGAATACAAGATATATCTGGAAAAGAATCCCAAGGTGGAAGAAAAAAGCGCGGCCGACGAGATGTGGGAAAGCCTTTCGGACTACGCGTAGAGATCCAAAATCCGAGGTTCGACGTTCGATGTTCGATGTTCGTTGTTACAAAGCCAAGAAACGAATTCTTACAGAAATATTTAAGCCTATTGCCCTATAAGTTTTTGCAATTCTCTTCTGTCTTCAACCTCGAACTTCGAACATCGAACTTCGAACTTACCTTAGATCTTTTCGATCCGTTGCTTATAGACCACTCCGCGGTCCGCGAGTTCCTTGAGCATGAACTCCACGCATTCAGGCTGCTCGCCGATGAATTCCGGGGCGATGATCCCCTGGCGCTGGTACAGGCCGCGGCCGACCATTCTCACGGCGGCGGTGGCGGTGTAGCCGGTGGTGCGGGCCATGGAGTGGACGCCGCTGGCGCCGTCGAAGCGATCGAACAGGTCGTAGATGGTACGGACCTTTTCGCCGCCCTTTTCCCCCTCGACCACCACCTGCATCACGGTGATGTCGGTCTCGCCCGGCTGCAGCTTCCATTTCGGGAAAAGCAGCTTGGCGGTGAAGTCCAGGGGCCTGAGGCGGACGCCGTTGATCTCCACCGGCTCCTGGCTGAAAAAACCGGTCTCGCGCAGGACCGCTATCTTTTCAATATGGCCGGGATAGCGCAGGGTCTTTTCCTTCATGTTGGGGATGTCCAGGGTGCGGGCCAGGGTGCGCAGGCCGTCGCTGTTGAAGGCCACCAGGGTGCTGATATTGGGAAGATTCAGGTATTCGGCATCGGACAAAGCCGGGCGCACCACGATTTTGCCGTTCTCCACGTAGCGGGCCGGACGGATGTATTCCTCGATCACGTCCAGGGGCGAAAACACCGCCTTGTATTCGTAGGGCCAGACGCGGATTTCCGGCAGGCCGCCCACGTAGATCAGAGCCGAGCGGGTGGCGTCCAGCAGGTGGTGGACATGGCCGACCAGCACGTTGCTCATGCCCGGCGCCACGCCGCAGTCCACGATGGCGATGACGCCGTTCTTCCTGGCCAGCTCGTCGAGCTTGAACGGATCCTCCGGGAAAAAGGCGATGTCGATCACGTTCTTCTTCGACTCGATCACCGCCTGCAGGGTCTGGTAGCCCAGGAAGCCGGGAACGGCGTTGACCACGATGTCCTGTCCGGCGACCAATTCCTTGACCTTGTCTACGTCGGCCAGGTCGGCCCGGACAGTCTTGATGTTTTTGTATTCGCCAAGTTTTTGCAGGGCTTCGGGACTGATGTCGGCCACGGTCACGGCAAACTGCGGATCTTTGGCCAGGTCCAGGGCCATGGGTGCGCCCACCAGGCCGGAGCCGAGGACGATTATCTTCTGATTTTTCATTTTTTTCTCCTTTTTGATTATGGAATTGAATTAAATGGAATGGGGGCGGGAGCGAAGGATTATAGCCCGCTGAAGCGGTTCAGGTAGGCTACGAGGCGGTATTGCCCCTGGCAGCGCGGAGTGAACCCGGAGGATCGATAAGACAGAATCATGGCCGAATTTTACAGGAAGAAGCCTTTTTTGTAAAGCGCCGGCGCTTCCCCGCGCCATTGACGCTGCGCCGGAAATATATTAAAATGGCTTTTCCAGCCGCCCCGCAAGCCGAAGTAGCTCAGTTGGTAGAGCAATTGATTCGTAATCAATAGGTCGCGAGTTCGACTCTCGCCTTCGGCTTTAACCCACAAGGGTTTCCAAAAACCAGACCCTGAATTACTGTAGCAATTACTGTAGCAACGATTCGTTTTTATTCGTTATTTTCTAACAGACAGATGGGAACTGCCCCAATTTCATAACAACTATTGTATTTCTTTATATTTATCATATAATCCAAATTGTCTTTTTCAAGAGGAGGGAGTGAATGAAAACTCTAGCCCGTGTGGTGGGGGTAGTCACACTCATAGGATGGGTCGCCATTCCAGCCATGGGTCAGAAGGGCCGATGGGGTTCACCCGATGAGCCGACTGTCAAGGCGATAATAGCGATGGAAAAAATGTGGGCGAACGGAAACTGCAGCCCACAGCCAGGACTCAAGGACATATTCGCCGAGGAGTTCCAGGGCACGGCAACAAATGGTATTCACTACGACAAGGCACAGGCCATAGAAACAGATATGAACGCACTGGACCGCAACTGCCAGTTAGGTGAGGTCAAAATCCAGTTCTTTGGGGACTCTGTTGCCGTCGCGTATGGTAACGAGAGTAGCCTTCGCATGGGGAAGGATGGCAAGGAATGGAAACGCTGCCTGACATGGACCGATACCTGGCTAAAGCGGAATGGGAAGTGGCAAATCATCGCGGCGCAGGATACCGTAGTGGCTTGCAAGTAACGACGTTTTTGAAAGATTACTAGTCGTGCCCTGATTCTATCAGCAGTGCTCACCCGAAGAGAAGTAGAAATTACTGTAGCAATTACTGTAGCAACGATTCGATTTGTATTCGTTATTTTCTAACAAATTAATGGTAACCACCGATATTGCAGGATAAAATCACTGTAGCATTACTGTAGCAGAAAAGCGTTGAAAAACATCGATTCCACCATTGAAAGCATGAACTGATAATGGTTTACGTTGTTTAGATTGTTTATTCGTAATCAATAGGTCGCGAGTTCGACTCTCGCCTTCGGCTTTCAAATCCCGCTTTACTTTCCTTTTATTATCAATGGTTTCAAGGAATATTTACTCATTGACGGGAAATGACTGGAATTGCCGAAAACGTCCCGAAATTGAAAACATCAGGGTTTTGCGGTCTTCCTTTGGCACTACCGCGCCACAATGAACCAAGAATCCCGGGTGTGCGGTCCCCCAGCAGTCACATTGGTTTTAGATTCTTATTCAGTCTATCTACAATTTTTTCGAAATCACGTTGTCGGGATTGTTCCGTTTTAAATGAAAGGTATCGTTTCGTGTATGTGATCCGAACAGACAATGGCATGGTCTTAAAATTCTCATAAGCCGGCGTAATGCCGGCCAACTGTTCCGCGAACGCATCAACCTGTTCTTCAGTGATCGAGCCGCCCTTCGGCGCTTCCCACATGCCGTTTCGTTTTGCGTCTTCAACAGCTTTTTCGCCCAATTCGGTCATCAGCCCTTTTTCCCGCAGTTTTTCTACCGTTTTCTTGTTTTTTTCGGACCAGGAACTTTTGGGGCGTCGTCGGGAAAAATATTTTATATATTTTGAGTGGTCGATGCGCTTCATCTGACTGTCGATCCAGCCAAAACAAAGCGCTTCTTCCAAAGCGTCGTTTGCAGAAATAGTAAGCAAGGCTTTTGTTTTGCCGAATACAAGCCAAACACCGTTCCGTGTCTCCGCGTTTTCATGCAGCCATTTGCGAAAATCGCCTCGCGAAACAAATATTAATTCAGGAACATCCGTTCTCATCATGACAACTCCTATGTACGGGTCGAGAGAAAGCGGTAATGATGCCTACACGCCGCCGTCGGGGCGTTCTCCGCCGATCATAGACCAATGGGTATGGACGATACGCCATTGCCCTGCCTGGCGATGATAGACCTCGGTACAGTTCCAGGCAGAGCGTGCCGTGACGGTGCCGTCGGCGTCCAGCCCGGCCCAGAGGTAACGGTAGGTAAGCAAGGCCGCATCGCCCAC
Source organism: Candidatus Aminicenantota bacterium (assembly GCA_018262835.1). GTDB lineage: Bacteria > Acidobacteriota > Aminicenantia > UBA2199 > UBA2199 > UBA2199. The sequence continues at coordinate 6,672 of JADFDP010000082.1, forward strand.
AACAACGACGCGCGGATCGATGTAATCAACCGCGGAGGCGCCCCCGCCCTTGCCGCGCATGCCGTTGTAGAATTCTGTAAGACTGGCGATTCCCGTGAGCCGTCCCGGAAGGATCGGGTCGAAATAGGTGACCTGGGGCACGGCGAGGGTCAGGAAACCGTCGGGGTCGCCCTGACTCCAGCGCTTCATGGCTGCTTTCTCCAGGCCCAGGATTTCGTTGGCGTTGCTGGGAAGCGGGGCTGCATTGATTGTGATCGGAAGCGGCACATTGACCTCGGCGGGTTGGCGGTGCCCGATATAGGACCAGTGAGAATGGAGGATCTTCCAAACGCCGGCGCGGTGGGCATAGACCTGGGTGGTGTTCCAAAAGGAGGTGCGCTTCATCTTCCGGTCAACGTCGCGGCGCAGCGAGTGGTAGTTGTAGGTGAGGACGGCCAGGTCGCCAACCAGGGCCACCCGCGGGTTTACGAATTCGGAGGCGTCATAACGGACTTTTCCCAGGATCGGAGTCAAGTATTCCCGGTAGGCTTGGGTTCCGATCACTGGGGTGGCGAGAGTCGGATCGACATAGATGACATCGTCGGTGCTGATCTCGACCCAGCGCATCGGATTGCCCTGACGCCACTGTTCCATGGCCTCGTTCTCTAGCCGGAAGATCGTATTGGCCGGGGTAGCGGGGCCATTCAGGTTGGGGGTGATGAGCTCCTTGTTGGCTGGTGGTCCGCCGCCGACCTCCCTTGCCTGAACCAGAGCAGATGCAGCAAAAACAAGCAAGAAAAGAATGTACTGAGCCATACGTCACCTCCGGAAAAGGATATTTACTGATTGGAAATTCAATCATAAGATGGTCTTGCTTGTCAAGATCGGTAAGCGACGCCGCTTTAGGTGGACTTCCTGACTGTTCGTAATCAGTAGGTCGCGAGTTCGACTCCCGCCTTCGGCTATCAAACCCCAGCCTCATCTCCAAGCATCAAGAATCAGCTGCAAGCCTCCGATCTATAGCCTTGTTTGGGCCGGCGATCAATTCGTAATGACGAACGTGCCGTCGCTATAATCAGACTGGGTGCGGTCCAGGGCCTCCACCCGGATGGAATACATGGAGCCCGCCGGCGCCGTACCGCTAATGTAGGCTCCCACTTTCCACGAGTAAGAACCCTGCGTCGCCGGAATATTGGTCACGATCTCTCCGATCTTGGTCAGCTTGTTGTAAAGGGACAGCTTGACCTTGCCCGTGAAAGTGCCGGCCTTCCAGGTGATGGCGTGCGCCGAGCCCCTTACCCATCTCTCCCCGCCGTTGGGCGCCGTCACCTGCAGCTGCGACGGGTTGAGCAGGGAGAAATAGCCGTCGCTGGAGTCGGCCAGCGTGTTGTCGGTGCTGCGCACATATACGCGATAATTTGTCCCCGACACGGCCTTGCCGCCGATGTACTGCCCCACGGTCCAGGCGTGGGAACCCGCGGCCGCGCTGATGCCGGTGGCGATATTACCCAGCCGGTCGGTGCCCTTGTACAGGACCAGGCTGACCGTGCCCTTGTAGTTGACGGCGGTCCAGGTGATGCTCTTTGTTTTCTGCAGTGTCCAGTGCTCTGAGCCGTTGGGAGAGATGAGGGTCAATTTGCTCTTGACGGCGGCGATGACCATCGCATGAGAAGCCGACCACGGCGACTTGATAGCGGAATGCGTGGCGCACTCCGCCATGGCCCTCACATTGTATGTGCCCGCCGTCGACCAGATGTGCGACGCCTTGGTCGTACCCTCCGCCAGCCAGCCCGAATTCGTGCCATCGCCCCAATCGAACATATAGCGCACGGGATGGCCCAGGCTCGTTGTCGCACCGGAGGTGGAAAACGAGTAACTGGTGGAGACCAGGCCGGTCGCCGGGCCCGCGGGCGCGGCCGGGGCAGACACCGTCTCGCCCCCGGTGGCGGTGATGGAAAAAACCGATTTGCTGATGCCGGTGGGGCTGCCGTCGACCTCCCGCACCCGCAGCAAGCAAGTGCTGGCAGGAGTGTCGGGGACCGTCCAGGCATGGAGGCCGTCGTTGGCCGCGTTTTTGGCGATCGAGATCCAGGTGGCGCCGCTGTTGGTGGAATAGTCGATGTTGACTCTGCCCACCGCTCCGGTCGAGGTCCAGATGATGTCGCGGCTCTCGCCCGCCGTCCAACTCTCGCCGCCGTTGGGCGAGACGATGGCCAGCGAGCCGCAGCTGTCGGGAGTGGTGGCCAGGTACAGCTGGCCTGAGCTTTCACGCCACAACATGAAGAGCTTGCCGCCGCCCGCAACCAGCGAGGGCTGGCGGAAATTGTTCAGGCCGGCGCTGGTGGAGATGGTGGTTTTGGTCCACACGCCCTGTTCCAGCACCGAAAGATAGAGATTGGGATAGTCGGAAGAGGTGGTCCCGTCGGCAAAGGCAACCAGCACGCGTCCGCAGCTGTCGGTGGTCAGGCCCGCCCAGGAGTCTTCCGGAGTCTTCAGGAAGCCCTTGCTGGGCCGAGTGGGCATCGCCCAGGCGCCGCTGGCGCCCGAGGGTTTGCTGGAATAGTCGATTGTGCTGAGGCTGGAGCATAGGGTGCGATGCACTTTGCCGAAGGGATCGACAAAGATGTTGCCTACGCCATTCATGACGACGCCGCTGGCGCGCGGGACGATGAGCGTGGACGCCGCTTCCAGCCTGGCCCCGGCCGCGGCGTAGCGGTAGCGGGCGGCGCCGCC
>JADFDP010000083.1 GCA_018262835.1 Candidatus Aminicenantota bacterium
GGTGGCGCTTGGAAACCGTGCGCCAGAGGGCGACCCATGCGTGGCGGACGGGGGCGCTGCGAAATCCCTCGTGCTGCTTGGCCATCGCCTTCTTGAAATCGAAAGCGAACTCCTGCGCCGAGGCCTTTTTTGCCGGCAGGCCCTGCGAGCGGAGCTACTCCGGGGGGGTTAAACAACAGCCAGCCGATGATCCCCCCGACGATGAATGACAAGAATTTGCTGACGCTGTCTTTCATTGTCCTTCTCCTCAGTTCCGAGAAAATATAAGGGAGCGGCGTGTTGAAGTCAAGATGAACAACCGGGAGAATCGCCTGGCCGCTTCCCCGTTTTTCAAGATGGAGCCTAAAAAAGAACGATACTGCTGTTTAAACCAACCACCCGGCATTGACAGGCCCGCGAATCGGGCATAAAATGCAAATTCCGGCCCGGAAAATCCGCAAAAGCAAAGGGAATACTGCCAATGAAAAAGTCGAAAAGCTCCAAAACCGTGATCATGGCCGCTTTCAGCGCCAACCTGCTCATCGCCCTGGTCAAGTTCGCCGTGGCCTGGCTCAGCACCTCGTCGGCCATGCTGGCCGAAGCCGTTCATTCCACGGCCGACACCCTGAACCAGGTGCTGCTGTTCGTCGGCATAAAAAAGGCGGCCAAGAAGGCCGACGAGCTGCATCCCTTCGGGTTTTCCGGCGAGGCCTATTTCTGGTCCTTTATCGTGGCCATCATTTTGTTCACCAGCGGTGCCATCTTCTCCATCTACGAGGGAGTGCAGAAACTGCGCCACCCGGCGCCCGTGGCCCACGTGCCGGTCGCCCTGCTTGTTCTGGGCGTCGCCATCATCGCCGAGGCGGTTTCCCTGCGCGTGGCCTTCAAAAAGATCAACGTCGAGCGCGGCAAGACCGGGCTGATCGCCTACCTGCGCCAATCAAAAAAAGCGGAGCTGATCGTCGTGTTCCTCGAAGACACCGCCGCGCTCATCGGCCTGGCCATCGCCATGGCCGCCCTGCTGCTCGAGCATTTTACCGGCATTCTCTTTTTCGACGGCCTGGCCTCGATCCTGATCGGCGTGCTGCTGGCCGTCACGGCGCTGTTCATGGGCAACGAAACCAAGTCGCTGCTCATCGGCGAAAGCGCCGACCCGGCCCTCCTGCGCAAGATCCGCCTGATGCTGCTGAAAGAGGAGAGCATCGCGCGCGTGATCCATATCCGCTCCCTGCACCTGGGCGCCGAAGACATCCTGCTGGCCATCAAGGTCGAATTCAGCCAGCGGCTGAACGCCAGGCAGATCTGCAGCATGATCGACGGCATCGAAGCCGACATCCGCAGCCATTATCCCGAGATCAACAAAATATTCATCGAACCTGATATTTTCCGCAAAACCTGAAGCGTCACCCCTGCCGGGTCATGCCCTTGGCCATCCACTTGCGGGCCAGGACCAGGGCAATGGGAGACACCATGGCGATGAAGGCGTAGAGCAGCCACATCGTCCCGGTGCGCATCGGCAGGCCCAGCTCGGGCTTGGGGCAGAAACGGGCGATGACGTACCCGGAATACATCGAGGTGATCAGCTTGGTCAAAAACCAGGGAAACTGGCCGATGCCCATGTACAGGCCGGTCTTGCCTTCCGGGGCGATCTCGGCCACCCACTGCAGGAAGCGGGGCTGCCACATGGCCTCGCCCACCGACATCAGCAGGATGTACAAAAGGAACAGATAGACATTGGGGCCAATGGCCAGCAGAAAAGTGGGCAGCGCCATGACAAAAGTCCCGGCGATCATCATCTTGTAGACGTTGCTGCGCGCGGTCAGGGCGGCGATCAGGGGCGAGAGGACGAAGATCAGGATGGGATTGAGGTTGGAGAACACCTCGAAATAGCGGCTGACGCCGGTGCCGGCGAAGGCCCGGTCCAGGTAGTAGGGAATGGTCAGCCAGTTATGGGCGAACAGGGTCTGCACCGGGATGAGGATGAAAATGAAAAATACGAAGCGGACATCGCGGAAGGGATGGTCGGGGCGCCTGCGCAAAAATTCCCAGCCGGCGCCCAGGACGGCGAAAGCCAGAAGCGGAATCAGAAAATATCCGGGCAGGGAGATCTTGCCCATACGCGACAGGACCAGCAGGGCCAGGGCCGCCAGGTCCAGGGCCAGCCAGGCGTAAAAAGCCTTCATGGGGACGCGCGCTTCGACCTTTTTCCCGCTGGCGGCCTTGGCGTCGGCGGCCAGGTTTTGCTCCGCGGTGCTCATCTCCCGGGTTTCCCGCGCCACCCGTTCGACGGCCTGACGGTCGACCTTGCGGGTGATGATCAGCAGGGTCAGCAGCGCGCCGAAGAGCGTGATGCCCGAATAGATCCAGAACACGGCGGTCAGCCCGTTGGGCGGGAACTTGGCGGCGAACCCATGGCGGGTATTGGAGGAGATGAAGCCCGAAATGAAGGCGCCGAGGTTCATCAGGCCATAGATGACGCCATAGCCGATGGCGGCCGTCTGGGGATTGGTGTAACGCTTGACCCCGGCATAGGCCGCCGGCATGTACAAGCCATAGGCGGCCACCATCAGGAGCAGGCCGCCGGCCATGAGCAGGAACATGGGCGAGCCCATGCCGCTTCCCAGGGAGAGCGTCCCGGAAAGGGCGACCAGGATGCGGCCCAGCATCATCACCGCCAGGGACAGCGCCAGGGAGACGCGCACGCCGATCTTGTCGGACACGCCGCCGAACAGCAGCATGGCGAAGGTGATGCCGCCGGTGACGCCGCCGTAAACCCAGCCCGAATGGATATCGCTCAGGGCGACGTTCTCCGAACAGAATTTGCCCAGGATGGTCAGAATGCCGAAATAAACCAGCCCTTCGAACACGTAAGGGATGTTGACCCCCCACAGCGCCCGCGGCGCCTTTAAAAAAGCCGCGAAAGTCTGGGTGAGCTCGCGCAATGAATTTTTGACGGCTGTCGCCAGTCCGGCCGGTTGTTTGTCAGTCATGGTCACCCTCCCCTTTTCTTTTCAGAATGTTCAGATAAAAAACAATACCCGCCATGCCCAGCACCTGCAGGCTGACCATCAGGCGGTGCGGCATAGGGTCGACCGGAAACGGCCGAAATATCTCAGTCAGCAGGACCGAGGCGAACAAGGCGGCCGCCGCATAGGCGAATTTCAGCCCCTGCATTTTTTTGCGGTCCAAAATGGTCAGGGCGCTCCAGCTCAAGGCGGTGAAGAATACCAGAAAGGCGCTGGTCATTTCCGGGGAGCCCGGGGCGGGGCGATACAAGAGCATGAACAGCACAAGCGTCAGCAGGGCGAACAGCAGCGGTATGGCAAGAATCGGCACTTTTTTCATGGTGAAACGATATCATAAGAAATTCGCGCCGCGGTGTCAACAGCGAAGCCGAAAATTCCCGTTTTTCGCGCCCCGATTTTTTTTTACGGGCCGCTTGCTTTGTTTACTTTTCCCTTGCATTCACCTATAATTTTCACGGAGGCAAAAGTGGAAACTTTGCAAGTTTTGAATAAATTCAACGGCCGGCGCCTGGACAATTACCCGCAGATCCTGCACAACAACCTGTTCAAGAGGATCAGGGACAACTTCCACTTTGAATTGTTCCTCAAAGGCAGCAACATGCTGTTTTCGCCGTTTTACATCCAGCTGCGCGGCGAGCCGTTCGAGGAACTGACCGGCTTCCTTTCGCAAAACGAGGAATTCCTGGACAGCCTGAAGGATTTCATCGTCAACTCGCTTTTCGTTTACAGCGCCGTGATCGAGGAAAACGCCAACTATTTGATCAACGAGCAGGACATCATCATCGGCCGCCTGATGTACCGCGAGCACAGCAAATTCGAGGTCAAATTCTATTCCCATTACCAGGACGAATTGCAGAGCTCTTACAACGACAAGATCTACATCGGCCGCATCTTTATCGACCTGAAAAAATTTGAAAAAGACCACCTGGGCCTGCACGAGTATTTCCATTCCATCCTGGAGCAGAACGCCAAGATCCAGGAAAGGGCCCTTCACAAGCTGAGGTATTTCGACGATTACAAGAAGCCCTACCTGGACGAGATCGACTACCTGGCCAAGGAGGTCCACTCCGAAGCCCTGGAACGGATCAAGCTGCTGCCCAAGAGCGACCTGAAAAACGCCCCAACCGTCGCCCTGATCGAAAGCATCGACAACCTGCTGCTGATCCAGAACCTGATGGTCGAGCTGAAGGACTTCACCCTGGAATTCGAAAACAAGCTGCGCCTGAACGAAGAGACCAACTATGTCAAATACCTGTTCAAATTCTCCAAGGACCTGATCAACGACATCAAGTACCTGAGCAAGCTGTACTACCTGATCAGCAACAAAGTATCCAAATATTCCATCATCTGATGCTCAAATCTTCGCGCTGGATCAAGGAGCAGGCCGAAAGCAACCGCCTGCTGGAGCCTTTTATCGCCACCTCGGTCCGCTCCGGCGTCATCTCCTACGGGCTTGGGCCCTACGGGTACGACCTGCGACTGGACAGGACCTACCGGCGCCCGGCCGGCATGCCGGCGCTCATGGACCCCCACCAGATCAGCGAAGCCAATTTTGAGACCCTGAGCGAGGATCTCATCGTCATCCCGCCCGGCCAATTCATCCTGGGCCGGAGCGTGGAGTATTTCCACATGCCGAAAAAAATCCTGGGGCTGGTGTTCGGCAAGTCCACCTACGCCCGCTGCGGCGTCCTGGTCAACGTCACTCCCCTGGAGCCGGAATGGTCGGGATTCCTGACCATTTCCATCGCCAACTGCGGCGCCTGGCCGGCCGCCATCCATCCCGGCCAGGGCATCGCCCAGGTCATCTTTATCGAAAGCTCGGACATGCCGGTCATGTCCTACAAGGACCTCGACGGCAAATACAACGGCCAGGACGAGATCACCGTCGCCAAGATCCAGAAAGGATGAAGGCCTCCGGTCCTTTGCCGCCATGTTGAAAGAAGCGCTGCAAAAAGGCGCGTTCGTCAAGCACTGCCCGTGTTCCCCCGGCTCCGTCTCCTGCGGCTATTATAACCTGAACCTGCAGAGCGGCTGCCCCTTCGACTGCAGCTACTGCATCCTGCAGGCCTACCTGGACAACAAGGACCAGGGCGTCTTTTATACGAATCTCGGCGACTTGCAAGCGGAACTGGGAAAATTCCTGGCCGCGAACAAGGAAGTGCGCATCGGCAGCGGCGAACTGAGCGATTCCCTGGCATATGAAAATGTCCACCCGACCGCGGCCCGTATGCTGGAGCTGTTCCAGGGCTTTCCCGAAGCGGTTTTCGAATTCAAGACCAAGGCGGTCGCCATCCGCGCCCTGCTGGAAGCCCGGGAGGTTCCGGCCAATATCGTGGTCTCCTGGTCGTTGAACCCGGCCCCGCTTATCCGCGCCGAGGAACACCTCGCCCCTTCCCTGCCCCAACGCCTGCGCGCCTTGAAGGCGGTCCAGGCCAAAGGCTACGCCGTGGGCATCCATTTCGACCCGCTGGTCCTATTCCCCGGCTGGCAGGAGCATTACCGGGAGCTCATCCGCGCGCTGTCCCGGATCGTCCGCCCCGGCCAAATCGCCTGGTGGAGCCTGGGGGCGTTGCGTTTTCCCCCGGAATTGAAAAAACATATTTTTCGCCGCCGGGAATCCCGGCTTTTCTGGGGCGAACTGATCGAGGGCCAGGACAAAAAATACCGCTATTTCACGCCCTTGCGCCTGGAATTGTTCCGTTTCGTCCGGGAGGAGATCCGGGCACGGCTGTCCCGGCATGTTCCGCTATACCTTTGCATGGAGGACGCCTACACCTGGAACGAGATACTGCCCGAACTGCCGGCCGCGGAAAGAGAGATCAACCGCTACCTGTACGACTCGGCGCGGCAAACAGGAAAAAAGTGAGATGAAAATCGGCTATCCCTGCCTCAACCGCTCCATCGGCTGCACCCCCAGCCGGACCTTCCGCCTGCGTTCCTATTCAGCCGAACGCCTGGCCGAAAGCGTTCGCCAGAACCTGGATTGCCTGGCCCGCATACTGCAGTTCAACTTGGCCGGCGGCCTGCTGTTCTTTCGCATGACTTCGGACCTCGTCCCCTTCGCCTCTCATCCGGTCTGCGACTTTCCCTGGCCCGATAAATTCGCGGCGGAATTCGCCGCCATCGGCGCTTTCATCCAGCGGAACGGCATGAGGATCTCCATGCACCCCGACCAGTTCACCCTGATCAATTCACCCGACCCCGCCATCTTCGAGCGCAGTTCCGCCGAGCTGGCCTACCATGCCCGCGTCCTTGACCTGCTGGGACTGGACCTGACGGCCAAGATGCAGATCCACGCCGGCGGCGTCTATGGCGATAAAAAGGCAAGCCTGGACCGCTTCTGCGCCCGTTTCGAGCGGCTGGACGTAAAAATCCGCCGCCGCCTGGTGGTGGAGAACGATGACCGCCAATACAGCCTGGCCGACTGCCTGGCCGTCAGCCGGCGCACGGGCACCCCCGTGCTCTTCGACTCTTTCCACCACCAGCTGAATTCAAATGGAGAAGACACGGCCGCGGCGCTGCGCCTGGCGGCGGCCACCTGGGGAAAAAGCGACGGCCTGCTCATGGTCGACTACAGTTCCCAGAAAAAGGGCGAACGCCCCGGCGCGCATGCGGAAAGCATCGATTTGAGAAGCTTCGCCGGGTTTATCGCCGCCGGCGGCGCTCTCGATTTCGACATCATGCTGGAGATCAAGGACAAGGAGAAGAGCGCCTTGCGCGCCCGCCGTTTTCTGGCTAAAATTAGTAGAATTTAAAGGCCCATTCATCCATTTCAATGGATCAGGAGGCGATGATGATCAATCTATTTACCCTGGCTGCGGCCGTTGTCCTAACTTACATGATTCTGGTTTTCCTCCTGGCCCTGGCCAAAAAAAACAACGGCGTCGTCGATATCGCCTGGGGCTTGGGATTCATCCTGGTCGGCTCCGTGATTTTCGCGCTGCATGGAGACGGCCAGCCCCGGCAATGGCTGGCCTTGACCATGGTATGGATCTGGGGCGGCCGCCTGGCCTGGCATATCTTCCGGCGCAACCGCGGCAAGGAAGAGGATTTCCGCTACGCCGCCTGGCGCCGCCAGTGGGGCAGATATTTCGTCATCAGGAGCTTCGGGCAAATATTCATGCTGCAGGGGCTTTTGCTGCTGCTGGTCATCTCGCCCGTGCTGCTGATCGTCGGCCGGCCGCAGCCGCCCCTGCGGCTTCTGGACGGGCTGGGCATTCTGGTCTGGCTGACGGGCTTTTTGTTTGAAACCATCGGCGACCGTCAGCTGGCCGCTTTCATAAAAGATCCAGCCAACCGCGGCCGGATCATGACCGGCGGAGTATGGAGCTATACCCGCCACCCCAACTATTTCGGCGAGGCCGCCCTGTGGTGGGGCATGGCCATTCTGGCTCTCTCCGCCCCCCGGGGTTGGCTGGGGCTGATCGGGCCCATCGTCATCACTATCCTGCTTTTGTTCGTTTCCGGCGTGCCGCTGCTGGAAAAGAAATACAAGGGCCGTTCCGACTGGGAGGAGTACAAGAAGCGCACATCTATATTTTTCCCCTGGTTCCCCAGGAGATCGTAAGAGCTCGTCCAGAGCGAGTGCCAGGTCTTACATTAATACTTTTTTTGTTTAGGCAAGAATTTATTTGGATATTGCCGCCTAATTGCATAATTATTGAAAAAATAATATTTCCCTGTAGAATAAGTAGCAATTCCTCCGGAGAAGCGGAGAGCTGTCAAATCGGAGCCTGCAACAAATCTGACATGAGGAGTGCAAATGGATTACAAAACTGCCCTCATCCCTACCCACGGCGGCTACCGCAAGTTGCGCAGTTTTCAGAGCGCCCAACTGGCATACGACCTGACGGTTGTTTTTTGCGACCGCTTCATCGACAAGCACTCGCGCACTCACGACCAGATGGTTCAAGCAGCGCGCAGCGGGGTGCAGAACATCGCCGAGGGGAGCATGGCTTCGGCCACATCGAAAAAAACTGAACTTAAATTAACGGGTGTGGCTCGGGCCAGCCTGGAGGAGCTTTTGCTGGACTACGAGGATTTTCTACGTCAGCGCGACTTGCGCCTCTGGGGCAAGAACTCCCCGGAAGCGCTGGAAGCAAGAAAGTTCTTGTCCGACAAGTCCGACGGGTCTGACCGGTCCGACAAGAAAGGAGCTTCCGTTCTTTTGGATACAAGCCCTGAGGAGGCCGCTAATATAATGATCTGCCTGGTCAACCAGGCGAGCTACCTACTACGCAAGCAATTGCAGACCCTAGAACAGAAATTTCTCGAAGAGGGCGGTTTCACGGAGCGCTTGTACAACCGGCGCCGGGCCCATCGCGATAAATCATAAAAACGGCTTCAGGCGTGGTTGCGCAACTTCAGCTCCAGCGGGTGGGGATCCAGGTAAAACTGGTCTTTGAGATAAGGCTCTTGGAACTTGTCAATATAATGCTTTAACAGGGTCAGCGGCACGATCAGCGGCACCAGGTTCTGGCGGTAGTTCTCGATCGTGGCCAGCAATTCCCTTTTTTCGAAGTCGTCGAGCTGCTTCTTGAAATAGCCGAGCATGTGCTGCAGCACGTTGACGTTCTTGCGCACCGTGGCCTTCTGCTTCAGGGCGGCGAGCAGGAGCTTTTCATATTCGGGCAGGATCTCCGTCAGCGGGCGCGTACCGGCGCTGGCGACCATTTTCCCGAGCTGCCGGGCCGTTTCCGGGCTGTGGGCCATAAGCAGCAGCTTGTGCCGGCGCTGGAAATCGACCAGGCGCCCCGCCGTGGCCCCGCCGGCCAGCAGTTCCCGCCAGCGGCGGTAGACGAAGATGCGCACGATGAAGTTCTCGCGCAGGTCTATGTCCTGCAGGCGGCCTTCCTCCTCCACCGGCAGCAGCGGCAGGCGCGCCATCAGCGCCCGGGCGAAAATGCCCACGCCTTTTTTTTCGGCCATGCCTTGATCGTTGTAAACCTTGACGCGCTCCATGCCGCTGGAAGGCGACTGGCTCTTGAAAATAAAGCCGCACAACTCCTCTTTTTCCAGCAGCGGCAGCTTCTTTTCCATCCAGCGCTCCATCTGCGGCGTAGCATCGATCCCGGTCTGGCGGGTGATGAGCCGCGGCTTCTCCGGGTCGCCGACCAGGCGGAAGGCTTCGCGGGGAATGGGAAATCCCGATTCCACTTCCGGACAAACCGGGACATAATCCACGAACTGGCCCAGGGTGTTGACCAGGAACG
>JADFDP010000084.1 GCA_018262835.1 Candidatus Aminicenantota bacterium
ACAGCCACAGCAATACCAGGACGATCTTGATCCGCAACATTGGGGTGATTTTAGGGATTCACCGGGAAAAAGTCAAAAAGACGGGGGCGGGGCGGCGGGCCTGCGCAACGGGAAAGAATGATAAAATGGAGATCAACGCTCGCTTGCCTTGCTTTTCTATTTGCCATATAATGAATTTGACCATGAAAAATCAAGGTTGGATCGCCAGGGAAGCCGGCCGCACCGTTTTTTGTGGAAATCCCCATATTACAGGATCAAATAAATGACCATCACCGTCCCGGAAGCAATTGAAACCCTGAAACAAGGCAAGATGATCATCATCGTGGATGATGAGCAGCGCGAGAACGAGGGCGACCTGATGATCGCGGCCGAGAAGGTCACGCCCGAGAGCATCAACTTCATGGCCAGGGAGGCGCGCGGGCTGATCTGCGCCTCCATGACCGAGAAGCGCAGCGAGGAGCTCGACCTGCCCCTGATGGTCCACGACAACACCTCCCATTTCCAGACCCCGTTCACCGTGTCGGTCGACGCCAAGAAGAACACCACCACCGGCATCTCGGCCTTCGACCGCGCCGAGACCATCAAGTGCCTCATCGACCCGGACACCCGGCCGCACGATCTTTCCCGGCCCGGGCATATCTTCCCCCTGCGCGCCAAGGACGGCGGCGTGCTGGTGCGCACCGGGCAGACCGAGGCCTCGGTCGACCTGGCCAAGATCGCCCGCCTCTACCCCGCCGGAGTGATCTGCGAGATCATGAAGGAAGACGGCACCATGGCCCGCATGCCCGACCTGGTCCAGTTTTCGAACAAATTTTCCATCCCGATCATCACCATCGAGGAGATCATCAAATACAGGGTCAATACCGATTCCCTGGTGGAAATGGTCTCCGACGCCGGCCTGCCCACCCGCTGGGGGAATTTCACCATCAAGGCCTTCGTCGACCACATCCAGCAGGAGACCCACATCGCCCTGACCCAGGGCGACCTCGGGGGCGAGGCGCCCGTGCTGGTCAGGGTCCATTCGCAATGCCTGACCGGCGACACGTTCGGCTCGCTGCGCTGCGACTGCGGCAAGCAGCTGCAGGCCGCCATGGAAATGATCAGCAAGGAAAAAAGAGGGGTGCTGCTGTACCTGCTGAACCAGGAAGGACGGGGCATCGGCCTGATCAACAAGATCAGGGCCTACAAGCTGCAGGAGGCCGGCCTGGACACCATCCAGGCCAATGTCAAGCTGGGATTCAAGGCCGACCAGCGCGACTACGGCATCGGCGCCCAGATCCTGCGCCACCTGGGATTGAAGAAGCTGAAGCTGATCACCAACAATCCCGCCAAGTATATCGCCCTGGCCGGGTACGGCCTGGAGATCACGGAGCGCATTTCCCTGGAGATCGCCCCGGGCAAGGAAAACCTGAATTACATGAAGACCAAAAAAGAGAAAATGGGGCACCTGCTCCACAAGCTGGAGTGAAGCCATGATCGATAATTTTTTGAAGCTGACCCCGGCGGCCCAGGTGAAATTCCTGAAGACGGACGATTTCGCCCAGATGGAAAAGGAGAAGCGCGTCGAATTCCTGAAAGAGATCGCGGTCAGCGAGCATATTTCCTCGAAGTGCCTGGCCTGCGCCCTGAAGATCCTGCGCGAATTGAAGTTCCGCGACCGTTCATTTTATAAAAAATTCCTGGAGCACCCCGACAGCTCGGTGATCATGGCCTGCAAAAAGGCGCTGGCCGAAAAGGTCTTTGACGACGGCTTCGGCTTCTTTCCCATGCGCGAGCTGGTCAAGAAACAGCACAATGAAAGGAAATTGCAAACCGTGAAGCTGATTGTCAGCGAGACCGACCAGGCAGGCGAGGAGATGCTGATCTCGTTTCTGGCCGAAGACAACTTGCGGATCAGGGAACTGGTGGTCAAGGAGCTGTCCGCACGGCCCCAGCTTGATGAAAGCCGGTTGCTGTATCAACTGCCCCATTCCATCTGGTACACCCGGGCGGCGATCGTCGAGATCCTGGGCAACCGCCGCAGCGAATTGCTTTTCAACCAAATCGAGGAACTGCTGGTTGACGTCAATGTCGAGGTCCGGCTGAAATTGCTGGACGCCCTGGCCAAGCTGGACCGCGAGCGGGTCAGGGAATTCGTGTCCAAATTGACCAGGGATCCCCACATGCGGGTCAGAAAGGAAGCCCTGCGGATATTTTCGACGATCTAGCCGGTCGCTTACGCGGGCTGGATCTTGTAGAATTTCCTCTTGCCGATCTTCAATAAATAGGCGCGGCCTTTTTTCAGCGTAAGCGCGATCTCCGCGGGGCGCTCGTTGTCCAGGTAGATGCCGCCCTGGGCATGGACGCGCTTGACCTCGCCGCGCGACGCCAGGATGCCGTGGCGCACGATAAAATCGACCAAAGGTTCGTCGGCGACCAATGTCAGGACCTCCGCGTCGTTGGGGGCCTGCTTGTTTCGGAAAACGCTGATGAACTCGGCCTCGGCCGCCGCGGCCGCCGCCCGGGAATGGAAGTCGGCAATGATGGACTTGGCCAGATCGATCTTGACCACCATGGGGTTGAGGCTGCCGGCGGCGATCTCCCGTTTGAGGCGGGCAATCTCTTTTGCCGGCGTGTCGGTCAGCAGGTCGTAGTAGCGGAACATCAATTCATCGCTGACCGACATGACCTTGCCGAACATCTCCGCCGGGCTGTCATGAATGCCGATGGTGTTGCCCAGGCTTTTGCTCATCTTCTGCACGCCGTCCAGACCCTCGAGCAGGGGCATGGTGATGATCACCTGGGGCTCCTGCCCGTAATGGCGCTGCAGCTCGCGGCCCACCAGCAGGTTGAATTTCTGGTCGCTGCCGCCCAGCTCCACGTCGGCGCGCAGGGCCACCGAGTCGTAGCCCTGCATCAGCGGGTAGAGCAGCTCGTGGACCGATATCGGCTCCCCGTTCTTGTAGCGCTTGGAAAAATCGTCGCGCTCCAGGATGCGCGCCACGGTGTAGGCCGCGGTCAGCCGGATGATCTCCTCGGGGGTCAGGACGCCCAGCCAGCGCGAGTTGAAATCGATCACGGTTTTTTCCGGGTCCAGGAGCTTGAAGATCTGCTCCTTGTAGGTCTCGGCATTGCGGGCGATTTCCTCTGCCTGGAGCGGCGGCCGGGTCTTGTTCCTGCCGCTCGGGTCGCCAATCAGGCCGGTGAAGTCGCCGATCAGAAAGACGACCGTGTGCCCGAGATCCTGGAAGTGCTTCATCTTGCGGATGAGCACGGTGTGACCCAGGTGGATGTCCGGGGCGGTGGGGTCGAACCCCGCCTTGACCAGCAAGGGTTTTTTCGTCTTCAGCGAGCGGGCGAGCTTTTTCTCGAGGTCCTCTTCGCTGATGACCTCCAGCGCCCCCTTCCTGAGCAGGTCGAGTTGTTCGGCTACGGCGGGGAAACCCATCCTACTTGATCAGGTTCATCCCGACCTCGATGGCCTTGATGTTCATGTCCACCGTGCCCTTGGGGGCCCAGTGCCTGATGTGCGCCAGCATGTGCTCGTAGGTGATGATGTGGGTCAGCTTCTGGGTGACGGCCAGGCTGACCACCGAGGTCAGCACCACGTTCCCCGCCCCCACCTTGGTCTCGTTGATGATCGGCACCTGGTACACTTTCCAGTGCCGGGTGTCGCCGAGCTCGCGCACCAGGTGCGAGTCGACCACCACGATGGCGTCGTCCTTCAGGGACTGCTTGTAGATATCATAAGGCCGCTGGTCGGTGCAGAGGAAAAAGTCGATGGCCGTGGCGTGCGGGAAATCGATCTTCTCGTCGGCGATGATGACGTCGACCTTGGTCGGGCCGCCGCGCACGGCCGCGGTGTAGGTGGGGCTTTCGATGGCGAACTTGTTCTCCATCTCCACGGCGATGTCCACCAGCAGGGCGCCGGCGGTGATGATGCCCTGGCCGCCGACGGCTCCGTAGCGTATCTCGTATTTCTTCATTTTTCCCCCTGGACGCCCGTCTGCTGGGCCACGGGAACGATGTGGTTGTAATAGAGGTCGGTGTATTCCAGCCGCTGCGTGTCCTGCACGAAGATCCCCAGCGGGTATTTCGGCGCCTGCTCCTCAGGCGGGAGCTTTTCGAAGTCGGCCATGTTCATGGTGATGTCGCGGATGTACTTGGTCATCACCAGCGGGCTCTTCATCTTGTTGCGCCGGCCCAGGTTGACGTGGCAGTTGCTCATCACCTCCACCACCGAGAAGCCCTTGTGCTGGAACGATTTCTTGATCACCTGCTTCAGCTGCATCAGGCGGTTGACCGTCTCGCGGGCCACGAACGTGGCCTTGGCCGCAGTCAGCAGCTCGCGCACGTTGAAATGCGGCTCGATGTTGCCGTAGGGGGTGGTCTCGGTGAAGAACTTGGGCGGCGTCAGCGGCGAGACCTGGCCGCCGGTCATGCCGTAGATGCCGTTGTTGATCAGGATCATCTTGATGCCGATATTGCGCCGGGCGGCGTGGATCAGGTGGTTGCCGCCGATGGCGGTCGCGTCGCCGTCGCCGGAGATGACCACCACCAGCTTCTCGGGCTTGGCCAGCTTGATGCCGGTGGCGAAGGTCAGGGCGCGGCCGTGGGTGGTGTGCAGGGTGTTGGTGTTGAAGTAGGTGGGCATGCGGCCGGAGCAGCCGATGCCGGCCACCACCACGATGTCGTCGGGATCGAGGTTCAGCTCGGCGAAGGCCATGGCGATGGACTTGAGGATGACGCCGTCGCCGCAGCCGGGGCACCAGGGGGTGGGAAACGTGCGGTAGCGGATGTATTTTTCGTAGTCTCTCATTTGGCGAACTCCTTGATGGCGTCCAGGACCTCGGCGGGAGAGAACGGCATGCCGTTGGCGCGCAGCAGCGTCTGCTTCTCCACGTCGCAGGGCGCGATGCGCTCCACCTCGTATTTCATCTGCCCCATGTTCATCTCCACGGTCAGGACCTTCTTGGTCTTCTTGAAGCGCTCCTGCAGGGCGGCGCGCGGGAAAGGCCAGATGGTCAGGGCCTGGAACAGCCCGGCCTTGATGCCCTGCTCGCGGGCCGTCTTGACCGCGGCCAGGGCGCCGCGCGCCGAGATGCCGAAGCTGAAGACCATGACCTCGGCGTCGTCCATGAAGTATTCCTTGTACTTGATGATGTCGTCCAGGTTCTGGTAGATCTTCTGCATGCGCAGCTTCTGCATCTTGTCGACCGTCTTGGCGTCGAACGAGGGCCAGCCGTGGGCGTCGTGCTCCAGGCTGTCGATATGGATCGGGTAGCCGTGGAAGAAATCGATGCGCGGCGGGTTCTCGCCGAGCTTGCGGTCGTAGATGTTCAGGTCCTTGATCTCGTGGGTCTTTTCCCAGAACACCTCGTAGCTGCCGGGCTCGGGGATCTCCACGTCCATGTGCGCCTTGCCCAGGACCTCGTCCAGGAGCAGGATCACCGGGTTCCAGTATTTTTCGGCCAGGTTGAAGGCGCGCACGGTCTCGCTGAAGATCTCGTCGGAAAAAGCCGGGTACAGGGCGATGATCGGGTGGTCGCCGTGGGTGCCCCAGCGCGCCTGCATCATGTCGGCCTGGGCCGGCTTGGTGGGCATGCCGGTCGAGGGGCCGCCGCGCATGACGTTGACGATCACCACCGGCACCTCGGCCATGACCGCCATGCCGATGTGCTCCTGCATCAGGGAGAAGCCCGGGCCGGAGGTCGCCGTCAGCGGCTTTCTCCCGGCCAGGGAGGCGCCGATGCAGGCGCCCAGAGAAGCGATCTCGTCCTCCATTTGGATGAAGGTCCGCTCCATTTTCGGCATTTCCTTGGACATGTACTGGGCGATCTCCGAGGAAGGGGTGATGGGATAGCCGGCGAAGAAATCGCAACCGGCCGCCAGCGCCGCCTTGGCCACGATGATGTTGCCCTGCAGTACCTTGCGCTGGCTCATTTGCCACCTTCCTTCTTCTCTTCCTCGTAGTTGACGAATATGGCGAAATCCGGGCACTGCAGCTCGCACATCTTGCAGCCGATGCAGAAATCCGGAGCGTCGATCTTCACCGAAGTGCCGAATTTGTTCTTGGGGTCATCATACAGCTGCAGGGTGCCGGTGGGGCATATGTCCACGCACAGGCCGCAGCCCTTGCAATACAAGGGCACCAGGGTCAGCTTGTTCTTTTTTGGTGACGGCTTCTTTTTACCACGCCGCTCCATGGCGTCCTGGTTGGCCTTTAATTCTTCCTTCTCCATGCTTCACCTCGGTTATTTCAGATGGAACTTCAAGATGCTAAATTTTATCATAATTAGGGGTATTTGGGAACACGGGAGCGATTTTGCCCCGTTTCCCAGTTGCTCAGGTCTTGATCTTCAGGAACAAGATCCCGGAAAGAATTGAAAAGAGGACCAGGGGAAAGAAGGCCGAAAGCAGCGGCGAAAATACGCCGGTGGCGCCGATGGAACCAGAAATGCCCAGCACTCCCCAATAGATCATGGAAATGCCCACGGCGATGCCGATGCCGAAAAGAGCCCCGCGGTTTCCCATCAGGAACGAAAAAGGGATGGCGATGAAGACCATGACCAGCGACGAAAAAGGGAAAGCATAATTGTTGTAGAGCTGGGCCTGGAAACGCAGGGGATCGCTGCGATTTTTCTGCAAAAAACGGATATATTCTTTCAGCTCGCGGCTGTTCATGGCGCCGGAGAACTTTATTTTTTGGGAAAAATAATCCTGGTTTTCGCTGATTTGCAGCCGCATTTTCTTGAAAAGCCGCTGGTTTGAGGGGAAATTATCTTTAAAACTCCTGACAAAGCCATTGTTGAGCCGCAGAGAATTTTCTCCCTGCCACGAGGCGGAACGGGCCGAGATGCGCCGGCGCAACTGAAATCCCCGGTCCAGGTAAAGAATATTGAAATTGATAAAACGCTTGTTGCGTTTTTCATAAAAGTTATAAAAATAGATCTGGTTCTCCCGGCCCAGGACCCAGTTCCTGGCAAACTCGATGTCGGCATACGATTTGCGCTTGTGGATCACGTCCAGCATCCTGGCCGACTGCCGGTTGGCTTCGGGGAGGATATTTTCCTGGATGACAAAAGTGGCCAGCGACAAAAACAGACCAAAAAAAACCGCCGGCAGCGCCAGGCGGAACAGGCTGATGCCGCTGACCTGGACCGCAACCACCTCGTTGTTCTTGCTCATCAGGGAAAAAGTGAGCAGTACGGCGGTCAATATGGAAATGGGCAGGATAATGGTGACAATTTCCGGAGTGGCATAAAAGTCGTACTTCAAGACATAGGAAAAAGGGATTTTATTTTCAATGACATTGTCGATCAATTCCAGGATATTGATGATATAAAAAACCAGCAGCAGGGAGGAAAAAACCAGAAAAAAAATCATGAACATTCGCCGCAGCACATAGCGGTCGAGTATTTTGAAAGGATTCCAGCTCAAATAAAAAGATTTTTTTGAACTGCCGGAAACAACCCGGGTCGACTCCGGGCGCCTCAGACCCAGCCAGCGCAAAGCGAAAAATTTTTCCCAATTGATCTCTTTTTCCCGGACCGAAAAACGATAAAGCCAAATGCCGATGGCCACCAGAAAGAGAGTGGGCGCCCATGAGCCCCAGAACGGGGTGATGATCTTTTTCAGGATCAGGTTGCGCCCGGCCGTCATCATCACGTAGTAAATGAAGATGATCCCCAGCGAGATGACAAAGCCGCTGGTCTTGCCGCCCTTGCGGGTGGAAATGCCCAGCGACATGCCCAGGAAGCCGAGAGCCAGACAGGCGAACGGCAGGGCGAATTTTTTGTGAAATTCAAGGCTTAAGAGCACGTCACGCGGATCGGCGCGCAATTTGCGTAAAAGCTCGGGAAACACCAGCTGGGTGCTGCGCCGTGTCTGGCGGATGGTGACCAAATTGTCGATCTTTTCTGTTTTCTGGGAAAAAAAAGTCAGGGAATACTTGGCCGGCTCTTTTTTTTTGAATTTATGGACCACGCCGTTAAACAGGACGATGAAGTTGTCCTTTTGAAACTGCTTGTAGATGAACCTGCCTTTTTGGGCGAAGATCAGCGTATCTTCCTCCGGGTTTTTCATGGAACACAGGAAAACATCCCGCCATTCGCCGCCGCGGTCCTGGTCGTGGAAATAAAGGCTGTAGAACGGCAGGTCCTGGTAAAATATCCCGGGCTTGATCCCGGAGATCGTCTGTGAAAGCACCACGCCGGTATGCAGCTTGCTGAAGCGGTAGTTGGCTTCCGGGGCCAGGAACATGATCAGCCAGGAAGAAACAAGCCAGGTGGCCAGCGAAAACAGCAGCACCGGTTTCAGCACCCGGCGGTTGCAGATGCCCATGGTCCGGAAAGCCACGATCTCGGAGTCGGAACTCAGGCGGCTCATCCCGGCCAGCACGCCCATCAGGGTGGCCATGGGGATGGTAAAAGAGAGCAGGTCGGGCAGCAGGTACAAGAGGATCTTGAAAACCGTTCCCAGGGTCGCCCCTTTGGCGATCAGCGTTTTGGAAAGGAGAAGGATCTGGTTGATGAGCAGGGTAAAAGTGTAGACCAGCAGGCCGATGGCAAACGGAGAAGCGATTTCCTTGAGGATATAGCGATCGAAAGCCCTTTTCATCGAGAAATCATAGCACAGCCGCCGCCCATTTTCAAAGCCGGATTTAGCGGGACAAGGACAGGGGGGCCGGAGTGAAAGAGAGCAGAAAGATCATCAAAACGACAGCGGCCAGGGCTTTTCTTTTGCCATCGAGTTTTTCATCTTCAAAAATCGGGGGATGGCGCAGGCCGATCAGGGTGGCGATGAG
>JADFDP010000085.1 GCA_018262835.1 Candidatus Aminicenantota bacterium
TTCGGGGCCGAGCCATGGGTGGGTTCGAAAACCGCCAGCTTCTCGCCGATGTTCCCCGAGCAGCCGAAACCCAGGCCGCCAACCATCTGGGCGCAGAGATCGGAGATGATATCGCCAAAAAGGTTGGTGGCGACCAGCACCTCGTAGTTCATGGGGTTCTTGAGCAGCCACATGCAGATGGCGTCGACGTTGGCGTCATCGCAATGGATGCCGGGATAGTCCTTGGCCACCTCTTTGGCGATTTCCAGGAACAGCCCTTCCGTGGCGCGCACGACATTGGCCTTGTGGATGACGGTTACTTTCTTGCGTCCGTATTTTTTGGCGTACTCGAAGGCCGCCCTCACGATCCGTTCCGAGCCCTTCTTGGTGTTGATCTTGCAAGTCAGGGCGAATTGATCCAGCGCGATGTCCTTGAACGCGGCGAACGGTTTGGAGATCTTCAGCAGGGTGTCCTTCAATTCCTGGGGCATGGGATTAAACTCGACGCCGGAGTAAAGCCCCTCGGTGTTTTCACGGAAGACGACCAGGTCAATCTCGGTCTTGTAATTGAGCGGGTTGCCGGGGTAGGCCTTGCAAGGCCGCAAACAAGTATACAGGTCGAAAAGCTGGCGCATGCGCACGATGGGGGAGCGGTAGATCATTCCCTTGCCTTTGAGTTCCGGCACCAGTTCGGCCTCGGCCGCCTTGACCGGCTTGGAGGTGATGGCTCCGAACATGGCCGCATCGACGTTCCCGAGCAGGTCGATGGTGCGCCGCGGGAAGGCGTCGCCCTCCTTGCACCAGAACTCCCAGCCGATGTCCCCATGGATGTACTCGGCATGCAATTGCAGTTTATCCAGGACGATCTTTGCCGCTTCCAGAACTTCGATGCCGATGCCGTCGCCGGGCAGCCAGGCGATCTTGTACTTTTTACCCTGTGATTTCTGACTTGAAACGCTCATATATTCCTCCTTTGCGGACAGTAATGCACAGTTTGTATATCACAGAAAAATGCCTTCGTCAATCAATAAAAATCTTATGTTTAACAAATAAACCGGGGCTGTGAATTTGCCTTCATGGCCGGGTTTTGCTACAATAAAATTTAAACCAGGATAAAAATCATTTCCATGAAAAAAAACAAAAAACCTGCGGGCCCGACCGTATCGTTTGTCAGCCTGGGCTGCTTCAAGAACACGGTGGACAGCGAAGTGCTGGCCGGGATGCTGAAGGAAAGGGGAATGGAGATCGTTTCCGAATATGAAAATCCAGACTGGCTGGTCATCAACACCTGCGGCTTTATCCGCGACGCCAAAGAGGAGAGCATCGAGGAAATCCTGACCGCCTTGGAAAAAAAGGAAAAATCCGAGATAAAAAGGCTGGCCGTTTTCGGCTGCCTGATCCAGCGCTATCATCGGGAATTGAAAGTCACCTTCAACCAGGCCGACATCCTCTGGGGCGTCAACGATATCGAGGAATTGGCTGACGCCATCGCCGCCGGCCGGCCCGCGGACTATCCCGACCAAAAGCTTTTTCTTTATACCGACCAGCACCGGCGCCAGTCTTTTACCACCCCCAATTCCTCCTTCATCAAAATTTCCGAAGGCTGCAACATGACCTGCGGTTTCTGCTCCATCCCGCAGATCCGCGGGCCGTTCCGCTCCCGAACGATCGCTTCCATATTGAAGGAAGCCGAAACGCTGAAAAAAAGAGGCGTGGAAGAATTGAATCTCATATCCCAGAATTCCACCTGTTTCGGGAAAGACAAGGGCATGCCTTCGCAGCTGCCGGCCCTGTTAAGGGAAGTATCCAGGCTGGGATTCCTCTGGCTGCGCGTCCTTTACCTGATGCCCGAAGAAGTGACTTCGGAAATTCTGGACGGTTTTTCCCGGCCTTCGGTCCTGCCCTATTTTGATCTTCCCTTCCAGCATGTTTCGGCTCGCGTATTGAAAAAAATGAACCGCGGCGGCAGTTATGAGAAAAACCTGAGCCTGGTACATGATATCAGAAAAAGGTTCCCGGATGCCGTCCTGCGCAGCACCTTCATCGTCGGATTCCCCGGTGAAAGCGAGGACGATTTCAAGCAATTGCTTGATTTTGCTGCCGAAGCCAGGCTGGAACGGATCGGTGCATTCGCCTTTTCACCTGAAGAAAACACCGCCAGTTTCAAACTGCCCAACCGCAAAAACCCGCAAACCCTCGAAAACCGAAAAAACAGGCTTCTGAATGTTTCGGATCAGAACATGCAAAAATTCAATCGGAGCTTGGTCGGGCAGACCTTGGATTTTTTACCACTGGCTCCCTGGACCCACGACAGCACCATCGGCCGCGTTTGGGCGCAGGCGCCGGAAGTCGACGGCCATTGCGAAGTGAAAAACAAGTTCAACGAAGGTGGCCCGGTGTTTTCAGTCAGGATCAACGGTTTCCAGAACGAAATGCTGCACGGAGAAAAATCATGAAGAAAGTCGGAATCGCGGTGGCCACCTTTTTCGGAGCCGGCCTCTTGCCGGTTGCCCCGGGCTCCTGGGCATCACTGCTGACCGCAGCGATCGTATTTTTCACCCCGCTGTCGGCCTTGCCTTTTGCTTTGCTGGCCATGATCACGGCGGTGGTATACGCCATCGGCATCCCGGCTGCCGGTATTTGCGAAAAGCATTATCAAAAACACGACCCGCGCCAATGCGTCATCGATGAAGTGGCCGGCCAATTGGTCAGCCTCTGGCTCCTGCCCCGGCAGGCGGGGTTTTATATCGCCGCTTTTTTTCTTTTTCGCATCTTCGACATTGCAAAACCCTTCCCGATCAATAAAAGCGAAGCCCTGCCCCGCGGCATCGGCATCATGACCGATGACGTGCTTGCCGGATTCTACACCCTGGCCATTTTGCAGGGGGCCCGTTACTTTTTTTTCAGCTGAGTTTTTTTCAGCACAAGACCAGTGAAAAATACCTGGCCGCAGATTCCCTGGCAATCCGGTGATCTGCCTTTTCAAAACCTTTGCGACAATCCGCTACCCCATCGCTTAAAAGATATCCAACAATTGCATTTGTCTGCAAAAAAGTGTAAAATACGACCTACACTCGAAAAGGAGGATTCTGCCATGGCAAAAATATGTGAAATCTGCGGGAAAAAGCCGGTATATGGCCACAATGTCAGCCATTCTCATAAAATGACCAATCGACGCTGGGAACCCAATCTGCAGAAAATCAAGGTCGTGGTTGACGGGGAAAACAAATCCCTGCGGGTTTGCACCGCTTGCATCCGCTCCGGCAAAATCAAAAAAGCCGTTTAACGCAGCCAAACAGTTTGAAAACGCAAACTGGCGGCGGGTTTGCTTTAAAAAAAAGAATAGGCATCATCGGGGGGAGTTCTCCGTCTGTCCGGCATTTGCAAATCGCCGAAACCTTGGGACAATTGATCGCCGAAAACGGCTTTTTGCTGGTCAACGGAGGATTGAAGGGGGTCATGGAAGCCTCGGCCAAAGGAGCCAAGGCCAGAGGGGGATGGGTCATTGGCATTCTACCGGGAAAATCGGCCCAGGAAAGCAACCCCTTCACTGACATTGCCATCCCCACCGGATTGGGGTACCTGCGCAACGCACTGGTGGTGTTGAACTCCGATGTTTTGGTGGCGATCGACGGCGCCTACGGCACGCTCTCTGAAATCGCCTACACCCAGGTATACGGCAAAAAGGTTTTTGGCATCGAAACCTGGGACATCCCCGGCATGACCGCGGTGGAATCTCCACAAGCGGCCATGCAGCAGATCATCGCCTATTTTCAGCAGCCGAGATAAAGGATAAACAGCTAGATGACCAACAACTACCGAGTGGTTGTTTATTTCGACGGCACGGAATATTACGGCTGGCAATTCCAGCGTCCCGAATACCCGACCATTCAGGCTGAATTAATCCGAACCTTGAAAATTATCGCCAAGAAACAGGTCCTGGTCACGGGCAGCTCCAGGACCGACGCCGGCGTGCACTCCAGCGGCTTGACCGCCAACTTTCACCTGCCCATCGCCATCGAACCCGAATCCCTGAAGAGAGCGCTGAACTCGCTGCTGCCCAAGGATATCCGCATCATGGAGTGCGAGCTCATGGACAAGTCGTTCAACGCCCGTTTCGGTGCCCACAGCAAGACCTATGTTTACCGCATATTCACCGGCCAGGTGCAGTCTCCGTTCAGCCAGCGCTTCGCCCTGCACATCCCCTTCCCACTGGACGTAAAGGCCATGCGCAAAGCCGCCAAGCATTTTGTCGGCGCCAAGGATTTCTCTTCGTTCACATCTGACGAACCAGGCAAAAAGAGAGCCCGCGAAATCGACCTGTTCAAGATGCAGGTCAAGAACAATGAGATCCTCTTCACCGTGCGCGGCAAAAGTTTTTTGCGCTATATGGTGCGCAACATGGTGGGAACCCTCATCGATGTCGGCAAGGGAAAAATCCAGGCCGATGAAATACCTGCCATATTCGCGGCCAAGGACCGCCGCCGGGCCGGGCAGACGGCCCCAGCCAAGGGACTGACCCTGGCAAAAGTCGAATACCAGCCTCAGCCAGACCCAACAGAGCCGGAGTAAATCCGCATCGTCAGCCTGTCAGCGCGGAGCGCGGGCCGGACTCTGTATATAAGCATGCAGGGACTCCGCCGCTTTTTTGCCGTCGCCCATGGCCAGGATGACGGTCGCCCCGCCGCGGACGATGTCGCCGCCGGCAAAAATTTCCGGCACGGCGGTTTGCATGGTTTCCTCGTTGACCACGATGGTGCCCCATTTCGTGACTTCCAGCCCCTGAATGGTCCTCGGGATCAGGGGGTTGGGGTCGGTGCCCACGCCCACCACCACGGTATCCACATCGATCAGGTATTCGGAACCGGGGACCACGACCGGGCGCCTGCGCCCCGAATCATCAGCGGCACCCAGGCCCATTTTTTGAACTTTCATCTGCTTGACCCGTCCGGCGGCATCGACCAGGTATTCAACCGGGTTGGTCAAGTTCAAAAACTCGACCCCCTCCTCTTTGGCATGGTGGATCTCCTCGATGCGGGCCGGCATTTCCTGCTCGGAGCGGCGGTAAACGATCATGGCTTTCTCGGCGCCCAGGCGAACGGCGGTCCTGACCGAATCCATGGCCGTATTTCCCCCGCCGATTACGGCCACCCTTTTGCCCCTCACAATTGGGGTATCATAATGGGGGAATTGATATGCCTTCATGAGATTCACCCGGGTGAGGTATTCATTGGACGAATAAATGCCGATGGCGTTTTCACCGGGGATATGCATGAATTTCGGCAATCCGGCTCCGCTGCCGATGAAAAATCCCTGGAAACCCTGTTTTTTCATGTCCTCAAGGGTCATGGTCTTGCCGACGACCACATTCCTTTCAAACACTACTCCCAGTTTCTCCAGATAGGCGATTTCCGAACGGACGATGCTTTTGGGTAAGCGGAATTCGGGAATGCCGTAACTCAGAACCCCGGCAAGTTCATGCAAGGCCTCATAGACGGTCACCCGGTAGCCGCGTTTCGCCATTTCCCCGGCAAAGGTCAAGCTGGCCGGCCCTGAACCAATGGCCGCCACTTGGACCTGGTTGCCTTGCGGGATATCCGGGATGGAGATGTTTCCGGCCAGGCGCTCGCAATCCGAGGCGAACCGTTCGAGATAACCGATGGCCACCGGCGCTTTTTTCATTTTATGATAGATGCACTGGGCCTCGCACTGGATCTCCTGCGGGCAGACCCGGCCGCACACGGCGGGCAGGGCATTGGTTTCCTTTAATTTTCTGGCCGCCCCGATGAAATCCTTTTTCTCGATCAATTTGATGAACCCCGGAATATTGATATTTACCGGGCAGCCGGAAACGCAAGACGGGGTGGAGCAATCCAGGCAGCGCCGCGATTCCTGCACGGCCGCCTCTTCATTCAAGCCCACATTGACTTCCATGAAGCCCAGGATCCTCTCCATGGGGCCCATTTCCGGCATTTTCACCCGGGACAGGTTGCCCCTTTCCTTGGCAGTGATGCTCTTCCTCAATTCATTCCGCCATTCCTGGTTTCTGTCGGCGCTCAATTCCTGGAAATTGACAGGCATGGTGCGTCTCCTTCAAGCCAACGATTTCAGATAACCGTCATAAGAAAGCTGTTCCTCTTTCTTGTAGGTATTCAGGCGCTTGATCATCTCGTCATAGTCTATTTCATGGGCATCGAATTCCGGACCGTCGACGCAGACAAATTTCGTCTTGCCGCCCACCGTGACCCGGCAGGCTCCGCACATCCCGGTCCCGTCGACCATGATGGTGTTTAAGCTGGCGATGGTGGGGACATTGTATTTCTTGGTCAGCAGGGAGACGAATTTCATCATTATCGCCGGACCGATGGCCACGGCCAGCTGTACCGGCTCGCGCATCAGCACTTTTTCGATTCCGGCGGTGATCAATCCTTTTTCTCCGTAAGAACCGTCATCGGTCATGACGATCATCTCGTCGGCGAACGCGGCCATCTCTTTTTCCAGGATCAGCAATTCCCGGTTGCGGGCCCCGAGAACAGTGATCAGCTTGTTGCCGGCTTCCTTCAAGGCCCGGGCAATGGGGTAAAGCGGAGCGATTCCTACGCCGCCGCCGCAGGCGACGACGGTGCCGACCTTCTCGATATGGGTAGGCCGGCCCAGTGGGCCGGACACGTCCAGCAGCGAATCCCCGGGCTCCAGGTTGGCCAGCTTGTGCGAAGAGGTCCCGACCTTTTGAATGATCAGGGTGATGGTCATGTTTTTCCTGTCGGCGTCGGCGATGGTCAGCGGGATGCGCTCGCCCCTGTCGTCGGTACGGATGATGACGAATTGTCCCGGGCTCTGCTTCTGGGAGATCTGCGGAGATTCGACGACCAGCTTCACCACATTTTCTGACAGCATTTCCTTCCGGACGATCTTGTTCATGTACAAGTCCTCCCAAGTTTATCCAACAGTAGCAAACTGCCCGTTAAAAAGCAATCCGGCCAAACACATTTCTACTGTGGCCCGAAACGCCTTTTAGAGTTTTCAATTTGCAACCGGCCGCAGCAGCAAATCGGAAACAAATTATATATTAAATAAATTGTCATGGCAAAACCATGCCCCCGATACGATATACGCGGGTTCGTAAAGTGTCAAATATTTTGACGTTTCCTGCAAAGCAAGTCTGGCAAAGCCTTTTCAGGCAAAAACGCAAAAAAAACGAACAATCCCGATTGAGACAAAACCAATCGAAAATTCCAAAAAGCTTATCCAATCATGATTGTCGATTTGGCATGGCTATTGCTTATAGATTGTCGGGCGCACAAAAGCTCCCGGAAATTAAAATTATTGAAGGAGAATATAATGAATGAAAAAAGAGTATTGTTGATCGACGACGAGGCTTCCCTGCGGCGCAGCCTTTCCTTGGGACTGCTGCAAAAGGGATATGAAACCGAACTCTGTGAAAACGGCATGACCGGCCTGAAGGCCCTGGAACTGTTCAGGCAGAAGAAGTCCGACCTGAATTATGTCGTGATCGATGTCCGCCTGCCCGACATCGACGGCATCAAGCTGCTCAAGGTGATCAAATTCAATTATCCCGAATTGCCCGTGGTTGTCATCACCGGCTATGGCAGCGAAAGCACTGCTGCGGACGCCAGGTCGGAAAAGGCCGACGCTTATTTGGAAAAACCGTTCACCGTTGACGAGCTGACGAAAATTTTCGCCGAAATTCCCGAAAAGGTCCCGGCAACCGCCGTGGCGGAAAAGGAAACCGCGGAAATGGGCGAAAAAAAAGCCGTCAGCGCTTATGTCCTGCTGAATTTTTCCGAATCCGCCAATCTGACCGATGCGTACCAGGAAATGTATTTCATGGATCACGTATTGTATTGCGATGCCATCAAGGGCGATTTCGACATGGCCCTGCTGCTGCAGGCGGATAACCTGGGCGAACTGCACCACATGGTCGACGACAAAATAAAAAAGCTGCCCGGCGTGAAAGACATCTGCTTCATGCCCGTGGAAACCCCGCTCCTGCCTGAAAGCGTCAGCAACATCATCGGCACGGTGGACAAGGCCCTGGGACGGGAAAAGGGGAACCCCGAAACCGTCAGCAACGCGAATTTTTGGAAAAGCGCTTCCTCGTACGTGTTCCTGGAAATAGAAAAAGAAAAACTGGAAACCATCTATCCCACCCTGTATGTCAACGAGCAGGTTGTTTCATGCGACTGCGCCAAGGGCAAGTATGACATCGTCCTGCTCATGCAGGGAACGAGCTTCGCCGAGATCGACCGCAACATCCAGAACAAGATCAAGCCGCTGGACGGCGTGCTCCGTATCAAGGAATCACCGATCATCAAACTATTTGAAATGTAAGCAAAAATATAAGATAATGGGGGCATGAAAGCCCACGACAAACTGAAAGCGCAACAGTCAAAGAACGGCCTGTCCGGATTCAAGGTCGACCTGTGGAACTACGAGGGGGAGAAGGGAGCCCTGATACCCCTCTTGCAGGCGGCCCAGGACACCTACGGCTACATCCCGGCTCCAGCGATCGACCAGATCAGCGAAATTGTCGGCATCCCGGCCGCCGAGATCTACGGGGTCATCACTTTTTACTCGCAGTTCCGCCTCAAGCCCCTGGGCAAATACCTGATCAAGATCTGCGACGGCACCGCCTGCCACGTCAACGGTTCGGAGCGCATCGCCGGAACCATCGAGGACGAGCTGCAGATCACCGGCAACGACACCACCCCGGACGGGTT
>JADFDP010000086.1 GCA_018262835.1 Candidatus Aminicenantota bacterium
AGCGGTTCGCTTTGTCCAAATCGGGGCATGGCATCGCCGGCCGCTTGAATTTCCGGCTTTTTCCCGGGAGGACTCGATTCCCTGACTTTCTGAAACAACGGAGAGACTCTGGCATGAAAATTGCTAAAAAAAAGTAGCTTCTCCCGGTTCTCTCAAAAAAGGCCAGTCAAGAACAGGAGAAGCAAGGGCAAAAAGGAGGTTGACAAAATGAGCAGATTCAGAATAACCAAGAACCTGGGGATGATCCTGCTGGGCATCTGGCTCATCCTGACCGGGCTGATCCCTTTGCTCCATTTGAACTTTGAGGGTTTGTCCCTGATCATGGCGATCCTGGCCATTGTGTCCGGTGTTTTTATCCTGCTCGGCCGCTAAGCCCGCACATCCGGCCCGGGCCGTCTGCCAGGCTTCGCGGCGGTTCGCGAAGCGCTTTTATTTCTGAATTTTATTTCATGACCAGCCGGGCAAAATGTTCGAATGACCGGTCATAAGTACGTTCCGCCTCCCGGCTGAAGCAGCATCCCGGCAGTTCACGCTTCCTGAGATGGTACGCCAGGCAATCGCAGCAATTCCCCTTCCGCGGGCAGGGATCGTATGAGCAGCTGCAGTTTTCAAGGTTTTGGTCTTTTTTGCATTCCATGAAGGGTGCTCCCATGTTGAATTAAATGAATTGTAAGACAAGCATAAGCCGATTGCAAGAAAAGGTTCAACCGGCCAGAACGGGTGCCCGCTCGCTTTCCGCCCGATCCGGTCAAAACGCGCGGCGGCTCCCTGCTCCTCGCGATTATCCCGGCTGGGAGGCTCGCGTTAGCCATGAAGGACAATCGGGAACGGCCGTTTGTTCCCCCCCCAGAAAAAAGTAAGGGGAAAAATGCTATAATGGTTGCCAGGAAGGTTAAAATGCAGAATACGGTTTTTCAACACAACCAGTACTTGGTACGCCGCAAAGTATTCACTCTGGCCGGGGCCAAGTTCCATATTTTTGACCCGGCGGGCAATCTGGTTTTTTTCTCCAAGATGAAGGCGTTCAAACTGCGTGAGGACATCCGCCTCTATCGTGACGAAAACATGACCGAAGAACTACTATTGATCAAAGCCAGGCAGATCATCGATTTTTCATCGGCCTACGATGTGTTGGATGCCAAAACTCAGGAAAAAATCGGCGTGTTTAAACGCAAGGGACTGAAATCGATTTTGCGTGACGAATGGTTCATCATGGATGGCAGCGACCGCGAAATCGGTGTGATCCGCGAAGATTCGCTATTGAAGGCCCTGCTGCGCCGTTTTCTCACCAACCTGATCCCGCAAACCTATCATGCCGAGATGCAGGAGACAACGGTATGCGTCTATAAGCAGAATTTCAACCCATTTGTGCTCAAACTTAACGTGGATTTTTCAGGCGATACGCGCTCGCTGTTTGACCACCGTCTAGGCATTGCCGGAGCGATTCTGCTGGGAGCGATCGAAGGCCGCCAGAACTGATCCCAAAGAACCTTCCGCCTACCAGGAGCGGAAGCGACCGGCAGGGAGAAAGCAGGACGTTTATTGGCATTTTTCAAAAAAGTCCCTAGGTATTATAATAAAAAATATGGAGAAGAAAAAAATTCAGCAGATGACCCTGTTCTTTGAAAAATCCGACGACGATGCGGCCGCATGGATCGGTCGCGCAGCGGAGGAAAGCGTCCGCCGCATCCGTGATGACTGGGAGCTGGCTCCGCGCGGCGATTTGCGCGTCTACGTGATGAAGTCATGGCCGCACTTTCTCTTTCACTCCGCACCCTGGCCCTGGCTCCCGCTGCTGGGACTCACCTTTCCCTTTTGGGCCTTGCGCGTCAGGCGGATCTGGCGGGCTGCCGGCGGCTGGATGCAGCGCTACGGACGGCGGCTGGCGGTGGGGATCAAGCCGCCGCGGCTGATCCGGTCCGGGGACCGGAGCCTGGGTGAACTGATCTTCCTTCCCGAGGAGAACATGGAGGAAAAAATCCGCCACGTGACCTGCCACGAACTGACCCACGCCTGCACCGTACACTTGAAACTGCCGGCCTGGCTGAACGAAGGACTGGCCATGGTCATGGTGGACCGGCTGCGGGGAAAACCAACTGTGCGCGCCGGGACCGCCGCCTCCCTGGCCAATGTCCCCGCTTCATCCTATCGCCGGAAGTACCCCGCCTTCTCCGCCACCCACCGTGAGGAGATCATCCGCTATTACGTCCTGGGCTACTGGCGGGTGCGCTTCCTGGAGGAAACCCGGCCTGGACTGTTGAAAAAGCTTCTGGCCGAGGATTATCGGACGGGCGGATGGCAGGAGCCGCTCGCCGCCGCCTATGCCCTGGGGCAAGAGCCTGTCTGGATGGAGCTGGACCGTTTGGCTGCGGCGCATTTTCAAGATGTCGCCGGCGGTTGAATGGAGACAGGGCTGCCGCCTTCAGCGGCTGTGAAAAATGAAGTAACGGCAAACGGGCGAACGCTTGCTTTTGCCGGCGGAAACAGGTACAGTTGATTTTCCGCGGTTGCGGCAATCGCGGGACCAGAGACATGGCAAAAGAAAGAAAACCTTCTCGTACCTTCATGGCCCCTGATCTTGAAACCATCGCCCGGCGCGCGATGCGCGAGAAAGGCCTGATCGTCGATTTTCCGGCGCCGGCCCGCCAGCAGGCCGATCGCTGCCGCGACCTGGGTGCGGTCCCGGACAAGTCCGGCCGCCTGGCCGATTTGCGCGATTTGCCCTGGACTTCCATCGACAACGACGATTCTCTGGATCTGGACCAGCTGGAAGTCGCATTTCCTGAGGATAAGGAATATCGGCTGCTGGTGGCGGTGGCCGACGTCGACGTCTATGTCGGCGCCCATTCCCCCATCGACGTGGCCGCCAGGGTCAACACCACCTCGGTCTACACCGGGGTGAAGAATTTTCCCATGCTTCCCGACCGCCTCTCCTATGATCTGACCTCGCTGCTGGCGGGGAAAAGCCGCCGCGCCATGGTGGTGGAGATGCGCATCAGCGCGGACGGCCAGATCACCGGCCGCCGCATCTTCCCCGCCCTGGTGCAAAACAAGGCCAAGCTTTGCTATGATGCCGTTGCCGTTTGGCTGGAGGGAAAAGCCGGAGCCCCCGGGCCGCTGGCCCGGGAAAAGGAGCTGCGCCTGCAGGTGGAGACGCAGGACCGCCTGGCCCGGCTGCTGCGCCGGGTGCGCATGGCCGCCGGCGCCCTGGAATTCGCGACCTTGGAAACCCGGATCGAAATGGCGGCCGACGGCCGGGTGAAGCGGATCGTCAGCCGCCGGCAGAACCGGGCCGAAAGGATCATCGAGGAATTGATGGTGGCCTGCAACCAGTCAACGGCCGCTTTTTTGGCCGCCAGGGGGTTGCCGGTTTTCAGCCGGGTGGTGCGGGAACCCGAGCGCTGGCCGCGGATCGTTGAGCTGGCCGCTACGTATCACTCGCATTTGCCTGCGGATCCAGACGCCAAAGCTTTGTCCGGTTTTTTGCGCAAGGCGCGCCAGGCCCGGCCCGACGCCTTTACCGACCTGTCCCTGGCCGTGATCAAGCTGATCGGCCGCGGCGAATACCATGTCCTGCCCGGCGGCAGGATCCCCGAGGGCCATTTCGGCCTGGCCCTGAATCATTATGCCCACTCCACCGCCCCCAACCGGCGCTACCCCGACCTGGTGACCCAGCGCCTGCTGAAAGCCGCGCTGGGCGGCTGCGCCCGTCCCCTTGGGGGGCTGGCCGGAGCGGAAAAAAAAGCTTATTCCCTGCCGCAATTGCAGTCCCTGGCCGTTCGTTGCACCCAGCAGGAGGACGCGGCCAACAAGGTGGAGCGCCAGGTGAAGAAATGCGCTGCGGCCGAACTCCTGGAAGACCAGCGCGGCTGTTTGTTTTCCGCCCTGGTCACGGGCAGCTCGGACAAGGGGACATGGGTGCGCATCAAAAATCCCCCGGTGGAAGGCAAGCTGGTGCGCGGGGGTCAGCGGCTCAAAGTCGGCGACCGCTTGCGCGTCCGGCTGCTTTCCACCGACGTGGAAAAAGGCTTCATTGATTTTGCCAAGGCCTGAGACCGTTTTGCCGCGGCCGGCGGCCGCCCTAGGCTTCCGGGAAACCCTGCGGCCCGCGCTCGCGCCGCAGCGCCTCCAGGGCCTTGACCAGGTTGGTAATGAAGGAGTTGACCGGCGCCGGCAAGCCGTATTTTTCTCCCAGCCCGGCGATGGCGCCGTTGAGAAAGTCGATCTCGCTCGGACGGCCGCGGCGGAAGTCCTGGAGCATGGAGGTCATGTTGTCGGAGGTGACGAAGCGGTTGACGAAGGCGGCGTCGACCTTGACCTCGACCCCCTCGGCCGCGGCCACGGCCATGCCTTCGGCCAGGATGGCGGTCTTCAGCCCGTCGAAGCGTCCTTCCGCCACCAGGCGGTTGCGGGCCTGCAGCAGCAGCGAGAGCGGGTTGATCACGGCGTTGACCAGCAGCTTGGTCCATAGGTCGCGGCCGATGTCCCTGCTTTTCTCGACCTTGAGCGCCAGGCCCTGGAGCAGGGCGAAGAAAGGCGAGGCGGCGAAGGCGGGCTCGATGCGGATGTTGCCGCCGAAGGAGGTGACCTCGCCGGGGCCGGTGAAGGTCGCGCCCATGGCCACGATGCCGATGAACAGGTTGCCGTCGGGAACACCCAGTCCGCGCAGCGCCTTTTGGGCGAGCTCCCTGATGCCATAGCCGTTCTGCAGGAGCAGCACCGAGGTGGTCGGGCGCAGGTAAGGCGCCAGCTGCCGCAGCGCCGCCTCCAGGTCCACTGCCTTGACCGTGACCGCCAGCAGGGTGTCGTCCAGGGCGAAATCGACCGCCTCGCGGGCCGGCAGGAAAACCTGCCCTTCCAGCAGGCCCTTGACCCGCAGCCCGCGTTCGGCGATGGCCCGGACGTGCTCGCGGCGGCCGACCAGGAGCGGCTCGAGGCCGGGCCGTGCCGCCAGGGCGGCGGCGAGCACCGAGCCGATGGCCCCGCCGCCGAGAACGACCAGCCGCGGCTTCCGCGCCGAATTCAAGTCCCGATTCGCCATGCCTTCCATGAGGCCTTTATAGCAGAAGGGAGCGAAGGATGCAAGGCGAAGGGGCGACCGAGGAAGGCGTCGGGCAGGGCTTTTTTTCTTGACTTAAATTGGGATTTCGAGTATAAGCGAATAAATTATTTGCAAGGAGTTATTCCAATGAAAAAACTGACCATGTCGTTTTTCGTGTTTTTATTCGTGGCGCTGGTGTTCACCGCCTGCGGCGGCGGCAAATCCCCTGACAAGCCCGCCGGGGAATCTGTTCCCGCCCCCCAGCCGGCGGAAAGAGCGGCGGCGCCGGCAGCGGTTAAAACCGGCATGCAAAACATCGGCGATATGTCCGAAGCATGGCAGGACCTGTATAAACAGAATGAAGCGGTGATCAACCAATACGACGGCATGCCGATCATGGAGCTGGTGACCCCGCCTGTCACTTTTACCTCCACGGTGCAATTCGACCTGCTGAATATCGACAACCAGGACGGCCGCTTCGAGGGCAAGCTGATGCTTGCCGGTTATAACGGCTTTGTGGAAAAATCGGGAGCCAGGATCACCTTTGGCTCTGATCGCAAGCTTGAAAAGGACGGTTTCGGCCCGGCCGCAAAGGCCGGTGACCGCAATGTGGAGAACGGCTCCCTGGATCTGGACAAAGAGTATTATATTGCCGAAACGCACACGGAACGGGCAGGCAGGAAGATATCCCGCAGCTATCACGAGTTCAAGCGGCTTGGCGACGGCAGCATGGTCTGCCTGGCCCTCAGCGGCCGTACCATCAACATGAGGGGGGACAATGACATCAGCGATGACGTGATCTTCCTGCGCAACGGCAAAAATCAATATGATTTCGTGATCGCCAAGGCCAAAACCGGGCCTGAATTCAAAAGCATTTCCTTTGCCGACCAGGGAGACCTGACCAAGGAACAAGCCATCGAGCTGTTTAAGGCGGCAGGCTATGCCATCGAGCGGACCGGCGGCATCCGGGACGGCAAGCTGGTGGTGGACAAGTAAAAAGTATGCAGTACAAGGTATAAAGTAAGAAGAGGCATTTTCCCTAACTACTCCTGAATTGATCATTCGCCTTGCGTATACTTTTTCCTTATTTACTTTAATACGCGGTTTTAGTTCTTCAACATCGAACCTCGAACTTCGAACCTGCTTTTTTCTAAAAGGCTACTGGTCTTCGTCGGGAATATCAACAGGCTCGAGATCCGAGGGCTCCGGCGGGACCGCTTCTGCCCCCTTGAGCAGCAGCCGGGCGGGGCCTTGCAACTGCACATCGGCGGCCAGCGTGTCGAAATCCTGTTGGCTGATCCATCCCCTCTTCAGCATCTTGGCGGACACGTCGGCGTAATAGGCTTGCAGCCATGGGTGCAGGCGCTGGTCCGGGTCAAAGGAATACATGAATTTTTTCGGCCGCGGGATGATGCTGGCCATGAAGATCGCCTCGGCCAGGGTCAGGTTGGCGACATCCTTGGCGAAATAGAAGCGCGCCGCTTCCTGGGCTCCGTACACCAACGGCCCCCATTCGATGATGTTCAGGTAGATCTCGAACATGCGCTCCTTGCTGACCAGCCGGTTCTCCTCGATCAGCCAGGTGATGATCATCTCCTCCAGCTTGCGGGCGATGGTCTTCTGCCTCTTGAGGTAGAGGTTCTTGACCAGCTGCATGGAGATGGTGCTGGCGCCGCGCACGAAACGCCCGGCGCGGAGATTGGCGACGATCGAGTTCTTGAAAGGCTCGAGCAGGAAGCCGCGGTGGTTGAAAAAAGCGCCGTCCTCCGAGATCATGACGGCATTTTTCAGCTGAGGCGGGATCTGGTCGAGGTTGCGAAAATCCGGATTGTCGGGGCCGACGACGAGCGAGCGCACGGCCCGGTCCCTTTCATACGCCGTGTAGGTGAAGGGGGCGTTGACGGCGCGGAAGTTGACTGGCCCGAAGCGCCGGATCCTGAAATTGCGTTTTTCCAGGCCGGATTCGAGGGTGAGCGTCCCGGGGCGGCTGAAGTCGATGAAAAAATCCAGATGATAGGCGAGCTCTCCGCTGGCTTGCAATCCGGCAATCCTGGTGAACAGCCCCGCGGGCAGCGAACTGAAAAAATCGTCGGCCGGGAATTCGGTTTTATCAATCCTCAGGGTCAGCTGCCTGGCCGGACCGGTTTGGAACTTGAGGTAGGGATGGAAGGAGAGCCTGTTGAATGAAACCTTTGTTGCCTTGTCGAGTTCGACAAAATCGGAGCCGATGCGCAGGGTGTAGTCGACGGAGGCGTTCTGCAGGTGAACATCTTCGCTGGCGATGCGCGGGTGGTGGAGCGCCAGGCCGCTGACCGCCAGCGAGCCGTCCAGGCGCAGCACGCCGTCCCGGCGGCCGCGGCTGCGCAGGCCGACGGCCAGGGAGGCGAAATCGACCTTCAGCCCCCACTGGCGCCCGACGAACGGCAGGGCGGCCGGCCCGCTGCCGTGCTGGGGCAACAGGCGCAGCTCCAGCCGCTTTTTCCCCCGCTCGATCGTTCCGGCCAGGAGGCAGGCCCATTTTTCCCCCTGGTCGAAGACTTCGATCGTTGTTTCAAAGGCGGGACCGCGGACCGCCAGGCGCGGGACATAGAGAGCCTGGTGGATGTCGTCGAAGGTGGTGTGGAGGGTGAGGCGGTCGATGACCAGGCTGTCGGGGATGCGGTTGAAATACAGGTCGAGCAGCTGCGCCGCCCGCGCCCCGTAGTCGGAAGCCGGTCCCGGGGCGGCCCGCGGCGGCGCGGGCGCGTCTTGGCCGGCGGGCCGGGCCGGGAGCGGGCCGTGAGCGGTTTCGCGCAGGTCGAGGCCCAGGTCGCTCAGCGCCAGGCGCCTGGGCCGCACCTGGCCCGTGAGCAGCTTCAGGAAGGAGACCTGGATGGAGCATTTCTTCGCGGCTGCGGCAATATCCCCGGCGGCGGTGCGCACCTGGATGTTTTCCAGGTCGATGCCGGCCAGGCCGCTGAACCTCGCCGCGCCGACGCGGACGACCGCCCCGGGGTTGCGGCTCTCGTACGAGCGGAGCTTGCTGTCCAGGACGCTGCGCAGGATAACGTTGCGCAGGGCAAAGAATGCCAGGCCCAGGAGCAGCAAGGCGCCCAATACGGCCAGGCCGCCGGCCTTCAGCGCCCGGCGGGTGCGCGCGTCGGCGAGCATCCTATCGATGGAAACTTTAAGGGTCCTCTTCAGCGCGGCGAGCGCCGGCCGTGTCCGCGCCCATGCTACGGCAGCGGCGGCACGCGCGTTCGGCAACCATTCATTCCTTTTGGAAATGGCGAACCTCCATGACAGGATGATGAATTCTATTATATTTTTCGGGACAATTCAAAAGCAATCCCGAAATTCCAGTGCTTGAATTCGAATTGTTGCCGTTATACTCCACCGTCAACCGTCCGCCGCGTGCCGTACGCCGAGCCCAGGGCCGCTTCGCTGGATCGGCTACTCGTACCGCAGCGCTTCGATGGGGTCGAGGTTGGCGGCCTTCCAGGCCGGGTAGGTGCCGAAGCCCACGCC
>JADFDP010000087.1 GCA_018262835.1 Candidatus Aminicenantota bacterium
GACCATGTCCAAGATCAAGCTCACTTTTTTTGACATCCTGCAGAATGACATCAAGGAAAAAATATTCCTCGACGGTTTCGCCGGCAGCGGCAACATCGGCATCGAAGCCCTTTCCCGCGGCGCCGAGTACGTGGTGTTCATCGATGACCTGCCGGAAGCCGCGCGCGCCATCCGGCACAACGCCGAAAAGATCGGCATCGCTTCCGATTTCTTCCGGGTGATCCGCGGCGATTTCAACCGCTCGATCATCTCTCTGGGCAAAGACGGCTTTCAATTCGACCTGATCTACCTGGATCCGCCCTACGCCATGCTGGAATACGCCAATCCCCTGAAAGTCATCCACAAGCGCAATGTGCTGAAAAAGGACGGGATGATCGTTCTGGAAAGGCCCACCCAGGTCCGCTTCGTCACCCCCTATTTCACCCTGAAGCGCAGCCAGCGCATCGGCCGCGAAAGCCTTGATTTTTTTGGCTACTGACGGCCGCGGCTTTTTCTTGACTTTGGCAAAATTCCTCCTCATAATCCTCCCATGGGAAAAATCATTTTTTCCTGCCGGTCGACCGCGAATAGAACCGCCGTCCGGGCCATGAAAAGACAACCCAGCGCATGAGCCAAGCCGAAGAAAAAGAGATCCTGTCCTGGGACTTCGCCTTTCCCCTGGTGACGAACCGCTTTTTTCTCTACGATGCCGTCAAGGCCCTGGTTTGGACGGGGGGGATCATGATCCTGCTGATGGCCGTCGGCTTCGCCCTGGACGGCAACTTCGGCAGCCTCTGGGGCATTTTCCCGGTCCTGGGCATCATCCTGGCCGGATTTTTCGTGATGTTCCTGCTCATCTCCCTGATCATTTTCGGCAACCGCTATCCCGCGCGCTTCACCCTGACCGACCGGGCCGTCTATTGGTCGGGCCGCAGCCGGGTCGGCCGCAAAGCCAACGCCCTGGCCGTCGTGCTTGGGATCCTCGCCCGCAAGCCCGCCGTGGCCGGAGCCGGGATGCTCGGCGCCGCGGGCGACGCGGGCAGGCTGTCCTGGAAAAGCGTCCGCCGCATCAAGGAATATCCCGCCGAGCGTGTCATCACCATCATGAACGGCTGGCGGGTCGTCATCCGGCTGTACTGCACGCCGGAGAACTACCCGGCCGCAGCCGGGAGCGTCCGGAGCCTGGCAGCCAACGCGGCCAGGAGGAAAAAGCGAGGCGCTGCTGCCGGGAAGGCCATGAAATAGCGCGCGGCTTCAGCGGCCGCGGCACGGCTGTTGTTTTTTCTATTCCAGGCCGGTTTCTTTCAGGACCTTGCGCAGGCGTTCGCAATCGACGCCGGTCTTGGGGTTGCGCGGCGGCGAGCAGCCTTCGCTTTCAGCAATGGAGAGTTCATAGGTCCCGATCTGCCGGGCTATGGCCATGGTTTCGCTTTTTTCGTAGGCGATGAGCGGGCTGTAGATGGGGAAGGGCGCGGCGGAACGCGAAGCGTAGAGGTTCTTGAGTGTCTGCGACGCCACTTGGGCCAGGTTGTCGCCGGTGATGACTCCCAGCGCCCCCTCTTTTTCCACGATGGCGGCCGCCTTTTTGTGCATCAGGTACTTGCATATTATGCAAACGTAGGGCTCGTGGCGGGTGCCGAACAAACCGGCGTATTTTCCCAGGAACAATTCCTCGCGGGGGATGACGATCAGCTTGATCTTCTGCCCGGCGGCGAATTCCTCGAGCCGGTCGCGCAGGCGTTCCACCTTGCTGGTTTCGCTGGCGGAATTCTGAAAATGGAGCAGCACCGGCAGGACGCCGCGCTTCATCATCAGAAAAGTGGCCACCGGCGAATCGATGCCCCCGGAGATCAGCGAGACCAGCTTGCCGGCGCTGCCCACCGGGAAGCCGCCGAACCCCCGGATCTTTTCGCTGAAGAGATACAGGTGGCGGTGGCCGATCTCGATGTGCAGTTCGAAGTCCGGGTCCTTCAGCCGGACCGGCGTGCCGGTCCGCTCGCTGATGATGGTGCCGATCTCTCTCTCCACGCCCATGGAATCGGGAGAGAAGTCCTTGGCGATGCGCTGACAGCTGACCCGGAAATCTCTGCTTTGCTTGATGGCCGGGAAAAAGCGAGAGACCTCTTTTTTTAATGCGCCGTAATCCCTGGCCAATTCAAACGCCGGGCTATAGGAATAGACGCCCAGGATCTTTTTCAGTTCTGGGAGATCCTCAATGCCGCGGATATAGATCCGGCCGCGCTCGGCGGTGATCTTGGCAAAAGCATGCCCCTGCTTTTTCAGGAACCAGCCCAGATCTTCCTTGAGTTTCTGCTCGAACTGGCCGCGGTTCCGGCCCTTGAGGCTGATCTCGCCGTAGCGGACGATGACCGCCCGGTCCCCTCGGCGGGGATCTTCACGGACACTCATGGCTGCAGCCCGCGCAGGTAGGAGAGCAGGATCCTGCCGGTGCGCTGCTGGCGGTATTTTTCCAGGGCTTTTTCCTGTCCGGCCAGAAGCGCGGCTTTCAGCTCCGGGCGGGTCAGGATTTCATGGCACAGGGCGGCGATCTTGAAAAAGTTCTTTTCGCGCACCAGCACGCCCCCGCCGTTCATGGTCTCGGCGACCGCGCCGGCGTCGTAGGCTACGACCGGAATGCCCAGGTGGAAGCTTTCCACGACCGGGGCACAGAAACCCTCGTGCTCGCTCATATGCAGGTACAGGTGCGCCAACTTCGCGTAGGAAACCACTTCAGCCAGGGGAACATGGCCGCTGAAATGGATGTTTTTCACCTGCAGCTTGCCGATTAGATTCTGCAAGGCCGAGAAATAGCGCTCGAAACCTCGGTACTCGCCGACGACGAACAGGCGGGAATCGGGGTTGAAATATTTTTGATACAGGTGAAAAGACATGATGACATCTTCGACTTTTTTATTGGGAATGATCCGTCCGACGAAGAGAATATTGCTCTTGCCATCGGCGAAAACCTCCTTTAAGACCGGCAGCACCGGCAGGTCGAATTTGGAAAAATCCATGACCAGGGGCAGGACGCCGGTCTGCTTGAACCCGGCTGCCACCAGCTCGCTGCGGTTGTATTCGGAATCGCCCAGGGCCAGATCGACCTTGTCGGCCAGGCTTTTCAGCTCGATCCGGCCCTTGAAGCAGTCCTTGGCCAGGGAGCGGTGATAATCCAGGAAAAAATGGTAGGGCGTGATGTTGTGATAGATGATGATTTTCTTGTCAACGAGGCGCAGGAATTTTTTGGTCACCGGCGAACTGATGGAAAAGTGAAAGATGACCATGTTGCCGGGATCGGAAAAGCGGTCGTATTCCAGGTAGTTGCGCACCTGGTGGGCGTAGCGGGGATGGTACTGCAGGGTGAAGATCTCGGATTCGATGCCGTGGGCCCGCAAATAATCCCTGATCTCCAGGGCTTCGTTGCCGATGGCGTCGCCGTAGGAATAGGAGGTTAAAAATTGATGGACTTTCATTCAAGACGGCAGTTTCTTCTCCAGGGCCCGTTCCCGGTTTTCCAGGAATTCGATCTTGTCCTCCAGGATGCGGATCTTGGTTTTCAGAAGTTCTTCCTCGGTTTTCAGCTTCGAGGCCTCGACGATCAGGTTGTGCATGGCGTTGTGCAGCAAGCGGATGTAATCGCTGCTCTGCATGATGATCGGAACTTTTTTCTGCAGGTCCAGGATGCCGTTTTTCAATTCAATGTACATGGGGCGGGTCATGAAGCGGATCAAGGGGGAAAGCAGGAAGCGGATCTTTTTCATGATGCCTTTGGCCAGGCCCGTTTCTTTAAGGATCTCCTCCAGCGGCAGGGGCGGGGCGATGTGCTCGGCAAAGCCCGGATATAAAATCGGGTCGTAAATATTGGGGATTTCCAGAAAATCGGGCAAGGGCTGCAGTTCCATTTCGGCGATCTCGTCGATCTCGCTCTGCTTCAGCAGGCCGGAGTCCTTTTTATCCTGGATCTTTTTACGGATCGCGGCCATGATCTCTTCCACGTTGATCTCGGCGGAAGCATGAATGAAGGGTTCCATGGATGCACCTCCTGGCGAATTGATTATACAGGAAGCGGCCGCGCTCTACAAGCATTTTGCCGAAAATGCCGATAATAGGCGTTATTTTAACGGCAGTTTCCGGGGCCTCGCGGGCGAATTCCCGAATACCCTGTCCTGTCAATGGTTTCAAAAAAAATATTTAATTAAATGTCGGATATGACTTGACTTTTGAGTTTTGTTACTCTAGAATCCTTTGCAGGAGGTAATGATGAACAAAACCGAATTGGTAAAAGCCATTGCAGAAAATGCAAATTTGAAAGTGTCTGAAACTGAAAAAATGGTCAATGCTTTCCTGGACTCCGTGTCCACTTGCCTGAAAAAGAAAAGCAAAGTGACCTTGGTTGGTTTTGGCACCTTTGCCGTAGCCCACAGAAAGGCCAAGATCGGCATCAATCCCAAGACCGGTCAGAAAATTTCCATCAAAGCCAAGAACGTCCCCGTCTTCAGAGCCGGCAAGGCCTTGAAAGACAGAGTCAAATAACCAAGCCGTAACTGGTTTTGATCGGGAGGGGGGTGGGAAGTTTAATCCGGAATTGAAATTTCCGGCAAATTCGAATCGCAATTTATTGATTCCATTCCAGGAGAGTTATTGTTGGGTAAAGGTTCGCGCAAAAAGAATCAATAAACCTCGATTGGGCATGTCGCCCCCGAGATTTCCACCTTGTTTCTTCTGGCATCGTAAGCGTCGACGGGGTCAATGTTCAGGATATATTTTCCTTTGCTCATGAATTTGACTTTCAGTTGAACAAAAGCGGACGCCAGCGTTTGCACGCTGTCCGGGCCGAAAGACAGTCCCATGTCAAAAGTGTTTCCCGAGATATTTTTCAAAATTTTCACTTCTTTTTCATTCAAGGCGTCGGTCTTCATTTCAATGATCTCGCAGTTGCCGCCGCTGAGCGCCCCGCTGAGGGAAAGGCTGGCCAACGGTGTTTCCGTGTGGATGCGCAGGGAAAAAAAGGAGTCGGAATTGACCGGAATGCTGGCCTGGGCGGGAGAAATGCTCACCATGCTGTTGGCCGGCGGCGGGGTTTCGGGATCCGCTTCCTCATCAGCGGTCTCTTCTTCCTCCGCCTGAATCCTTGCGTCCCTGCCGCTGCCGGATGCCGGCTGCTCGCCCCCGCCCCAGATGGCTTCGTTGTCCTGGCTGCTGATGGGGGTGCGGCGGATGATCTTGGGCGTGATGGAAAAGATCAGGTCGGTCTGAATGATGTTTTTTTCCGAATTGCCGAACAGCTTTCCCAGCAGGGGGATCCTGGCCAGGGCCGGGATGCCGCTTAAGGAACCGCGGACGTCGTCGCGGATCAGACCGCCAATGATGTTGGTCTCGCCCTCCTTCAGCCGGATCTTGTTTTCAATCTCGCGTTTGCCGAAAGTGGGGAAAGACGATGAGGCGCCCGAGGAAATGAAATTGATGGTCAGCTTGGTCTTCAGGGTGACTTCGTTGTTTTGGTGGATAAAGGGAGTGATCTTGATCTCGACGCCGACATTGCGATAGCGGTAGGTGGTCACGGGCGAAGAATTGATGCCTCCGGCGGCGATCGCCTGGAACTGGGTTTCAGGGACAGGCACCTCATCGCCGACCATGAAGGAAATTTCCTCGCCGTCAATGCCGCGCAGATTGGGTTTGGCCAGGATCTTGTTGTTGCTGTCCGCTTCCAGGAAATTCATGGCCACGGAGGGGATGTTCAGAAAGAAATTGGTGCTGCCCAGGTCCTTGAAATTCATGGTGGAAGAGATTTTTCCATCGCCGTCCAGGCCGCCGGCGGCGACGCCGAAAACGCCGGTGCCGAAATCGGCTCCGAGCTTGTTGATGAGGCTGCGATTGATCTCCAGTATTTCAATGTTGATCTCCACCTCGTTTTTTTCCTTGTCGATCTTGGCCAGGAAGCGTTCGATATCCGCCAGGGAATTGAATTCGGCGCGGATGATCAGGGCGTTCAGATTGGGATCCTCCTGGATCAGCAGCTGTTCATCGCGGAACACGGTCTGGATCGTTTTGCGGGCGTCCTCGGCCTTGATATTGGAAAGATAAAATGTCTTGATGCCCCGCAGGTCAAAGGTTTTCTTTTTGGCGAAAATGTCGGGATAGACGATCACGGTATTTGGGTCCAGCACGCGGTATTGGGAACCGGAGACCATGCACAGGACTTTCAGGATTTCATGAAAAGTCGTGTTCTCGATTTCCAGGCTGTGCAGGAAATCCCGGAAATCTTTATCGAAGATAAAATTGATATTGTAGCTTTTGCCCAGGCTTTTGAAGATATTGGTGATCGGCGTGTTTTTCAGGCTCAGACTGACTTTCTCGTCTTTTTTGATGTTCAGCATTACCGGGGGAACCACGGTCAGTTTGGCTTTTTCCTCTTTGGCCGCTTTCTGCGGATTGCGGAAAGCGTCAAACTCTTCCTGCAGCTGGGCGTTGCCCGGGAAAACGGCCAGGGCTTTCTCGTATTCCAGGACGGCGGCCTGGCGGTCATTGCTTTTGCGGCTGGCACGGGCCAGGAACAGGTGGCGCTGGTAGCTGTTCAGCTGGGCGCGGAAAAGCAGGGTCTTGATTTCCGCGCTCTTGGGGTTTTCCACCGCGGCCTGGCTCAGGATTTCCCGGGCCCGGTCGTAATCGCCGGCCTTGAACAGCTGCCGCGCCTCGCGCACGCTGGACATGGTGGTCAGG
The DNA here is from genome assembly GCA_018262835.1 of Candidatus Aminicenantota bacterium. Lineage (GTDB taxonomy): Bacteria > Acidobacteriota > Aminicenantia > UBA2199 > UBA2199 > UBA2199. The sequence goes on from JADFDP010000087.1 coordinate 6,697, forward strand.
CAGCCCGGCAAAACGAGCAGGGCGGCCAGGGAAAAAACCAGGTACCCCCTATTTTTTAGCTTAGTCATTTTGGTCTCCTTTGAGGCGGATGTCGTAAGGCAGGTTGTCATATTCAATCGTGACCATATCCTTGCTGATTTTCAGGATCTTGATCTTGTCGAGGATCAGATCCTTTTCGCTGACCACGAAAAATTCACCGCTGACACTGAGCAGTGCCGATTTCATTGAATTCTTGCTGACAAAACCTTCGTAACTTATCGACTGGGATATTTCCTCGGCGATGGTTTTCTGCAAGGCTTCGGCCTGAGCCGTGGGCGTCTGTTCCCGGGCGGTCCGGCCGGGGCTGTCGCCGGCGGCTTCCCGGCTGCCGTTGAAGATATCCAATTTCAAGGTGAAACGCGCAGGGGGCTTGCGCAGCAGGCTCATTTTGAGCAGCTCGGCCCGGACCGGCATGCCCAGCATCCAGATCAGCGGCAAGATGAAAATTCTATTCGCCAATGTAGGCCTCCATGCTGAAATTGCCATTGACCATTTCAGCCGCGCCGTTGAGTTCGATGCGTGTAAAAAAGTGCATTTTGGTTTTTCTTTCCATGTCGAAGATGAATTTTTTCAGATCGCGGTATGTGCCTTGCAGAACAAAGCCGATGTTCACCTTGCGGATCTTGTTCTGGCGGCCGCCGAATTGGAAAGTGATGTTCGCGGCATGGAAGTGGTTGTCGGCCAGGCAGGAGTTCAGGTCCCGGCGGAAAACGGCGAAATCGTCCATGCTGATGATGAAGTCGCGGCGGAAGCGGCGCAATTCCTCCGGGAGTTTTTTCCAATCCTGGTATTGCTCGTTCAGTTTTTGGAACTCTTTTTCCTGGAGGGTAAAGGCCGCGAACCGGTTTAGGCGGTTCTGCCGCGACAGGCCCAGGAGGGAACCGTAGGCAATCGAAAGCAGGCTGCCGGCGGCGCTGACGACAAGCAAGACCAGCAAGGTGGTGACCGCGAGTTTATAATTTTTCATTGGGGATATTAAAATTCAGGCTCACCTGGGTTTCATCCTGGATCTGGGTTTCGCTGGCGATGACCAGCTCGTAGGGAGCCAATTTCTTGTACAGCGCGAACAATTCCTTCAACGAGCGGGACGTGATGATCATGCCGATCTGGCCTGCCGCCCCATTGACCAGGGAGAGCTGGCGGATGCGGATGCCCGGGCTTGAAATCCTTTCCAGAAAATCCAGGCGGGCCGCAAAAGAAAAAATCTTGCGTTCGATCAGGGCGTTGGCCGTGTCCAGATCCGCTTTCCAGTTGTTTTTCCAAGCGGTGAGCTCCTGGCTCTGGCGATCGCTTTGGCGGCGCATTTCGTCGATTCGCTGTCCGAGCTGTCCGGCTTTGCTTTTTTCAACGCGGTTTTTTTCATGCTGCCGGACCAGATTGAAAATGGCGACGCCGGCGAACAGCAGGATGGACAGGACCAGGATGGCGGCCCTGAAGACGAAAGAGCGGCCGTCTATCCTGCGGGCAGCGGCCAGGTTGTAGGTGATCTTTTTCATGGGCAGCCGGGGATGAACGGCGCTTTCCCCGGGTCGGTGGTCAGGCGGGATAAATTACCCGCAGCCAGTTTTTCCTGCATGGCCTCGTCGGCCATTTCGTCGCGCTGATCGATGAGCCAGTAGCTGCGGGGCTCGATGCCGAAATGGCTGCGGACGAAATGCACGGTTTTGCTGATTTCCTCGACCGTGTCGGCAATGGAGCCGCTGGAGAATTTTCGTATGTAGATCGGCGAGCGTCCTTTTTGGAAAACCAGCGTGCAACTGGCGGCGTCGCTTTCGACGAAAAAATCGGGCG
>JADFDP010000088.1 GCA_018262835.1 Candidatus Aminicenantota bacterium
AATCCCCGCTGTTTAAATGGTCCTGAGCCCTTTGCAGGATCTTTTCTTCACCGGCCAGATCGGTCAGGTCGGTATACAGATCGGATAGCGGGGAGGCGTACATGGTCGTGGGGTTCTCGTCGAACCAGCCGACGTACTCCTGCCAGATGCAGCGCACCGTCCACTCCACCTTGCCGAAGAATTGGGGGATGGAGTACTTTTCCGGCAGCTTGATCTCGCGCATCAGCGCATAAACATCTTTTCCGGCGTTGATGCCTTTAATGGTCTCGTCATAGACGTAGGTTAAGGCGTCGCGGAAGTCTCCAACTGTTTTTTTCACTTCTTTTTGAGAGGCGATGGGAGAACCATGCCCCATGAAGAAATATTCCGGCTCGAAGGCGAGGGCGGTGTCCAGCGCCCGGATATATCCCAGGACGGGGCGGATCATGGTGCCGCGGAAGGTAGAGTTGTTGATGAAATACTCGTAGTAGTTGTCGCCCACGAAGACCGCTTTCCGCTCCGGAATCCAGATGGTGGTATGGTCGGGAGTTTCGCCGGGCCTGTGGAGCATTTTAAAATGCAGGCCACCCAGCTCCAGTTCATACTCGTCGCTGAAATAAACCGTGGGCTTTGCCTGGGCTTTTGGCTGTTCCACTGGGGCAGCGGCTGGTCGTTTTCCGGCCCAGATGGCGTTTCTTCTGGCGAAGAATCCCTGCAGCTCGCCGGCATACTCGAAATAGCGCTTGAATTCCCTCTGGGCGATGACCGGAATCTCCAGGCCCGCCCGCCATTTGGCAATGTCGTCTGAGTGGTCCGGGTGGGCGTGGGTCAGCAAAATGGCTTTCAAGGGATGTTTTTTCAGGATTCTTTGGAAATATTCCGGGGCTGCAGACGCACCGGCGGGATCGATTAAGACGCCGCCCTCTTTCGTGACAACCAGGTAGGAGTTGCAGCTGCCCTCGACGCGGAAGATTTGGGGGGCGATCTCCAGGTAGTCCAGGTAAGTATCAATGAGCCATCCGTTCAGCGGTTCTTCTATCTTTATCTTTTTCATCCAGCCCGGGATCTGGTCCCAGGCGTAGTCGAAGATCACAACGGACAGATCATTCAGTGCAGCAGCTTTTTTCGTGGCGGTCAGCTTGTCGTGCTGGTTGAAGGGATAGCCGCTGGTCAGCGGCAGCACCTTAATCCTCTCCGGTTTGATCCTCGCAGTGATCACGGCGCTCAGGACCGCTTGGTGAAGAAAGAGCTTTCTCAGGAATGTGGTGCAGACGGTTTTCTGGTACTTTTCGTCTTTCAGGAAACGGGCCAGCAAACGGGCCCACTCTGCGGCCAATCCGAGCCTGGGATTGAAGGAGAAGACCTCGCAATTATAGTATGGCTGGATTTCCTGCTCGTCGGCAATTGTTTTCAGAACCGGCAGCTTGGCATAGTCCAGCCGGGTTTCCCTGTAGATCAGCTGCCAATAGTCGTTGGGCGGGGTTTGCGGGGCCATGGCGATGGTGTTGGCCAGGGTGACCGGCCGCACGGCTGCGTCAAATGAATTTCCCAGGTCCAGATCTTCCAGCGGCTTCAACACGACCACTCCCGGATCGAGCCAGATCAGCGTATCGATGCTGTCTTTGACCTTTTCTTCGACCTGGGCGGCGGCGAAGGCCTTCAGCGCCAGTGGATGGCCGAGGAAAGCGGGATCCATTTCCAGCGGCAATACTTCCACGCCATCCTGATGCAATGATGCGCAGGAAAGATCCAGCGCATCGGTGGTCACGACGTAGATCGGACTCTCCTGGTAGTTTCCGCCCAGTTCGCGGACGCTCTTGATGAGGGACTTCACCGCCCTTTCCTGCTCTGGGGTGGATACAAACGTGGCGATTGCCGTTTTTTTATTGCTGCCTTCTTGGGCTGGCCTGCCGTCCTTTACCTTGGCGCTAACATTGGGTGAAAAGGTGACAGCCAGCAGCCCGACAAGAAATGCATGAATCGCTTTGCGGACCAGAATGGGTTTTTTCAATTGTTATCTCCGTTTTATCTGAATTCTTTCATTAATTTTTTAATAATGGAAGCATCCAGCCAATAAACATCGCTATCGCCGCTGCGGTCGCTGCTGAAGAAAAGGTATTTGCCGTCGGGCGAGACGATCGGGACTCCCTCCCATTTCGCCGAGTTGATGGCTTCTCCCATGTTGAGCGGTTGCGACCAGGAGCCGTTCTCCTTTTTGAAGCTGATGTACAAGTCACAATCCCCGAAACCGCCCGGGCGGTCGGAGGTGAAGATGAGGTAGCCTTCGTCAGGGGCGACAAAGGGTTCCTTTTCATGGTGGGCGGTATTGACCGGCTTGCCTAGGTTTTCCGGAGCACCGTACGCTCCGTTGACCGGAATTGATCTGTATAGATCCATCTGGCCCAGGTTTTCAATATAGTCTTTGCAATAGTAACGATAGGAAGCGAAGTAGAGGGTTCCGGCGGCCGTCTCGGTCGGAGCGATCTGCCAGTCTTGGTTGTTGATCGCGCCCGCCAGCCATTGCGCCGGTTTCCATTCGCCATTTTTTTTTATGGAAATCCAGAGGTCGGCGTCATCCTTGGCCTCGCCGGCGGCCAACGGGCGGTCGGACCAGAAGAGCGCCTTGCTGCCGTCGGGGGAGAGCGTCAGGTCGGCGTCATTGGTTGATCCGCAAAACGGCGCCGGTTCCGGTGCCTGCCATATCCCGTCGATCTTCCTGCAGCGCATGATCACATGCCTTTGGGACGGCAAAAAAACCGTATAGAGACATTCGTCCTGTTCGGGAGTGAAAGCCGGGGTGTATTCGGTTTTGTCGGTGGAGATGATCCCGGGGGCGAATATCTCCGGGATTATTCCCGGCGGCTTCTGGCCGAGATAGGGGCCCTGCAACAGCGGGGAGGCTCCTGCGCCCTTCCGGCCTTTCAGCTCCCGTTCGACAGCATCGCAGATCTCCTTGATGGGCGCGCTCTCAAAGCCGTCGCCCGGGGGCGGGCCGCCGCCGCGCGGGCCAAGCAGCAGGCCTTCCTTCACCTTGGTCACTTTTTCAGGGAACAGGGCCTCACCCTCGGGGAGCAGGCCCGCGGCCTGGACAAGGAAGTTCCCCACGCAGAAAGAGGCGATGAGCATTCCTCCGGCATGGATCTTCTTCAAAAATTCCAGAACGGCGGGATTCTCCTTGAACTTGCGGAACTGCGGGCCGCTGGGGATGATGAGGACATCGTAGGAGGAGAGATCCTTCAGGTCGGGGATGAGGATGTCGCTGGTCAGCACCACGTCGCGCTCCTTTTTGTAGCAGCCGCGGTACTCGGCGTCGACGCCGACCCGCTTCTGCGTCCAGCCCCTGGCCTCCATCTCCTTCTGCAGCGGGAAATAGGCGTCGCCGAACCACTCGCCCAGAAGCACGAGGGCGTGCAGTGGCCGCAGCTGCTCCGCAGCGTCGGTAAAGACCTTCACCGGCATGCCCGGAAGCAGCAGGAAGATGTCCTGGTAATTTTTTCGCACCATGTCGATCTTGCCCGGCGCGTCGTTTTCGAGCCGGATCGGCAGGTGGGTCAGGCCGATGTGCTCCGGCCGGATGATCTCCTGCAGCAGCTTCGCCATATCGGGGTGCAGGGGGAACCAGAAATGGACCAGTGCCAGGTCGATCTCCGCCTCCTCCAGGCCAAAGCCGCGGTACTCGTCGAGGGTCGCGTCGGCGTCGCCCTCGTGGAAGATGCCCCAGCCGTTGAGCCGCAGCCTGTACATCAGATTCATGGGCTCCACTCGCTTGCCGCTGTGCAGCGTGCGGCAGGCGGCGAGGGGGATCCCCGCGATCTCCCGCTGTTCCTGCTCGCCGATCTTGAGATCGAGGGATACGACGCGGGCGGCGATCTTTGCCCATTCCGCCTGCTTGCGCATCTCGGCCACTGCGTCCTCGGGAGCCGCCAGGGTCGTCCCGGGGGAAGCCTTCAGGAAGCGAACGGCAAGCGGCGCATCGAAATGGTCGGGATGGTTGTGGGTGGTCAGCGCCAGGTCCACGTCGTCGAAGGGAGCTGCTCCCTTCATGATCTTGTCGATCACTTCGGGCTCCGGGGAGCGGTAATCGGATGGGGGCTTGTCGAACAGGGCATCGATCAGGATCTTGATTTTTCCTGAGGCCAGCATGACGCCCGAATTGGCGACGCGAGTGAGCGCCAGCGACTCACGGTTCGCCCCGGCCTTCTTTTCCGCGCCGCGGATCTCCGACAGCCCCAGTGCCAGGAAAATGGAGACCAGGATTGCCATCTGCGCCATGCTTCGCTTGATCAGCCGGTCATTTTTTATCATGGAGTGACTCCTTTTGTTGATTGGGAAAGCGTTGCTTGCGGATTGGTGTTTATCGGGATTGCTTGCGGACTTTTCCCTCTTCTGGAAAAAGCGCGGCAGCCAGCTTCTCCATCGTAGAGACCAACTTGCCGATATGGGCAAAAGCCCGCCCGTATGTTTCCGGATCGCTCATGTCGATGCCGGACGCTTTCAGGATGTTCAGCGGGTAATCGCTGCCCCCGGCCTTCAGCAGTGCGAGGTAGCTTTCCCGCTCCTGCCGCTTGCCGCTGAGCACTTTATCACTCAAGGCCATGGAGGCGATCTTGCCGGTGCCGTAGGTGTACAAATAGTAGTTCCGAAACAAGTGCGGAATGGCGGCCCATTCGCCCCGGCTGTAGTCGGGAACCTCCATGATTCCCTTTTCATGCCCATTGTAGAAGCGGGACAGTTCGAGGTGTGTTTTGCCCAGCCAGTTCGCCGTCAGGGTGCGGCCCGCCTCCACCTCCCTGTGCATGGCCAGCTCATATTCCGCGAGTTGCGCCTGGAGGTAGACATAGGTCTGAATTTGCTGTAAAAATTGATCAAGGATGTAGAGCTTGAACAGGTCGTCCTTTTCGGTTTTCAGCAGATATTGGATGAGCAGGTTTTCATTGAAAGTCGAAGCAATCTCGGCCAGGAAGGTCGGGCACTCGGCGTTGGCAAAGGGCTGGTTCTTGCACGAGAAATGGCTGTGCATGGCATGCCCCAGTTCGTGGGCCAAATCGGAGAGCGAGGCGTAACTGCCGTCAAAGTTCAGCTTGATGTAGGGATGGAGGCCGAAGGCTTGTGCGGAATAGCCGCCCGCCTGCTTGCCCTTGTTAGGATACAAGTCGATCCAGCGTTCGCGAAACGCCTTGCGGACCGCCTGCGTGTATTCCGGACCCAATGGCCGAAACGCCTCGAGGATGATGTTCTGGGCCTCTTTGTAGCTATATCTTTTCTCCACCCTGTTCACGGCGCTGACAAAGCGGTCGGAATGCTTGAGCGTGTCGACGCCCAGCAGCCTTTTCTTCAGTTCCCAATAGCGGTGCAGCGGCCCCAGGTTGGCGCGCCCGTTTTTGATCAGGCTATGGTAGACAGAGGGATCGATATTGTCATCGCTCAGTGTGGACTCAAGGCAATCGGGAAATTTGCGGGCCTGGGCGAGGAACAGGTGCCGTTTGATCTCGCCGTCAAGCAATGCCGCGAAGGTGTTCAGGAATTGGTTGCGGTTTTCCCAGAAAACCTTGAATGCCAGTTCACGGTCCGCCCGGATCTTGCTCTCCCTGATCTTGTTGTAGTTGGCCCGGTTCAGGAGCATTTTTGTCCCGTCAGCGAGCGTGATCTCCGGGGCAGGCATCTCCAGGTTGTTCAGGATCCCGGAGGCGGTACTGAAGTTGTTTGCAAAAAGGTCGCTCGAGCGGATGATCTCTTCCTGCCCCTGGGGCAGAATATGCTTGCCCCCCCTGAGGATATTATCGAATTCGAACCGGTAGGGTCTCAATCCCGGCTCGCTTTGCAGGTAGCCGGAAACGGCTGCTTCGCCCAGCTTCAGGATGTCGCTGGCCTTGAATGCGAATTTCGCCGCCAGGCCGGCCAGCAGCGCCTGCGCCTCACCCTTCATGGTGATGAATTCCGTATTCCCCAGGTCCGTATTGTTCTGGTGCAGGGCATAGGAGAATATGCGGAAAAGTTTTATATAGAGCTCGTCGCGCAGCCGCATCAGGTTCAGCATTTTTTGCGGTGAGGTGGTCCAGCCCGGGGCCGCCTCCTTGATGCGATCCATCATTTCCAGCAGTTGCGCCTTGTCTTTCCGCCATGCTTCGCTCGAAGCATAGATGTCCTCGATACTCCAGGTGTATTCGACCGGAATGTCCTTGCGCTCCGTTGTCGCATAATCCGGGATCACCGGGCCGGCAGCCGCCAGCGGTGCCATTGAAAGGGCGAGCAGGATCATTGAAAGAGCCAACGAGAAACACCATTTTGGCTTCATGTCATCCTCCGTTATTAAAATAAAAAGGCGTATACGCCAGACTACTTGTCGCTTTCAGCCTGTTTCTTGAACAATTCCTCCATGACCTCGAGGGCGAAGCGGCCGTTGACCACGGCGGGGCTGATGCCCATCTCGAAGGCGACCTCCACGGCCTCCAGGACCTCCTTCTCCGTGGCGCCGTCCTTGACGGCCTCGCCGATGTGCCACTGCATGCACGACTCGCAGTTGTTGACCACGCTGATGCCGACGGCGATCAGCTCCTTGGTCTTTTTCGGCAGGGCGCCGTTGCAAAACGCCGCCTGCTCCAGTTGCTGGACGGCCTTGAACACCTTGGAATTGTACTTCATAAGCAGCTTGCCGTTGGCCCATTTCCGCTGCTTAACGAGTTGTTCGATTTTTTTCATTGCGTATCTCCTTTTTATATCAGTATTTGCTAATTGCTTGTCGCGACCTGTTCTTCACTCGGAATTGTCGGACATTCCCGGGGGTCCAGCCCTGACCGCGCTCGAGCCGTGATTTATTTTTTCAGCTCGTTCTCGATGCGCTCGATGAATTTCTTGCCGTTCTCATTGGCCGGGTTCAACTCCAGGGATTTTTTATACATTGTAAGCGCCTTCTCTTTTTCACCCTTCTCGTAATAGGCCTCGGCCAGGCTGTCGCAGGCGTTCCAGGAGCCGGGATGCAGCTCGGCGTTCAGCTCGAACAGCAGGACGGCGCCCTCGACTTCTTTTTGCTGCTGCAGGAGGAAGTAGCCCAGGCCGTTCAGCTCGGCCTCGATGAAGAAGTATTTCTCCTTTGCCTTCAGGATGTTTTCCTTCAGTTTGCTGAATTCGCTGGCGAACGTGCCGGGGTTTCCGAACAATCCCTGCAGCGCGTCCACTACCGAAATCTTGCCGGAGAATATCTTGTAGAGATGGCTGACGGACATCATATGCCCCTGGTTGGTAATACCCGGGCTGCCGACCAGGTGCGGGAACTTGTCCTTCAATGGGTATCCGGCCACGAACTGGTTGAAGTCGCCTCCGGTTTTGGCCAGAGGTTCCACATCGGTCAGCAGGGTTTTCAGGTATTCGAAGCGGTTGCGGAAGCCAGCGAAGCTCAATTCACCGTTCCAGTGGCCGGGGATGAATTGCCTGATCTCGTCCTTGCGTTCGATCAGCGCCTGCCAGTTCCTGACCAGAACCGGGTAGTCCGCGACCTCACCGGTGCGGACGGCGAAGGTGGCCAGGCAGCCGGGGGTGTCGCTCAGCCATTTGTCGGCCATCATATCGCCGGTGAAGAGAATCCCTTTTTGCGGGACCAGGATGAAGATGTCGCTGCGGGTGTGGGTGCCGCCGCTTTGGTACAGTTCGAAGGTGACGTCGCCGCAATCCAGGACCATCTTGTCCCTGAAGGTCTTGGTAGGGAAGGCGGGCTTGGGCGAGGAGTTCAAGAATTCGTCTGACATGGCGTTGATGATCAACCGTTCTTCGGCGGCGGCCTTTTGTTCTTCACTTAGTTTGCCGGACGCAATCTGGTCCTTCTGCCGCTGGATGTCCTGCTTGATCCATCCGCTCAGCCGCGAATGGTTGCCGAAATTCTCACGCATCATGTCGGGCACGCTTTCATGGGCGATGATCTGGCAGTCGGCGTAAACGACATTGCCGTTGGTGTGGTCGGCGTGGCCGTGAGTGTTGATCAGGTACTTGAAATCATTGCGCCCGAGCTCCCTGGCGATGACCTTGCGGAAGGCCTGGTCGAGTTTGGGGATGTCGGTGCTGTCGATGACCACGATCCCTTTCTTCGTGGCGACGGCGCAAACCGCGGTCGACGAGACGTAATCGCCAACCCAGACGCGCACCGACCCGGGGGCGAGCGCTTTCACGTGCAGGGAAAGCCCCTCTACGGATTCGGCCGCGGACGGCAGTGTCGCCAGCGCCATGAATAGGACCAGAGCCATGAGAAATAGGGATTTTTTAAGCATTGGATTCCTCCTTGATTTTGATGGGAATGATTTATTTTTGTGGGCTTCGCACTCGGTAACGCTTCTTCCTTTTGAAAGGGCCGCTAATTCCTTTCGGAAAGGAGATACGAGGCCCAGCCGTCGGGCGCCTTCAGCATCCCCGTCCATTCCCTGT
>JADFDP010000089.1 GCA_018262835.1 Candidatus Aminicenantota bacterium
ATGTACAAGGAGGTTCCCGGAGGCACGGCTGCGGAGCCGGTGTTTTCCAGCGTGGATTCCAGCCGGACCGTGTCCATGGGGAACTCGACCTGCAGGTCGCCCAAAAGAGTGCTGACCAGGGTGGCTTGCAGGTTTTTCACCGCAATGTCGGGGCATTTGAGCAATAGGACGGGCGGCTTTTGGCTGGCGGTCGGTTGGACCTCTTTTTGCGCAACCAGCAGGCGCAAAGATCCAAAGACGAGAAGAGCATGGACGACCGGCGACAAGCTCCTTTGGATCATATATCTCTCCTTTCCTTTGCACTAAATTATATAATGAAACAAAATCTTTTGCCAGGATGGATAAAAAAACAATAATTTCCATTGCGAATCCGGCCTTTCCTTCCTATTGCCTTACCAGATTTCGAAATTGACACTTTCAAGACCCTCTGCTACAATGCCCCTTGGCCGGAGGGATGGCAGAGCGGTCGATTGCGGCGGTCTTGAAAACCGTTGTCCCTTTACGGGGACCAGGGGTTCGAATCCCTTTCCCTCCGCTTGACTTTCCTCAACTTACGCTGAGGGAAAGGGAACTGAAGCGAGCGAAGCGAGCTTCTCATCCTACTCCCTCCGTATGGTCCTCCCCAATTATCTAGGAGGGAGTAGGATCTGCGCCTTGCGCTCATCCCTTTCCCTCCGTGCGAACTCCATCAATGAAATAATTCAGATTATTTGAGAAAAAACAGGACCGGCTCCATCGCCGGTCCTGCGCAAAATACAGGGATATTGGGCCCTTACTGCAGCAGACCCTTGAGCAGGTCCAGCCCCTTGTCGGCCAGGGTGGTCTCCTTGGGGATCTCGCCCTTGGGGGTGAGCTTGTTGATGATGTTGGGCAGGTACTTGGCCAGCTGGCCGCTGGCGGCGCCCTTGGAGAGGCCGACGGCGCCGGCGATCTGCTCGAGCACTTCAGGCCCGAGCCCCTTCTTCATCTGGCGGGAAGAGATCTTTTTATTGGGCCCCATGCCGATCCAGGACTCGACAATCTTCCCCAGCCCCTTGCTTTTAAAGATATTGACCAGGCCCGGCAATCCTCCGGTGGGTCCGTTGGGGTCCAGCAGCACCTTGATGCCCGTTTCCAGCAGGCTGGGGTTGGGGGTCCTGGCTCCGCCTCCCAAAATACTTTGCAGCAGTTCTTTCAGCATGTGTTTGCTCCTTTTTTTTAATAGTGATCAGGGGATGATCAGTTCCTGTCCCGGGAAGATCTTGTCGGGGTCCTTCAGCTTGTCTTTGTTGGCATTGAAGATCTTCATGTATTCATTGGCATTGTCATAGTATTTTTTGGCGATCTTGGACAGCGTGTCGCCGGCCACGACCTTGTGGATGCGCAGCGTGGGCGCGGTCTGCGGTTTGGGCGCGGGCGCGTCGCTCAGGAATTTGATGTCGACCATCAGGTCCAGCTTGTAGTTCTTTTCAACCAGTTTGATCTGGTTCCAGACCTTGTTGACGTCGTCCTTGGTCTTGGCATCCCCGCGGATGACCAGCTTGTCGTCCTGAACGTGCAGGTTCTTCAGCTGCACTCCCAGCGTGTTCATGAGGTTGAGCACCGACTGGTACTTCAACTTCAATTGATCCAATTTAATATCCGCCATGATCCCTCCTTTTGGGATGGGAAACCGGGGAGACATTCCCGATCCATTCCTGCAATTATTATAGGGGGGCATCTATTGTTTGTCAAACAAAAGAAATTTCCTTGCTTTCCTTTCTTTCTTCATCTACCATTTCATTGACGCAATTTGCGCCAGCAAGGAGGAATCCATGAGACTCAATGCACCGAGCAAGATTTCCTGGCTCCTGGCTCTTGTCCTGGGGCTGCTGAGCCTGCTGTCCTATTTCGTGGCCATCCCCATTGTCACCGTCAACCTTTACTGGTTCATGGGAGCCGGCTGGCTGCTGCTGATCCTGGCCACCTTCCTCAAGGGTATTTAACCCTGGATCCCGTCTTTTATTTTTTTATCTGCCTTTGCTTAATAAAGGCACATTGTTTTTTACCATATTATTTGCAAGCCGAACTGTTTCCGAAAATCGCTGCGGGCGAAGCCGTCTAAGCACAGGCACGTCGATTTAAATATCATGGCGACGGCCTGTGCCCTGACTGAGGAAAAACGGGCGCCTGTTTGCTTCGCGCTATTTGCTTTTATCGGGGAAAGCGGGAATGGGAGGAAGATCCTTCCCTTTTGTTTTCAATTCAGCGAGGATGACTTCGATGGCCTTGTTGAGCTGATCGTCTATCCCGGCGAATTCCCTGGCCGGATCGTTGTCCACCACGATGTCGGGATCCACGCCGTGGCCCTCGATGATCCAGCCCTCACCGGAAGACCCGTAAGTGGCGAATTCCGGTTTGAACAGGCTGCCGCCGTCCAGGAGGGGCAGCGAGTTGCGGATGCCGACCACGCCTCCCCATGAGCGCTTGCCGATCAGCTTGCCCAGCTCGTATTTTTTAAAGCGGTAGGGGAAGATATCGCCGTCGGAAGCTGAAAATTCGTCGAGCAGGCAGACCATGGGCCCCATGATGCTTTCGACGGGATCGGGGGCGGCGCTGGTATTGCGGCCTACTCCGACCATGGCGATCTGCCGGCGCAGGCGGTCGATGACCAGCGGCGATACGCTGCCGCCGCCGTTGCCGCGCACGTCGATGATCAGGGCCTTTTTACGCAGCTGCGGGTAGAAGTGTTTGACGAATTCATTGAGGCCGTCGTCGCCCATGTCCGGGATATGGATGTAGCCGACCTTTCCCGCCGTGGCGGCATTCACCTTCGCGATGTTGGTTTCGACCCAGTTGTAATAATAGAGGGGGGCTTCGTTGGCGATGGGGATGACGACCGCATCGCGGCTGCCGGTTTCCACGGGCTTGGAATTCACATGCAGGCTGACCTGTTTGCCCACGGTGTTGACCAGGGCTTCGTAAAAGTTGGCCATGCGATCGGTCGGCCGGCCATTCACGGCCAGGATATAATCACCTTCCCTGACGTTGACGCCGATCTGGGTCAACGGCGACACCAGCGCCGGGACCCAGTTCTGACCCTTGAGGATCTTTTTGATACGGAAATATTTCGATGACGGATCACGCTCCACTTCCACCCCGAGCAGGCCGGTCTGGATGCGCTCCGGCCGGGCCAGGTCGCCGCCGCCGACGTAGGCGTGGCCGGCGCTCAGCTCGGCGATCATTTCGCCGATGATATAGGTCAGGTCGGCGCGGGAATTGACCGATTCCACCAGGGGCTCATAGCACTTGCGCGTCTCCTGCCAATGGATGCCGTGCATGTTCGGAGCATAAAAAAAGTCGCGCATCTGCCGCCAGCATTCGTTGAAGATCTGTCGCCACTCGGCCTTGCGGTCGAGGGTGACCTGCAGCCCGGAGACATTGAGTTTTTCCGAGAAGTCAAGCTTGGCCTTGGGCAGGTCGATGATGGCATAGTTGCCGTCCTGGGCGGCCAGCATTTTTTTGCGGTCGGCGGAGATTTCAAAGCCGCCGCATTCACCGAGGCTGATTTCCTTCTGCTCGGCCAGGTTGAACATCATCAGCACCGGCTTGGCGTCGGTGCTGGCGTTGCGAATGTAATAGACGCTGTCGCCCAGGGCGGCCAGGCTCCGGTAGTTGGCGGCCAGGACCGGCAGGGCGGCGATCCGTTCCTTGATCCCTTCGGCGTCCACCGGCATCGGGATGACCCCCGTGGTGGCCTTTGTTTCCTTGGCGGCGGGCTTGGCCTGGGTCTTGGCGACCTCCTTCTTGATCTCGACCTCGTCGCTTTTCGGCTTGAAAGGCGAGTCCGTCGCGGCAGCCAGGGTCACCAGGTAGATGCGGGACATGTCCTGGTAGTAGTAATCGTATTCCACGGCGCTGTAGAGGGGAGTGAAATCGCGATTGGAGACGAAGAACAGGTATTGGCCGTCGGCGCTGAATGCCGGGGAAGCGGAAGCGTACCAGCCGTCGGTCACCTCGATGGTCGATTTCCGTTCCAGCGAGTAGAGATAGATCCTGTTCAGGACCTCTTCTTCCGGCTTGGCGTAGGCGATCCAGCGGCTGTCGGGTGACCAGGTGTACTGAATGAATTCAAAGGCTTTGGCGCTGGCCACCACCGTGACGGCCTTGTTCTCGATATCGACGTATTGCAGCCGCAGTTTCTTGTCGGCCCAAAGGATTTGTTTGCTGTCGGGCGACCAGTAGATCTGGAACTTGTAGGTGTCGGAGTCGCGGGTCAACTGCCGGGGGGTGCCGCTGCCGTCCTGGGGCATGATGTAGATCTCGTCCTCCCCGCTGGCGTCGGAAATATAGGCGATCCAGCGCCCGTCGGGCGACCATTTGCTGTTGCGTTCATGGATGCCGGGAGTGGCCGTCAGGTTGCGGGTGTTGCCGTACTTGGCCGGAACGGTGAAGATATCGCCGCGGGCGCCGAAGAGCGCCCGTTTGCCGTCCGGCGCGATCTCAAAGTTGGTGATGGCGCGGCTGACCGGAACAATGCCGCCCCGGCCGCGGGCCAGGTCTTCCTGGATCATGACCGGGACTTTTTCGCACTTCTCCGAGCCCAGGTCGAAATGGTACAGGTAGCCGCCGTTTTCAAAGACGATGGCCTTGTCGCCCAGGGACGGGAATTTGATGTCAAAATCGGCGAATTCCGTCAGCTTGCGGGTCTGGGCGGTTTTCAGATCGAAGCAGTAGAGATTGAAACGCTTGTTGGCGTCCCGGTCGGAGATGAAATAGATCCGGTCTCCATGCCACATGGGGATGATGTCGCCGGAAGCGTCGCTGGTGATATTGACGGTCTTCTTTGTGGGAAAGTCATAGATCCATATGTCGTCGGCCATGCCGCCGCGATAGCGCTTCCAGGTGCGGAACTCGCGGAAGATCCGGTTGTAGGCGATTTTCTGGTCGTCGGGAGAAAAAGAACAGAAGCCGCCGCGGGGCAGGGGCAGCTGCGTGGGGACATCGCCGTCCAGGGCGACCAGAAAGAGCTGGCCGATGAAGTCGTTGGCTTCCTTCATGCGCGAGCGGAAGACGATATGTTTCGAATCGTGCGTCCAGCCCATGACGATGTTGTTCGGCCCCATGCGGTCCGAAACTTCATCGCGGCCCAGGGTGGCGGTGTAGGTCAGGCGGCGCGGCACGCCGCCGGCGGCCGGCATGACGTACACTTCGGTGTTGCCGTCGTACTGGGCCGTGAATGCCAGCTGGCTGCCGTCGGGAGAAAAGCGGGCGAACATTTCGCTGCCCTCGTGGCTGGTCAGCTTGCGGGCCACGCCGCCGGAGGACGGCAAGGTATACAGGTCGCCGCTATAGGTGAACACGATCTGGTCGCCGTGGCAGGCGGGAAAGCGCAGCAGGCGCGTTTCGGGCTGCTGGCCGGCCAGGGGCCAGGCAAAGACGGCAACGCAAACCAACATCAAGAACCATTTTTTGTTCATATGGCTGCTCCTAGTTTTTTACATATTAGATTGCAGGCAGACGTGATCATATCCGATATTACGGAACTGAAGCAGCGAGTGTTTCCAGGGCGATTGCTTTATTATTTTTTTTTTAAAAAGTGACTTTAGTCCTAGAGAAAAAAAGAAAAAAGCATTGTATAAATTATATTTAAAACCGAGGATTCCCAAAGTGAATCAATCCAAAGGAGGGGGAATGAAAAAAATAGTTTTACTGTTGCTGCTGTTGCTGGTGATCTCGCTGACCTGGCTAGCCGCCGCGGATGCCGAAAAGGCCGCTCCGGCCAAGATCAAGCCGGTCCTGCTGGTGATCGACATCCAGAACGCCTATCTGCCGCGCATGGATGAGAAGGACAAGAAGCTGGGCATGGAGATGATCAATTACTACATCGAGCTTTTTCGCGCCAAAGGCTTCCCGGTCATCCGCGTTTACCACACCGATCCGCAGCGCGGGCCCAAACCAGGCAGTGAGGAGTTCGAATTTCCCAAGACAGTCGCAGTCAAGCCCGATGACCCCCAGATCATCAAGAACTATGGCAGCGCCTTCAAAAAGACCGAGCTGGACAAACTGCTCAAAGCCAAGGGTTACAATGCCCTGTTCCTGTGCGGACTAAGCGCTGTTGGCTGCGTCATGGCCACTTACCACGGCGCTATGGACCTTGACTACGACGTGTTCATGCTCAAGGATGCCCTGATCAGCCACGATGCCTCTCTGACCAAGGCGGTCCAGGATATCTGCAAGACCATCGATTACTCCGCCATGTGGCTGGTGCTGGAAAGCCTGCGCAATTAGTGTAAAAATTATAGATTTCCGTCTGATTTTTTCTAATCTTCAGTTGAATCCTGTTTTTGCTGATGTTGATTGATCTGTTTCCACAGGCCGGCGTTGCGGATGCCCAGCTTTTCCGGGTCGAAATGGAGGGGTTTCCCCGACTTGCGCTGGGTCTCGTAGTCCTTCAAGGTCGCCAATCCCACCCGCGACAGCAGTAAAATAGCGATGATGTTCAGCCAGGCCATCAGCCCGACGCCGATGTCGCCCAGGCCCCAGGCCAGGGTGGCCGTGCGGATGGTGCCGAAAAAGGTCATGGCCAGCAGGAAGAAGCGGGTCACGGTGATCCAAGGCTCAGGGTTCTTGCGGAACAGATAGGCCACGTTGGACTCGGCATAAAAGGCGTAGGCCATCAGGGTGGTGAAGGCGAAGAGGAACAGGGCCATGGCGACGAAAGGGCCGCCGACGCCCCGGATCAGGGTGTCGACCGCCATCTGGGTCCAGATCGGGCCTTCGGGAACTCCCGGGATATGTTGGGCCAGGAATGCGCCTTTGCCGTCGGCCGTATTGTACATGCCGGTCATCAGCAGCATGAAGCCGGTGGCCGAGCAGACGAACAGCGTGTCCACGTAGACCGAGAACGCCTGCACCAGCCCCTGCTGGGCGGGATGGGCCACCTCGGCCGCGGCCGCGGCCTGGGGGCCGGTGCCCTGGCCCGCCTCGTTGGAGTAGATGCCGCGCTTGACGCCCCAGGCGACGGCCGAGCCGAGCACGCCGCCAAACAAGGAGTGGAGGCCCAGGGCCGAGGAGAAGACCAGGGAGAGCACGGCGGGCAGCTTGCCGATGTTGACCGCGATGATGACCAGGGCCATCAGGATGTAGCCGACGGCCATGAAGGGGACCATCAGTTCGGCCGCCTTGCCGATGCGCTTGACGCCGCCGAAGATGATCAGCCCCAGCAGGGCGGTGATGAAGATGCCGGAATAGAGCGGCTTGATCGGCGCGAAGGCGCTGTGAACGGCCACGGCGATGCTGTTGGCCTGGATGCCCGGCAGCAGCATGCCGCAGGAGATGACCGTGACCACGGCGAACAGCAATGCGTACCAGCGCTGGCCGAGCCCCTTGTCGATGTAGTAGGAGGGGCCGCCGCGGTAGACGCCGCCGATCTTCTCCTTCCAGACCTGGGCCAGGGCCGACTCGATGTAGGCCGAGCCGGCGCCGAGGAAGGCGATCATCCACATCCAGAACAGCGCGCCCGGGCCGCCCATGGCGATGGCGGTGGCCACGCCGGCGATGTTGCCGGTGCCGACCCGGCCGCCCAGGGCCATGGCGAAGCCCTGGAACGAGGAAACCCCCGACTGCGACGCCTGGCCCTTGAACAATTGCCCCACCATGTCCTTGATCAGCCGCACCTGCAGGAAGCGGGTGCGGATGGAAAAGTAAATGCCGGTTCCCAAGCAGAGCAGCACTAATGGCGTGCTCCAGACATAACTGTTGATCAGGTCCACCACTTGCTGCAGGTTCATGATCGGTCTCCTTGTATGGAATGAATGGATTTGGATAATACCAAACTGAATAGCAATTTTACCCAATTAAAATGAAAGGTGCAAGCTCCTCATTAAAACACAAATCGAACTTTTCCTTGGGGATTTTCGTTTTGCTGGTTGAAGCGCTTGCACCATTGCCGTCCGCTTCATACAAAAACATGCCCGTATCATTTAAACGGAGGATCGAAAATTGAAAACAAAAAAAATGATTCCCTTTTTGTTGGGGTTGGCCATGGCATTCATTCTATCCGCAAATGCCGCTTCAGCCCAGGAACAAGTGCCAACCGCCGGCGGGGACAACGAATGGACCGGCAGCAGCGAACAGAAAATTTGGGGTTTGATGACCGTCTGGTCGGAAGCGAAATTCAACTTTCCGTTCTTTGCGCAGCGGCCGGGACTGAATTGGGACGAGAAAGTCAGGGAGTACATCTCCAGGGTAATCGCGGCTCCCGACATGAATTCTTACTACGATATCCTGTGCGAATTTGCGGCGCTGCTCAAGGACG
>JADFDP010000008.1 GCA_018262835.1 Candidatus Aminicenantota bacterium
CCGCTGTCAGACCGAGAATCCTATGTGTGGATGATGAGCCGGTCAACCTGAAGCTTTTCGACGCGTTCCTCGTTCCCCAGGGCTATGACGTGCTTCATGCCCATAGCGGCCGGCAGGCGCTGGAGATGATCCAGGAGCAGAAAGTCGACCTGGTGCTTCTGGACATCATGATGCCGGAGATGAACGGCTATGAGGTCTGTCGAAGGATCAAGGAGGACCAGTCTCATGCCAATATCCCGGTGATCATGATCACCAGCCTGCAGATCAAGAAGGAAAGGATCAAGGGCATTGAGGCCGGAGCCGAAGATTTCATTTCCAAGCCTGTCGACCAAGGGGAGGTACTGGCCCGCATCAGGATGCTGCTGAAAATAAAAGAGTTGAATGACCGGCTGGGGCAGGCTTTTGCCAGCGTGACCGGCCTGGCGGCATTTGGCGAGGAAACCATCAAGATAATTGATCCCGTGGATTTTGCCCTGATGCCCAATATCGACCGCCTGGTCAGCCAGATCATACGCCAGACCATCGAGACGGTTGACCGGCCGCAGATTTTTATTGTCAGCGTCTGGACCGCCTCGGGTTGGAAATGGTATTTTTATGATTCGCCTTTCAAGGAATTGACCCGACGCGAGTTCGAGCTGGATACTCAGAATTCATTGGTGTTGCCCGAAAAAGGTGATTCTTCTATTTTATATGCCACCCGATCTGAATTCAACGCCAAGGGTTTGTCGGCTTTTGTTTCATGTCTGGAAGCCCAGCCGCTGCTGACGGCGGCGATAGAGAATCTCTTTTGTTTCCTGAGCGCGGAACTGTGCGTGTTCGCTGCCAACTACGGCCGCGATGTCAGCGCTTACGACGCGGCGATCCTGAACACCCTGGCCACGCAGAGCCTGTTCTTCAAGTTGCTTTCCGATCAAGTCCGGCAGAATGAAGAGAATATCGTCCATACCGTCAATGTCCTGTTGCGGGCCGCCGCCTCCCATGATATCGATCGGAACGACCATGCCCCGTGCATGGGAGAATTCTGCGCCCTGCTGGCCCGCAAGCTCGGCATGGACGAAAATTTCACCCGCGCCATCAAGCTGCAGTCGCAATTGCACGACGTGGGCAATATTTTCATTCCGCTTGAGATCTTGAAAAAAAGGGGCGTGCCGAATTTCCAGGAATGGGAGATCATCCGCACCCATACCCGGTTCGGGGCGCAGATCATCGGCGACCACCCGAGCCTGGCCATGGCCCATGCCATCGCCCTCAGCCATCACGAAAACTGGGACGGCAGCGGCTATCCCAACTGGCTGAAAGGCGAACAGATCCCCCTGGCGGGAAGGATCGCCTCCCTTGCCGATCGCTACGACTCCCTGCGAAGCGCCAAGCCCTACAAGGCGGCCATGGACCATCCAACCGTCTGTGAAAAAATCATCCGGGGCGATGAACGCATCAAGCCGGATTTTTTTGATCCGCAAGTTCTCAAGGCTTTCCAGGAACTGGCTCCGCAGTTTGCCGAGATCTTTGAGCGATGGCAGGGATGATCGATCGGGGCAGCGGATGAAGAACAAAAGACCGCCTCATTCCCAGCTGGAGATCGAGATCGAAGTCAGGAAACTCAAGGCGATCATCACCTTCATCATCTACGGGCTGCTGTTCCTGCTGCTCAAAACCCTCTATGACCGCATGATCGATCTTCCCGACGCCTCGGCCCCTTTTATCATCACCGCCATGTCTTTTTTGCTGGTGATGATCATTATCCTGTTCAATCGCTTTTCGAAGAATGTCATCAAAAAGATCACGGCCTACACGGCGGCTATCCAGGCGGCCAACCAGGCCAAATCGGATTTTCTGGCCAACATGTCGCACGAACTCCGCTCTCCGCTGAACGCCATCATCGGTTTTTCCGAGGTTTTAAAAGACGGGATGGCCGGTGATTTGACCGCCCGGCAGAAGGAATACAGCGGCGAAATCTTCGCAAGCGGGCAGCATTTGCTGTCGCTGATCAACGATATCCTTGACCTGTCGAAAATCGAGGCCGGCAAGATGACCCTGGAACTGGAGAAAGCCAACCTGCCACTGCTTCTGGAGAGTTGCCTGTCGATCGTCAGGGAAAAGGCGCTGACCAGCAATATCGCTTTAAAAACCAGCTTCGCGGCCGATTTGGGTGACGCCATGGTCGATGTGCGCAAGTTCAAGCAGATGGTTTTCAACCTCATGGCCAATGCCGTCAAATTCACTCCGGACGGGGGCAGCGTTCTACTGGCAGCCAGAAGAACTTCCTCCGGCCAGTTCGATTTTTCAGTCAGCGACACCGGAATTGGCATAGCCGAAAAAGACATGCCGCGTCTCTTTGCTCCGTTTGAACAATTGGACAGTTCCCTGGCGCGGAAATATGAGGGCACGGGATTGGGCCTGTCCATGGTCAAGCGCCTGGCCGAGCTGCACGGCGGATCGGTGAGCGTGCGCAGCGAACTGGGCAAGGGCAGCTGTTTCACGGTCCGCCTCCCCTGTCCACGGCTTGAAGGCGCAGAGGATATCCATGAAAGATAAAAAAATCCGGTCTTTTTTCTGCGGGAACAGGGAAAATGCGCTGATCGATGAAATCAGCGCCCAGATCAGCGCCGAACTCAATCGCGACCGCCTGCTGCGCTTGATCGTCGACCGCATCAAGACCGCCATGGGGCTGTCCTATTGCTCCATCCTGCTGAAAGAAGGAAATGATCTGGTCATCCGCGCCATTACCGAGCACCCGGAAGAAATTGTCGGCAAAAAAATTCCCCTGGGCCAGGGCATCACGGGCCGCTGCGCCCTGAACAAAAAGGAATTCCTGGTCCCGGACCTCAGCCGCTGTGATTTTTACATCCAACTGGGCGACAGTGTGTTCCGCTCGGAACTGGATGTTCCGATCATATTCCATGGCGCGGTGCTGGGCGTGCTCAACGTCCAGAGCGTGCGCAAGAACGATTTCGACCGTCACGATGTTCAATTCATGAAGATCCTGAGCAACCAGATCGGCGTGGCCCTGCACAACTCCCAGGTGCTCGCCCAGATGGATTTGCTCCAGGACATCGGCATGAAACTGGTCTCCATCAGCAAGCCTGAGAAGCTTTTCGCCCTGATCGTGGCCGAAACCTGCCTGCGCCTGCACTACGCCACCTGCGCCATTCTGGAAGTCAGCGGCGACCACCTGGTGTTCAAAGCCTCCAGCGAAGAGTTTCCCAGGGAACTGATCGGTTTGCAGATACCGATCGGCCAGGGCATCACCGGCCGCTGCGCCCTGGAAAAAAGAGTGATCAATGTCGGTGATGTCCGTCTCGACTCAAATTACATCCGCTCAGGCATCCTGGATATCCGCTCCGAGATCGCCTGCCCGGTGATCTTCGCCGGAGAGCTGCTCGGGGTGCTGACCGTGGAGAGCAAGAACGAGAACGAGTTCAACGAGGACGACATCCGCTTGCTTTCCATTCTCTCGCTGCAGGTGGCGGTGGGCATGCACAACGCCAGGATGTATGCCGAAATTGAAAAAATGGCCGTTACCGACCCGCTGACCGGCCTTTACAATTACCGCTATTTTTTCCAGCGCCTGGGAGCCGAAGTGGCCCGCTCGAACCGCTACCACCATCCGCTGTCGATCATCATGATCGATCTGGATGATTTTAAAAGGATCAACGACCATTGCGGCCATCAGTGCGGGGACCGTGTGCTCAGGGAAGCCGCCGAAGCTTTCCGCAAGAACATCCGCCGCTACGATGAACCCATGATCCTCAAAGGGGCTGAGCTTGACATCGTCTCCCGCTACGGTGGCGAGGAGTTCATCATCATCCAGCCCGATACGCCCTTGGCCGGGGCGCTGGTTTGCGCCGAAAGACTGAGAAGCGTGCTGGAAGCCCAGATCGGTCCCAGTTCCGGCCTGCCGTGCAGCGAGGATTCGCCGCAGCGGGTCACCGGCAGCTTCGGAGTCGCGTCCTTCCAGGAGGGCGAAACCCTGGAGAGCATGGTCAAGCGGGTCGACGCGGCCATGTACCAGGCCAAGGAGCAGGGCAAGAACCGGGTGGTTGCCCTGTAACGATCTGCGCAAATAAAAAAACTTGTTGATCAATGAAAGTTAACCGCCATCTTCTCAAATTGCCATGAAAGGAGAGGCCGGTATTTCTACTGATTGGCCAGCATTTGGTCGATAAATTCGTAGTATTCTGCCGGCGCTTCAAAAATTTCCACCCCCATGTCGATCAAGTTGGAAAAAGAGCGTTTGCTGCTTACCCAGCGGAGAATCCCTTTGATGTGAAAAACTTTTTCTCCGTTATCAAGCGAGATATCGATGTTGGGGGCATGGTGGGAGAGGGGGGTGATCAGTTTCATGCCGCCTTTGGAAATGTTGGAAATCCTGGCTGTCTCGTTGTTGATTTTTGCCATCATACGGACATGAATTCTTTTGTGAACGCGCCTTTCATCCAGAGTCTGCGGAACGCTGGCTGGATCCTGGATGCCCCGCTGGGCGGGAGCGGTTTTTTTTGCCGGCAGTTTGTTTTCAATGTTTTTCCGCAAGCCGAAACCGCAATGCGGACACATGGATACCGTGTCCGACACTTTGCCTTTGCACTCGCTGCAGCGTGTCAATGCCATGAGCGTTCTCCTTTTAAATTCACGGCCTTTGTCTGTCTCATAAAACTGTTTCCCTCTGCTGCTTTTGTTAATTCCGGCTGCGGATTCCTGTTCTCCGGTCGCCGGATTCCAATCCCATCTCAGTTTTGGGTCAGGAGCCTGTCGATGAAATCGTAATAGCCCGGAGGAGCTTCGGTTATTTCCACTCCGAAGTCGATCAGATTGGAAAAAGTTTGTTTGCTGCTGACCCAACGGACAATCCCCTTCATTTCAAAAACCATCTCGCCATTATCCAGTGTGATATCCACGCTCGGAGTCTTGGGGGTGAAGGGGGAGGCCAGTTTCATGCCGTATTTGGAAATATTGAAAAGCATGGCTGTTTCCTGATTGACCTTGATCATTATTTTGATGTCGATTCTTTTATGGGCACGCTTTTCTTCCCAGGCCTGCTTATTGTCCGCTTTGTTGTAGATCTCCTGATGGTCGGTCATGTTCTTTTGCCGCCGCAGAAGATCCTCCAGGGTTTGCGACATGCCGAAACCGCAATGGGGGCACATCACTGCCTGGTCGGAAACTTTTCCTTTGCATTCGCTACAAATTTTTATTGCCATGAGCACTCTCCTTGCCTTTCCGCTTGGATTTTGCCATTGGAGCCATTATACTACAAAAAAGAAAATATTTTATATCAAAAACCGTCGCGCCGGCATATCCTGGCGATGCGCTTGGCCATGGCCAGGATGGTCAGAATGGGCGGATTGCCCAAAGAGGCGGGAAACAGGCTGGCATCGGCCACAAAAAGGTTTTCCGGAAGCCTGGGATCGTGGAAGCTTTTGGCCTGCGCGGCGGTCAGGGGCAGCGTGCCGCCGGGATGCCCGGCGTTGAGGGTCCCGAAAAAAAGCCGGCTCTTGTCCGCTCCGGCGCGTTGGAACATTTCGGCGCACGTGGCGGCGGCTTCTTCCAGGTTTTTCCGGTCGCCGGCCGTCAGCGTTTTTTCGACGCGGCCGCGTGAAACGCTTCCCAGGTTTTCGTCAGCCAGCTTGATCATCAGGCTGTAAATGTCGCCGGGCTTCCGGCGCCAATCCCGGTTGAAGAAGAAACTCAGATGGTCAAAGTAAGGTGAAATGATATGGCCTTTTTTCTGCACGGCGAAAGGCATGGGCAGCTCGCGGTTCTGGAAGCTGCCTTTCATTTCCGCCGCCACGCACAGGACCG
The DNA here is from genome assembly GCA_018262835.1 of Candidatus Aminicenantota bacterium. Taxonomy (GTDB): domain Bacteria; phylum Acidobacteriota; class Aminicenantia; order UBA2199; family UBA2199; genus UBA2199. The sequence continues at coordinate 5,800 of JADFDP010000008.1, forward strand.
GGTCGACAAAAAGCTTCGCCTCGCAGGTGATGCCGGAATTCTGCAGGACAAGCGGCGTGCCCAGGCCGCCGGCGGCCAGAATGACCAGGTCGGCCGGCAGCCATTTTTTTCTCAGGCCATGCCGGGCCAGCACACCGAGGGCGCGGCCATTTTCATGGACGACCCGCTCGACCCGGTGGCCGGTCAGCAGCCTGGCGCCGTTTTTCTGCGCCTGGTTCAGGAGCTGCCGGCTGTCCCATTTTATCCCGTGCGGACAGCCCAGGACGCAGCGGCCGCAGCTGCGGCAGCGGGCGTGGTCGCCCATTTTGGGCATGATCTGGGGGTCCAGTTTCATTTCCCGGCAGATGTCAAAAAAGCTGCGGGTGAGCGGATGCCATTTTTCCCGGTGTCCGGCAAAAACCGGGATCTCTGCGGAAAGTTCAGCGAATTCTCCGTCCAGATCGATGCCCAGCGCCCGCAGGTCCCCGTCCAGGCGCAGGGCGTTGCCGGTGCTGATGGTCGTGGTGCCGCCTGTGCCGCGGCCGCTGACCAGGATCATGCCCGCTCCGGCCTTGCGGATCTTCATGGCGGAAAAGATCCATTCGATCTCGCGGGCGTCGAACAGCAGCCGTGTTTTTCTAATTTTGGCGATCAGCGGCAGGTTGGCGCCAAAAGGACGGAACTCGCGGCCCGCTTCCAGGATGGTGACCTGGAAGCGTCCCTGGAGTTCCTTGGCGCACATGGCGCCGCCGGCGCCGCTGCCGACGACGATCGCTTTATCCATCATTCCCGCCCAGCCATTCGATGCGTGCGCGGCAGCGGTCGGCTCCCTCGGTCAGGCGCTGCGAGAAAACGAGCCGGCCATCAACAAGGCCGGCCACGATGCCCTCGTCCATGGCCGACATGAAGCGGCAGACCTCGGCGTTGTAGTGGGCCGCGAAAAAACAACGATGGATCGTCACCCCGCCCCGGGCGTCGACCGCTTGATCGATATCCAGCAGGCGATACAGGAAGCGCAGAGTGGCCGCTGCATCGGCCCGGCTGCGGACAGGCAGTTTGCGGCGGATATCCCGGCCCAGGCGCAGGGCGTTGTCATAGAGATCTTTGCGTACTCGGATTGAAGTTTCCTGGGCGATGGCCTTTTCAGCCTCACTGCGTGTGAACGACGCGAAGCGCTGCAGCATTTCCCTGCGGGACCGGCCGCGCAGATCCGGAACTTCCCGGCCGAAAGCCTCGGCGGTGAGCCGGAAAAGGTCTTGCAGGCCTTTTTTCCTGACGGCCAGGGGGAGAACGGCCAGCAGCAGCCTCAGGGTCAGGTTGGCCATGATCCGGCGTGCTTTTTTTGCAGAAACGCCATCCACAGGACCAGGGCGCCGATGCCCGCGTCGACGGCGGCGTTGGCCAGGCAGACCAGGTATGGGGCGCGCCCGAAAAAGAAAAAGAGAGAGAAGATCGAACTGGCGAATTTTCCCTGGGCCAAAAGCAGCGGCAAAAGGGGATTCGCCGGTCTCCTGAACATCAACACGGCCAGCAATGTGACCAGGTACATGTAGGCAACAGCCAGGATCGGATAAAAGCTTCCGGGCTGGAGCGGGGCAGGGGCCAGTCCAAACGGCATGGAGAGCCGGTTAAAGAACTCGAGTGCCCGTTCGGGCAGAAAAAGAAAAACCAGGCCGACGACGGCGAAGGTGACGGCCATGGCCAGGCTGGCAAACCGGTAAAGACGCAGGTTCTGGCTTTTCATCCTTTTTCCCCCTTTTTATTGCGAAGATAGAGCCGGAAAAATCCGGAAAGCGGTCCGAATTCGGCTTTGTCCATGACCTGGAGTGAGGCGGCATGGTCCAGGAACCCCCGGCCGCGGCTGGCGTCGCGGATGAGGGGGAAGTTCTTGTTGATGAAACAATTGTCGGCGGAGGGGAAATGCGATTTCATCGCCGCGAATATCTCTTTCAGGGGGCGTTGGCGGATGTTGCCGAAGGTCATGGGCGTGAAAACGCAGGGGCTGACCTCGCCGCAGGCATCGACGTAGACCATTTTATGCCCGGCGTTGCAGCCGAAAAAATCCCGCCCTTCAAAATGACCCAGGTAGTTGACCGTCATCCCGGCCCGGCGGTTGTAGCGGTCCTGGATGCCAGCCAGCTGCCGGTGCTCGGCTTCGCTGATCACCAGGTCCTGGTCCCAGGTTGCGGCCACCGCCGGCTTGGCCTCGCAGAGCCAGGCTTCATCGATGCCCAGCCCCTGCAGGAATTCCAGGAATTCCTCCACCTGGCCGCTGCGGATCATTTCCCTGGAGATCACCGCGGAAACGCCGACCTGCATGCCGCCTGTTTTTTTAAAAATTTCGATGGCCTGCAGGGCGGTGGCGAACGCTCCGGGCAGGCCGCGGTTGCGGTCGTGGATATCGGCCCGCCAGTGGTCCAGGCTGACCGACACCGAAAAAAGACCGGCCTGCTTCAACTCCCGCGCCTTTTCCACGGTCAGGCTGCTGCCGGTGGTGAATAATTTGACGGCGCAGTCGGCGGCAACGCTGGCGATGATGCGGGCGATATCCGGGCTGAGCAGCGGCTCGCCGCCCGTAAGTCCCAGCCAGCTGACTCCCATTTCCTTGAGCTCGCGCACCACGCGCAGGATGGTCTCCGTATCCATGGCCCGGCCGCGGCGTTCGCGGTTGTAGCAGTAGGCGCACGCTTGCGGGCAGGCATTGGTCAGTCCGACCTGGGCATGCGAGGGGCCGTCGATCCTTTTGAGCAAATGGTTGTCGACGAATCGGCCATAGGCCTTGTGGTTGAGCGGAGGCAGGTGCGAGTGGATGGTCCAGTGGCCGGCGCTGTTCTTGATCCGGAAATTAGCGATGTAGCGGAGAAAAAAAATATTCAGCGCCGGATGGACCCGGATCATGCGCGGGTGCCGCCACAGGGTCCTGGCCAGGAAGGAAAAATTCTTTAAAGCTGTCATTTTTTTTCGCTTAGAATATAATCCCCCGGATGGATGAATGCAACCCCGGGGGGCAAATTGGCCGCTCCTTTGTTTTCCCGCGGCCTGGCATCCGCCGCTTATTGACATTTTCGTCTGTTTTTCTCACAATCTTCATATGAAAAAAAATTTATTGCTTGTCGGTTTTTCGCTTGTTATATTGGTCGGCCTTTGTCCGGACCTGCGGGGCAAAGGGAAAAACTCCGCGGCGGGAAGCGATCTTGCGGCAAAATCCGGGATTGTCCTCACCCTGGAGGAGGCCGACCGGCTGGTCCGGCTGCCCTTGAAATGCATGCAGAAAGAGTTTCCCAACAAACCCGGCGAGACCCTGGCTGCCGCCGCCGACATCGGTTCGCCGCAGAACCTGCATCCGGCTTTCTACGGCTGCTTCGACTGGCATTCCTCGGTGCACGGGCACTGGATGCTGGTCAAACTGCTGAAAACCTTTCCCGGGCTCCGGGACAGGGAACTGATCCGCGGCAAGCTGGCCGGGAACCTCAGCGCCGAAAACATCCTCGCCGAGGTCAAGTACTTCAAAAGAGCCGAGGAAAAATCGTTCGAGCGAACCTATGGCTGGGCCTGGCTGTTGAAACTTGCCGAGGAACTGCACACTTTCGACGATCCGCTGGCCCGGGAGCTGGAGAACAACCTGCGGCCCCTGACCGACCTGGTCGTGCAAAGGCATCTGGAATTCCTGCCCAAGCTCAACTACCCGATCCGCGTCGGCGAGCACAGCAATATTGCCTTCGGCCTGGCCTTTGCCTGGGATTACGCCTGCGCCGTCGGCGACCGGGAGCTGAAGCAACTTGTGGAAAAAAGGGCAAAGGATTTTTTCATGAACGACAGGGGCTGCCCGCTGGCCTGGGAGCCGAGCGGTTTTGATTTTCTCTCTCCCTGCCTGGAAGAAGCCGACATCATGCGCCGGGTTTTGGCCAAAAATGAATTCGCGCCCTGGCTGAAAAAGTTCCTGCCGCAGCTCGCCGATAAAAAGTTTTCCCTGGCTCCCGGCGTGGTCTCGGACCGCAAGGACGGCAAGCTCGTCCACCTCGACGGCCTGAACTTCAGCCGCGCCTGGTGCCTGTACGGCATCGCCGCGCAGTTGGAGGAATACCGGCACCTGAGAAAGATCGCCGATGAGCACATGCGCCATTCCCTGGCCGGCATCACCGCCGGCTCATATGAAGGGGAACACTGGCTGGCCTCTTTCGCGATCTACGCCTTTTCCCTCTCATCGAGGTAGCCGGGGATCCGGCAGCCGAGCGGGGCGGGTCGGAAGGATGCGATTTAGAAGAAAACGGATTACTTGATCAGGCGCTTTTTCATCAGTTTGACGCCGATGAGGAACGCAGCGACTTCCAGGACGAAAATGACCAGGAAATTGAAGAACAAGCCCCGGGTGTAGGTGCCGAGAAAGATGGCGCGGGAGATGGCCACGGCGTGGGTCAGGGGCATGAACAGCGAAAGGGTCTTCATCCAGCCGGGGAACTTGTCCAGGGGGAAGAAGACGCCGGAAAAGAAGAGCATCGGCGTGATCACGAGTTCCGAATAGTAATTGAAGAAATCGAAGTTGGGAGCGAAAGAAGTGACGATCATGGCCAGCGAGCTGAAGAGGATGCCCACAAAGACCATGAGCAGGACAAGCAGCAGAACGCTGACCAGGGAAACCGGCAGAATGCCCATGAAGATGGCCACGATCATCATCATGCCCCCGCTGACCAGTCCGCGGAAAGCCCCCCAGGCGATGTCGCCGGCCACGGCGTCCTCGGCCGAAACCGGGGTGGCAATCAGCGAATCGTATAGTTTTTCGTGGACCATCTTGACGAAGGTGCCGTACATGCATTCGAAGCTGGCGGTCATCATCACCGAGGTGATCAGCACGCCGGGGACCAGGAAATACAGGTAGGGTTTGCCGCCGAAATAGCCGATGTAGGCGCCCATGCCGATGCCGAAGGTGATCAGGTAGAATAGGGGCTGGATCAGGCTGGCCAGGAACGTGGTCAGCACGAAGCGCTTGTAGGAGACCATGTTGCGCCAGAAAACGTAGGCGATGCGGTAGGAGAAGTTCATTCGATCAGGCTCCGCCCGGTCAGCTTCAGGAAAACGTCTTCCAGCGTCGCCGGCCGGTGCACCGTATCGGGCAGATCGAGCTCGAGAACCTTTTTCATCAGCGGCCGGCCGTCGCGGCAATAGAAATACAGGCTGTCGCCCACGCGCTCGTGGCCGATGGCCAGCGGGCCCAGGGCGGCCAGCAGCATGTCATCCTGGTCGGCGCTCGCGCGGATCTCGGTCACTTCGCGGCCGATCTCCTCCTCGATGAGCCTGGCCGGCATGCCGGCTTTTAATATCCGCCCCTGGTGCATGATCACGATGCGGTCGCAGAGCTGCTGGGCTTCTTCCATGTACTGCGTGGTCAGGATCAAGGTAACGCCCTGGCTTTTCAGCTGCCGCAGCCGCTGCCAGATCAGGTGCCGGGCCTGCGGGTCCAGGCCGGTGGTCGGTTCGTCGGCGATGATGATCTTCGGCTGGTTGAGCAGGGCGCGGGCGACGAGCAGGCGGCGTTTCATGCCGGTGGAGAGCTGGTCGATCTTGCTGTCGCGCTTTTTTTCGAGTTCGACGAATTTCAACAGTTCGTCAATCCTTTTTTTGGCTTCAGCCCTGGGGATGTCGAAAAAATGGGCAAAAACCCGCAGGTTCTCCCTGACGGTGAGATCGTTGTCCAGGGTGATCTCCTGGGGAATGACCCCGGTGTTCTGCTTAACGGCCCGGTTGTCAACATGGGCGTCCATGCCCTGGACGGTCAATGTCCCCGAGGTCAGCGGCGACACGCAGTGGATCATGCGCACGGTCGAGGTCTTGCCGGCGCCGTTCGGCCCCAGGAAGCCGAAGCATTCGCCCTCCATGATTTCAAAGGAAATGCGATCCACGGCCTTGAATTTGCCGTATTTCTTGCAAAGCTTGCGGGCGGTGATGATGGTTTCCATGGGCGGTTTCGGAAAGGACATGATAGCAGATTTTTTTATCAAGTCAAAAGTCGGCCTGCGGCTGAACTGTTTCCGATCTTGATTTTTTTTCCATAGGAGTGATAATATGTTTTCATGGACCATGATTTGGAGAGAGAGCCGCTGCCCATTTTCCTGCGCCAGGTCCATTTAAAAAAACTTTCCGGCCACCTGTACGTGACGGCCCGGGATTTTCATATCAGCCTGAACTTGATCAAGGGAATACTCGCCAACGGTATGAGTACTCGTTTTGACGAAAAGCTCTCCGTCCTGCTTCATGTGATGGGCCGGATCAACGAAGAGCAATATAATTTCCTGGGCGGCCTGCACCAGTTTTCCGATGACCAGGTGACCGAGATCCTCCTCGACCATAATTTTGCCAAAAAAAAAGACATCTTTTACGCCCGCATCTACCAGTTGCGGCGCATGGCCATTTCCATTTTTTCCCTGCAGCGGGGGAAATGGATCTTCACCTCCGGCGAGCCGGATCCGCCCCTGCGCGAGACCTACGAGATCCCCCTGGCCGGTATCCTGGTCGAGGGAGCCCGGGCCATAGACCACATATCGTTCTATGCCGGGCAATGGCAGCATTGTACACCGGTTCTTTTCCAGGAGATCCCCCAGGACTGCGAAATCTACTTCACTGAGCGTGAGCGGGACTTTTACGCCGCGGTGCAGCGCCAGGGATCGCGCAGCTGCCGTGAACTGATCGCCCGGCTAAACATGCTACCCATGGATTTCTGGCGCCAGGTGCTGGCCTTTCACCTGCTGGGCATCATCGAATTCGAAAAAAGCAGCGGCGCGAGTGATATTTCCCGGGACATTGCGGCCCTGCTGGAGCTGAACCTTAAAATGCAGAGCAGCGCCGTCGATGGATTGGAGCTCCTGGGCCTGGGGGATTCGGCTTCCGCCGCGGAAATCCAAAACGCCCGGGCCGAGGTCCTGGCCCGCTTCGCTCCCGAACGCTTCGGATCGGCCGCCGCCCCGGAGATCAAGAAAATCGCCCGCCAGGTTTGCCAGCGCCTTCAGGCGGTAGCCGCGCGGCTGGAGGTCGAGCCGGTCCTGCTGGACGAAAAACCGCGCCGGGAATTTTCTGCGGCGGCGCGGCGGTTGGCTGTCGATCCGTCGCTGCCGGAAAAGGCGCCGGGCCGGGAATTCGCCCCGGCGGCTTCTCCCCCGGCCGCGACGCTGAAGAACGGCGTCCATGAAAAAGCGTGGGAACTGCTTTTGCACAGCAAGGAGTTGTACGAGCAGCATGAATACGCCAGGGCCATCCCTTTGCTCAAGCAGGCCATCAAGCTGGAGCCGGGCCAGGGCGATTTCTATTACCTGCTGGGGCTGTGCCAGAGCGAGGCAGAGGTCATGAAGAATGATGCCGAGATCAACCTGAAAAAAGCCATTGAGCTCAAGTCCTGGAGCGCCGACCCGGTCTACGCCCTGGGCATCCTCTACCGCGGCCAGGGCCGGATGCAGCTCGCCGAGCGCTGCTTCCAGCGGGTAAAGGAGATAGCCTATGATCATACCGGCGCCAGCCGGGAGCTCGTCGACCTGCGCCGGAAAAAAGCCGCGGGCAAAGCCAAGACGCCCTTGATGAAAAAAAAGATCTTTTAGCCGCGGCCGCTACAACTCCGGCGCGGCGAAGGTGTCGCCCTGGCGCATGTCGCCCGTCTTGAAACCCAGGGTGAACCAGCGCACCCTCTGTTCGGAAGTGCCGTGGGTAAAGGCGTCGGGGACGACAACCCCCTGCTCGCGCTTCATGATGCGGTCGTCGCCTACCGCAGCGGCGGCGTTCAGCCCTTCCTCGATATCGCCCGGCTCCAGCAGCCCCTTCAGCCGCTGGGCGTGGTGGGCCCAGACCCCGGCCAGGAAATCGGCCTGCAGTTCCAGGCGCACCATCAGGCGGTTGGCATCCTGCTGGCTTGATCCCTGCTGTTTTTCCTGCGCTTGCTCCATGATGCCGAGCAGGTTCTGCACGTGGTGGCCGACCTCGTGGGCGATGACATAGGCCCAGGCGAAGTCGCCGCGCGCCCCCAGTTTCTGCTGCATCTCCTGGAAGAAGTCCAGGTCGATGTACACTTTTTCATCACCTGAACAGTAGAATGGGCCGGTGGCCGAATGGGCGAAGCCGCAGGCCGAATCCGTGGCCTGGCTGAACAGGACCAGCTTGGGCTCGCGGTAGGCCATTCCCTCCTGCCGGAGAACCTGCCGCCAGACGTCTTCGGTGTCGGCCAGGATCACGCCGACGAATTCCCCCAACTCCTTTTCCTCGGCGGTCAGGGGCCGTGACTGCTCCTGGCCCGAGGCTTGCGGAGCCTGCAGGTTCTGCATCACCTCTTCGGGATTGCCGCCCAGCAGCAGGACGATGATGGTCACGGCCAGGGCGCCCAGGCCCCCGCCCAGGGCGACCCGCCTCCCCGTCACGCCGCGGCGGTCTTCAACGTTGTCGCTTTGCCTTCTTCCTTTCCAGAGCATGACCGTTCTCCTATTGCATTCTTTTTAATGATGTGACAGTTTCCGCTTCATGTCAAGCGCTGCAGCGAAAAGCTTGCCGGATGAATGCGGCGATCCTAACCCTTGAATAGCCAGCGGCCAAAGAGCGTACCGCAAAACGAGACGATGCCCCCCAGGGCCGCACCCCAGGCCAGGTCCACGACCGTCACCGGCAGCGGCCAGTTTTTGAGCGTGGCCAGGTTGGTCAGATCGTAGGTGGCGTAGGCGATAAGGCCGAAAACCGCTCCCTGCCACAGGGCCTGCCATTCCTGGCCTCGGGACAGCGCCGGGATGACAACGAACAGCAGCAGGCCGGCGATGAACAGCAGGTAGAATAGGATGGCCGCCGCCCAGTTGACCTTCGGGCTCAGCATCTCCCCGAGCTGGCGCCGGTAGAAGTTCTTGGCCACCAGGGCCAGCCAGACTATGTCGATGAGAAAAAAGATGGCCAAGGTGATCAGGTACAGAAAAACCGTGTTTTTTAATGACATCTGGACCTCCATTCGTTGGCTGTGGGTCCAGTATAGCAAAACCGGATACTCGACGCCATTTTTTCGTTGATTTATTTCTTTGAAAATTAATTTTTTTTTGGTATCATTTTTTTGCGGGAAGACAATGATCAATAAAAAAGCGGTTTCCCTGTTTCTGGCAATTGCTTTTTCCTGCACCCTGGCGGTGCTGCCGGAGAGCAGAACTGAGAGCGGTTTTGCACGGTCGACCGGTGTGACCCGGGTCGAGTCCGATCCGGTGCCGCGCTTCCGGGAGGCCGAGCCGGAGAAGGAGATCGCCAGACCGGCAAAAAAATTCCCCTGGCTCCTTGTCGGCGGCATCGTTGTCGGAGCCGCGGTCGGGGCTTTCCTGATTTTTACGGTTTTCAAAAAAAGCCATGACATCCGCGGCACCTGGGAGTTGGACTTGGACGTGACCGGGGAGCCCCGGCGCACTTTGCGGATCTGTTTCAAGGGGAGCAAAACCCAAGGCGATTACAATGGCGATAGTTACGGCACGTACTCCGTGGAGGGCAAAAAAGTGCTTTTCGGCTATTTTACCCATGGCACGGCCTGGAATTTCATTGGAGAATTCTCTGGCCGGGAGGCGATGAGCGGGAGCTATGATTACGCCACTGTCTTTGCCCCGGCGAAAACCGGGACCTGGCGGGCGAGGAAGATATCTTCCGATACTGGAGCAGAATAACCGGGACAGTTGATGAAGAACACGTATGATCCGCAACTGATTTACGACGTATTCGACCGCTATGGCTTCAAGGTCCTGCGCATCGATCAGTTCGATTCCGGCAATTTCGCCAAAATCAGGGCTGAATTGGAATACGAGCGGCTGAGTCTCGCCCAGCTGCTGGAGCTCACCACCAAGCTAATTTCTCTGGAAAAAAGCGAAAACCTGGAGATCAGTGTTGTCAATATCGACATGATCCATAAGACCATGCGCCTGGATTTCATGACCCGGGAGGAGGAGCTGACGATCCAGCATTAGCCGTGGCCTATTCCGTTTCCGCCGTCCGCCTGGGCGCCGGGCTGCTCCCGAATTGAATTTTTGTGAAAAGTGTGGTAGTTTTTTCCCGGGGAGTGAGGAAAGATGATGGATCCGCTCGACAAAACCATCTGCGACCGGAAACTGGTCCCCCCGGCGAACGGGGCCCGGAAAGCGGAGCAGTCCATCATGCTGACCATCATCGGCGGCAACGAGACCGATTTCGGCAAGCACTTCATCCTGGAGAAAGCGCGGACCATGCTCGGCCGCAGCAAGACCGCCGACATACCCATCCTTGACGGCAAGATCAGCAAGGTCCACTGCGAGATCGCCGTGAGCCGAAGCGGCACGGGCATCGAGCAGATCAGCATCCGTGATCTCGACTCGACCAACGGCACCTATGTCAACAATGAGTCTGTCAGCCAGGTCGCTTTGAAGGCCGGGGACAAAGTCCAGATCGGGGACACGGTGCTGCAATTGAGCTACAGCGACGAGATCGAGAAAGAATACCACGCCAAGCTGTTCAATTTCGCCGCCCGCGACGCGCTGACCGGGCTGTACAACAAGCGCTTCATGCTCAACGAGCTTGAAAACTACAGCCGCATCGCCCGGCGCAGCGGCCGCGCCCTCAGCATCATCATGATCGATATCGATGATTTCAAGCAGATCAACGACCGCTTCGGGCATCTTTCCGGCGATGAGTACTTGAAGGAGCTCGCCGCGCTCATCCTGGGCTCCCTGCGCGACCAGGACATCGCCGGCAGGATCGGCGGCGAGGAGTTCCTGATCGTCCTGCCGGAAACGGCGATCGACGGCGCTTTCCGGTTGGCGGTCCGCATCCGCAAAAACGTGGAGGAATTCGTCCTGCATTATCAGAATTCCGCGATCCGGACCACCATCAGCGCCGGGGTCTGCCAATTTGAAAACGAAATCAAGGATGTCAAGGAATTCCTTGACCTGGCTGACCATGCCATGTACGAGGCCAAGAAATCCGAAAAGAACAAGGTGATGCAGGCGTTGTTTTCCACCCTGGCCGACAAGTGAAAAAATCGGCTTTAATCGTATAGTCCGGCCGCTGCCATAAGCCGCGGCGGACCCCATCTGAGGCGTCGCCCCTTGGTTCGCGACTGGAAATTTCCAGCAAATTTTTTGTACCTTTTGTGGATCTTTCGCGTCTAATGCACCTAGGAAGCAAAATGAAAAATATTTGTTTTTCTGTCATGATTCTTTTGGGATTGGGCAGCGCCCTGACGGCGAAGAACGGCAGTGGTCCGAAAACGGAATGGCTGCCCATGTCCGTCACCGCCCAGCGGCTGGAAGAAAGAGTGGTCCTGGATGGTCGGCTTGACGAGCGGACCTGGCAGAAGCAAGCCATCAGCGGCTTCACCCAGAACGATCCCGATGACGGCAAACCGGCCAGCGAGAGGACCGAAGTCTGGCTGGCCTATGACGACGAGGCCATCTATGTGGCGGCGCGGATGCTCGACTCGGAGCCGGACAAGATCATCAGCCTGCTGGCGCGACGCGACGATTTTGTCGAAGCCGACTATTTCATCTTCTATATCGATCCCTATGACGACAAGCGTAGCGGCTTCAAGTTCGCCATCAATCCCTCGGGGTCGCTCGCCGACTGGAGCATGTACAACGACGAGTGGGAGGATCTTTCCTGGGACGGGAATTGGCAGGGGCGGGTCGGGCGCGATGACCGGGGATGGACCGCCGAGATGATGATCCCCTTCGACCAGCTGCGCTTCAAGAGGCAGGCGGGCGGCGAATATGCCTGGGGGGTCAACTTCCGCCGCCATATCAAGAGGAAGAACGAGATCGCCACCTTTTCCTGGAAGCCCAAGACTGAGAGCGGCTTCGTGTCGCGCTTCGCCCGGCTGGAGGGGATAAGGGGCATTGAGCCGAAAAGACTGGTCGAGTTCAGCCCCTATGGCGTCAGCAAAGCCAATTTCCTCCGCCCCGAGGCTGGAAATCCCTTCCGCAGCGGCGAAGAAACCACGGCCAGCGGCGGCCTGGACTTGAAGCTGGGGCTCAGCAACAGCCTGACCCTCGACCTCTCGCTCAATCCCGATTTCGGCCAGGTGGAGGTGGACCCGGCTGTCATCAACCTAAGCGCCGCTGAAAGCTATTACTCTGAAAAGAGGCCCCTCTTTCTCGAGGGCGCCCATATCTTTCAGTTCGGCGTGGGCGGGGCCTCCGATCGCATCGGCGCCGACTGGGGTGATCCGGAATTCTTCTACAGCCGCCGCATCGGCCGGGCGCCGCAGGGCTCGGCGGAAGGCGGAGGCTACGCCGATATCCCCGAATGGTCCACGATCCTTGGCGCGGCCAAGCTTAGCGGCAGGGTCGGCAACGGCTGGAGTGTCGGCCTGTTGAACGCCTTGACCGAGAGAGAATATGCCCGCGTCGATGAGCATGGCCTGCGCCTGCGCCAGCAGGTGGAGCCGTTCAGCAACTACTCGGTGCTGCGCGCCCAGAAGGAATTTGGCGAGGGACGGCAGGGGCTGGGTTTCATCGCCACTTCGGTCCTGAGGGATTTCAACGGCGATGCCCTCGCTGAAACGATTCCCGGCAAGGCCTTCTCTCTGGGGGTCGACGGCTGGACCTTCCTGGACAGGGAACGGGTGTGGGCGCTGACGGGCTGGCTCGGCCTCACCTCGGTGAGGGGCACGCATGAGAGCATCGCCGTTTTGCAGCAGGCCTACCCCCACTATTTGCAGAGGCCCGACGCCGACTACGTCCAATTCAACCCCGAGGCCACAGCGCTGAACGGCTGGGCCGGCCGCTTCACCCTCAACAAGCAGAAAGGTAATCTCCTGTTCAATGCCGCCCTGGGATTTATCTCGCCGGGTTTTGATTCCCGTGATATGGGCTTCCAGTGGGGCGGCGACGTGGTCAACGGCCACATCATGGTCGGCTACCGCTCCTACGAGAAGTGGTGGACGATCAAGAATTGGAATGTCTTGCTTTTCAGCCAGCGCAACTACAATTTCGGCGGGGACCTCATCGGCGAGCAACGGCTGATAGCCATTACCAATGTCACGTTCACCAACTTCTGGGAATTCTACTTCCAGATGAGTCACAACCCGGACAGGTGGAACCAGACCCAAACGCGTGGCGGCCCCCTGATGCGGCAGCAAAACTACAACTGGTTCGACTGGAGCGTATCGAGCGACGGCAGCCGCCCGCTGGTGTTGAGTTTCGGCGGATTCCACCTGCTGTCCGACTGGGGGCGCACCACCCAGCAGGGCTTCGTGACCCTGCGCTGGAAGCCGCGCGCCAATCTCTCGCTTTCCATGACGCCCAGCTATGAGCGGCTGCGCGACAGCTCGCAGTGGGTGACGCGTATCGACGACCCGCTGATGACGAGCACCTTCGGGGTTCGTTATATCTTCGCCGACCTGGACCAGAAGACCCTGGCCTGTTCGATCCGCCTGAACTGGATTTTCTCGCCCCAGATCAGCCTGCAGGCCTACATCCAGCCCTTCATCGCCGTTGGCGCCTACAAGGGCTTCAAGGAGTTCGCCCGGCCGCGCACTTACGATTTCAATGTCTTCGGTGCCGGCGCCTCCACCATCTCCCATGCGCATGGGGGATACTCCGTCGATCCGGGTGACGGCGGAGCGCCCTTTATCCTGGACGATCCGAATTTCAACTACAAGTCCCTGCGCGGCACCGTGGTTCTGCGCTGGGAGTACCGGCTCGGTTCGACCCTCTACCTGGTGTGGACTCAGAACCGGGCTGATTTCGAGAATCCCGGCGATCTGGCGCTGGGCCGCGACCTTGGCGCCATGCTGCGTGCCCCCGGCGACAACATCATCATGCTCAAGGCCACCTATCGCTTCAAGATTTAGGCGCCGCCGCACTCGCTTCGCGGTCACCTCGGCTTGAACCTGCGACCGCCCCTTAGTTCGGTTTTTGCTTGCTACTTATCACTTATCACTTTTCACTATAGTTCGCTTGGGATTTGATCTTTTTAGGGTAGAGTTCGAGAGAAAGTTGGTAGCGGGGGTAGGATTTGAACCTACGACCTTTGGGTTATGAGCCCAATGAGCTACCTGGCTGCTCCACCCCGCGATCCAATAAAATATTATACCCGCGGCGCCGGGCAATGTCAAGAAGAAAAGTTAGAAGCCGGACTCCGCTGTTGAAAAAAGGCCTGCGCGGGAAAAAAGTGCAATTGTCCCGTTTTCCGGCTTTTTAAAAAAACCTGTCACAAATCATGGACATTTTTTACGAATTTTTTTGGCAGCGAATTTGCTTCCAGATAAGTCTGAGGCCAAGATGAAGGATGCAAGCGGACTTGATCCGGAAAACCATAGGACTTTAGTAACTAAATTAAACGTGCAGGTGAAATCGGGGTGATAAAGATTGAAAAACAGTCAATTTTAATGCATTATTTACTCTATGTATGTGAAAAAAATGCAAGAAACAAAAGCGATTTTTGTTTATAACCTTTGGCGTTGCGCCGGGCCTTTCACAAGTGTTTTTACGGGAGGTTGAATTGAAAAAAATCATTTTTTTGACCCTATGCGTCATGATGCTGTCCGCCTGCGCCGTCAACAGCTATCGCTCCGATTTCCAGTTCGCCAACAAGCTGGCCAAGGAGGGGTTGTGGCAGGAGGCCTATTACCGCTGGCAAAAAACCATGACTGCCGGCGGCGGCTCCGCCGCCCTGCACAACAACCTGGCCGTGGCCCTGGAAAGCCTGGGGCGGTATGAGGAAGCCGAGCGCGAATACCAGCTGGCTTTGAAACTGGCTCCCGCCGATGCGAAAATTCAGAGCAACTTCAATCTTTTCAAAAAAAACCTGAGGAAGGACGCCAATGAAAAGTAAAATACTCCTTTTGCTGCTTTTGGCCGGCCTGTCCGTGGCCTGCGTCGAATCCTTCGTCTCCGTGCCCATCCCTTTCAACGAGAAAAAGGTCGACGATTTTTCCGTATACAAGGAAGTGTTTTTCATCGATTTCATCAGCGATGTCCCGGATGGCGGATTCGACGCCGAAGCCGAGATCCGCAGGGCCTTCACCGAAGAAATGCCTTTTGCCATCGGTAAAAAGATCCTCCATCTCGAACCCGAACACTGGAGCATGATCCGCAAGCTTCTGCAGCGTTACCGTCTGATCGTGGATATCCAATACGAGGACAGCATCTTCTTCCAGAAGGTCTTCAATGCGCATCCCGGGGGGCTTTTTTTCACCGGCAAGCTGAAGTTGGGCATCAAAAAGATGGGAGTGGTCAAGGAGACCCGGGATGAGATGGGCAATAAGAAAAACGCCATGGAAACCGTTCAGATGTGGGAAATGGAGATGAAAGTTTTTCTCATTGATGGCGACAAGGCCAACATCCTCAAGCAGGAAACATACAGCGAAAAAATGGAAGTCGGGCCCGATACCACCGCGCAGTTCAATTTCAACAGCATGTTCAACAAAATGATTGCCAAGCTGGTCGCCGCCCTGCAACCAAGAAAAGTGCTTCAGGAAAGGTTCATTTTAGAAAAATAGGATGGCAACATGAAAAAAACCACCATCGCCGTTGTTCTGTCGTTCTTCGCTGCGGGTCTGTTCGCCCAGTATTCCTTTTACTATGGCAAGAACAAGATCGTCCGCCATGCCTTCCCCTGGAAATACGTGGAAACCAGGAATTTTCGCATCTACCACTACATGGATGACCCGGAGCTGCTGGGACGACTGGCCCGGGAAGCCGAAAAGGCCTACGAAAAGCTCTCCACGCTGCTGAACGTGGTCATCGAGGAGAAAACGCCGATCATCTTCTACAACAAGCAGACCGACTTGGAGCAGACCAACCTGTATCCGGGAATCATTTCCCCGGGCAGTTTCGAGGGTTTTACCGAACCGATCGGCAAGCGGGTCGTGATCTACGGCAACCGCACCAGTGAAGACCTGGGGCGGCTGATCACCCATGAATTGTCCCATTCTTTCGAGAACGCCATTTTATACAAGAACCGCCCGTCCGGCATGTTCGATTTCAGGCGCCCGCCCCTGTGGGTGATGGAGGGCTTCGCCGAGTTCATGACCGGCTACTGGGACAGCTTCAGCTTGATGACCGTCATCGACAACGTGCTCAGCGACCGCATTCCCGAGATCCAGGAAGACGGCGATATCCGCGCCGATTACGGCAACAACCGCACTCCCTACGATTTCGGCCATCTGATGTTTGAATTCTTCTATGAAAAGTTCGGAAAAAAAGGGGTCCGCGACCTGCTGCTCACCCAGCGTCATCCCGTGTTGATCGGCAAGCGCCGGAGCTTTTTGGAGCATTTCAATTTCGTGCCCAAGACCTTCAATTATGAATTCAAGAAATATGTCCGCAACCGCTTTAAGACCTTCATCGGCCGTGAAAACCCGGAAGACTACAGCTTCATCATCGGCCCCGATTTCCCCTTCGCCTATTCCTTTTCGCACCAAATCTCGCCCGGCGGCGAATTGCTGGCCGTGGTCACGGTCAATTACCGCACCTACAAGATCGACATCATACTGGTTTCACTGAAAGACGGCAAGGTGATTAAAAATGTCACCCCCGGATACCAATCCACATACGACGGCATCGAGATCAAGTTCGTCCCGACCGACGGCCGTTCCTTCAGCTGGGACCGCCGCGGCGAAAATATCGCTTTCTTCGTGCGCAAGGAGCTCGATTCTTACCTGATCCTGCTGAACGCTGTCGACAACAGGGTCTTGAAAGAATTCAAGATCAGCTCCGTCCAGAAGCCGAGATCGCCGGTGTTCCATCCCAGCCAGGACCGTCTGCTTTTCACCGGCATTGAGGGCCTCCAGTCTTTTCTCTATTCCCTTGACCTGGCCAGCGGCCAGATCCGCAAGCTGACTGACGGCCGTACCTATGTCAAGGCCGTGGACATCTCCCCCGACGGCGAAAAGGTCGTTTATTCTGCCGGCGCAGGAGACCATGACAAGCTGTATCTGGCGGCGAGCGAAAATCCCGATCTGGCCATGAAGCTGACCAGCGGAGAGTATAACGACATCGCCCCGGCATTTTCTCTTGACGGCAAGACCGTTTACTACAGTTCCGATGAGCTCGGCGCCTTCAATATCTGCTCCCTGGACCTGGAAAATAAGGTCTTGTACCGCCACAGCGACGTGCGCACCGGAAATTTCTTCCCAGTGGAAATTCCAAAGGAAAAAGGCAATTTGGTCATTTCTTCCTTCCACAAGGGGAGTTTCCTGCTTTTCAAAAAGGACGTGAACACGTATTTGGCCAAGCGGCAGGTGGAGTTTTCACCGATCCAGCCTGCCGTCGCCCCGGTGCTTGCGGAAGCGGCAGTGCCCTTCACGTTGAGCGTGAAAAAATACAAACCCTTTGAAAAACTGCTCATCACCAGCCTGCCACCGGTCACCGTGGCCGTGGACAGCAACGGCGGTTTCTTCGGCTCCTCTTACCTGAACGTGACCGACATGCTGGGCGATCACAATTTCATATTGTACCTGGCTTCTTATTACGGCTACCGCTCCTACCATGTGGCCTATCTCAACCAGCAGCGCCGACTGCAGTTTTTTGCCCATCTGTTCTCCGAAAGCGATGCCTATTATTACCCTTACGCCAGTGATTACTACCTGTCTCTGCGCAGCCGTATCGGGGCTGAATTTTCCCTGATCTATCCTTTCACCCGCTCCACCCGTGCCGAGTTGACCATGTCAGCCTTTCACCAGGAAGAGGATTCGGACCTGCTTTCTTTAGGGTATGAGCTGCCTTATGGCCAGTTCTTCAACGGCTTTGCCCTGCCGCTCGAGGCGGCGCTTGTTTCCGAGACCACTCGTTTCGCCAATTACGGGCCGAACCGGGGTCACACCTTCAGGCTCAGCGTCGGCAAATACTTCAAGCTTTTTTCCAAGTCGCTGGACGCCTATTCCCTGGAAGGCGATTTCCGCAAGTACCTGCGCATTGACAACAATACCCTGCTTGCTTTCCGCCTGAACGGGTTTTATTCGGGCGGCAAGAATGCCATGCTGTTCTGGAGCGGCGGCGACAACACCCTGAGATCCGTCGATTTCCGCAGCCTGGTCGGTAACAAAGGGTTCGTTTTCAATGCTGAGTTCCGCTTCCCCCTGGTCCATGCCGCCCTGACTCCCATCGGCATCGTCGGCCCCGTCCGCGGCGTATTTTTCTTTGATTTCGGCGGCCTGTGGTTCAACGGTCAGGAATACCGTATTTTCCAGGCCGGGAGTTTGCAGCTGCAGGACGCGCTGTCCTCCTACGGCTACGGGATCCAGTTTTTCTTATTCGGCTACCCGCTTCATTTCGAGTGGGTTTACAAAACCGATTTCAAGAGCAAGAAATACAACGGCGTCAATTTCTGGATCGGCTTTGATTTCTGATCCCCCAAGGGGATGCTGCCCATGTTCAGGGACAGCGATCCCCCAAGGGAACACCGCCCTTGAACAGGGACAGCGATCCCGCCGGACCGCACCGGCCCGCGTAATGGGAATGCCCGGCAGGATCCTGGCCGGATCATTGACTTTATCCGGGAAAAATGCGAAAATGAAAAGGGCAGAAAGAGATGCTGATCAACCATACGTCCAAACAGGTGACCGCCAAAATTGTCTATTACGGCACCGGACTGGGCGGCAAAACCACCAATTTGCAGTATATTTATTCCGTGACCAGCCCGCGCACGCGCGGTGAGCTGGTCTGCATGGAAACCGAAATTGAGCGCACTCTTTTTTTTGATCTGCTGCCCATCAATGTCGGCATGGTCAAGGGCTACGAGACCAAGTTTCAGCTTTACACTGTTCCCGGCCAGGTTTTTTACGATTCTACCCGCAAGCTGGTCCTGAAGGGCGCCGACGGCATCGTTTTCGTGGCCGACTCCCAGGAGCTGATGGAACAGGCCAACCAGGAGAGCTTTGCCAACCTGAAAGAGAATCTGGGATTCTACAACCATTTGATCGGCGACATTCCCCTGGTTTTTCAATACAACAAAAGGGATCTTAAAAACATTTCATCTCTGGACAAGTTGAACGGCGATTTGAACGACTTGAGCCGGCCTTACTTTGAGGCCGTGGCCCGCAGCGGCCGCGGGGTCATCGAAACCCTGCGCGAGATCTCCAGCCTGACCCTGGTCAGGATCAAGGAAATGCTGGAGCACACCGTGGTTCCCGCCAAGAACGTGGCCGTGCAGTTCGATGTGGATCGCGACCAGCAGATGCTCAAGATGGAAGATCTGCCTGTGAAAAAGGTCAGCATGGAGCAGATGGCCGCCAGCGAGGCAGGGCAGGAGCTGCCGATAAAAACCGAAACGGCCCCGCCGGCCGCGGTTGAAAAAGCCGCCGGCGAAGTTGATGAGGCAAGGCAGGCCGAACCGGTCAACCCATCAATCGGCGAGCTGCTGCACCGGCTGGAGGATCCCGGCCGCATCACAAGAATCGAAAAGATCAGCGCCGGCGACGGCCGCCTGATCATTGAGGTCAAGGGCGGCGATGGCCGCACCATCCGTCAATTCGATATCGCCTTGCATCCCGAAACCAGAAAGGTCAATATCATCCTCGATGTCAAAAGCTAAAATCGTCCTCCTGTCTGCCGTTCTTTCTTTGCTGCTGGCCTGCGCCGCATCCCGGAGTGCCCTGGCCCCCGCCGGCCAGCCGCTGGCGGCTGCCGATCCCCGGGCCAGAGCCGAAGCCTATTTCCAGCAGGGCAAGACCTGCCTGGAAAAAGGCGACATGGAGGCGGCCCGGTCCCGCTTCAACCAAACACTGGATGCGCTCCTTGATGCCCCTGCCCCCGGCCAAAGCGCGGACTGCAAAAATTTGTTGAACGATTATGTGAAGAAGATTGCCGATATTGAATTGAATTATCTAAAGGACAAAAACAGCCCGGAAAACGGCCAGGGGGAGGCGTTTCTCGACCAGGTCGTCTCCACGCCGCTTTTTCTGCCCAGCGAAAAGGATGTTTTGGACCTGAAGCAGAAAGTCAGCGCCACGGCCGCCGTTTCCTACAGCATCCCGGTGATCGTCAATCCCCAGGTGGTTTCCTTTCTCAAGGCGTTCCAGACCATCCGCCACGACGGCATCCAGCGGGCCCTCGACCGCATGCCCGAGTTCATCGCTCCTTTCCAGGAAATATTTCGCCAGTATGAGGTCCCGGAAGACCTGGCTTATCTGCCGATCATCGAGAGCGGTTTCCGCGTCGATGCCACGTCGCGCGCCCGGGCCAAGGGGGCCTGGCAGTTCATGGCCTCGACCGCCCGGCTTTACGGGCTGCGTGTGGATTGGCAGGTCGATGAACGGCTGGACCCGTTCAAGGCGGCCGCTGCCGCCGCCCGCTTCCTGAAGGATCTCTACCAGGAATACAGCGATTGGTATATCGCTTTGGCCTGCTACAACGGCGGCCCGCGCCGGGTCAAAAAAGCCATGCGCGTCCTGCAGACATCGGATTTTTTCACCATCAACCAGACCCGCCATATCCGCCGTGAAACCAAAAACTATGTGCCGGCTTTTCTTGCCTCGCTGATCATCGCCCGCGCTCCCCAGGAATATGGTTTCACGGTCAACAGCGGCGAAGCGGTCTTTGCCGGCAGCAAGGCCATGACCGTACCATCGCCGGCATCGTTGACGCGCATCGCGTCCCTGCTGCAAATTCCCTATGGGGATCTGAAAAAGCTGAACCCGGAACTGCTGCGTGACTTCACGCCCAGCAACCTGAGCTCATACAGCTTGCGCGTCCCGGCCGCGGCCGATGAGGCATCGCTGGCCGGACTGGAAAGAATTCCGCCCAAGCAGATCCCGATATTCAATTCATACCGGGTCCGTCCCGGGGATAGCCTCTATTCCATCGCCCGCCGCCATGCCACGTCGGTCAGCCAGATCAAGAGGGTCAACGGCATGAGATCCAATTTGATCCGGCCGGGCATGAATCTGATCATTCCCCGGGGGGATGGATGATCAGCCGCATCAATTCGGCGGTTCTCAACGGCCTGGAAGTAGTGGCCACCGAGGTCGAAGTCGGCTTCTCGCGCGGCATCCCGGGCATCGTCATCGTCGGACTTCCCGACAATGCCGTCAAGGAGAGCCGCGAGCGGCTGAAATTGGCGGTCAGCCAGTCCAATTTCGATTATCCGCAGGCCACGAAAATCGTCATCAACCTCTCGCCGGCCGATGTGCGCAAGGAGGGGTCGGCCCTGGACCTGCCCATGGCCGTGGGCATCATCAAAAACCGCTACCGCATGGAAAGCCCGGCCTTTGCCGACCTGCTGTTTTACGGCGAGTTGAACCTCAACGGTGATCTGAACCCGGTCAAGGGCGTGCTGAACATTTCCCTGTTCGCCCGTGATCGAGGCTTCCGCGGCATTGTCATCCCTTTTGAAAACCGCATGGAAGCGCAGTTTGTCAAAGGCATCGAAGTCTACGCTTTGAAAAATCTCACCCAGGTCATGCAATTGACCGAAAACCCCGCCGCTTTCATCCCCTGCCATGCCGAGATCAGCAAGGATCCAGGCGGGGTCTGTGAAAACGATTTTTCCGAAATCAAGGGCCAGTACATGGCCAAGCGGGTAATGGAGATCGCCGCCGCCGGCTTTCACAATGTCCTGATGATCGGCTCGCCCGGATCGGGGAAATCCATGATCTCCAAGGCGCTGCCCTCCATCCTGCCCGACATGAGCGACGATGAAATTCTGGAAACATCGCTGATTTACAGCGCTGCCGGCCTCCTGGGCGAAAAAGGCGGCCTGGTCTGCCGCCGGCCCTTCCGATCGCCGCACCATACCATTTCCGACGTCGGCATCAGCGGCGGCGGCAAATACCCCGTGCCCGGTGAGATCTCCCTGGCCCATAACGGAGTGCTCTTTCTCGACGAAATTCCCTATTTCAAGAAATCAGCCCTGGAAGTGCTGCGCCAGCCGTTGGAAGACGGCAAGATAACGGTTTCCCGTTCCCTGACGTCTTCCACCTTCCCGGCCCGCTTCATGCTGGTTGCGGCCATGAATCCCAGCCAGGACGCGGCCGGTTTGGGGGAAGTCGGCGGCTACGCCGCCAGCCATTCCCAGAAGCACCGCTATTACGCCAAGCTTTCCCGGCCGCTGCTGGATCGCATCGATTTGCAGATCGAGGTGAAAAAGGTCAAACTGGAGGAGATCACTTCGCCGCTGGCGGCGGAGAGTTCCGCCGGCATCAGGAAAAGGGTGGCCAGGGCCCGGGACCTGCAGCTGCAGCGTTTCAGGAATTTAAGGAAGAAGATATTCGCCAACGGCCAGATGCGCAATGCCGAGATCAGGAAGTTCTGCCCGCTGGACGAAAACGGCGGCCAGCTGCTGCGCCTGGCCGTGGACAAGTTCGATCTGAGCGCCCGCGGTTATTTCAAGGTATTGAAAGTGGCCAGGACCATAGCTGACCTGGAGGGAGCGGAAATGATCTCGGCCCCGCATGTGCAGGAAGCCCTGCAGTACAGGTCGCTGGACCTGGCCCGCTTTTAATGAAATGCCGAGCTGGATATGGCCGTGGTCGTTTCCCAGGGCATGGGCATGAATAAAAAAAACCTGCGGCAAATGCTGCTCATGGTCCTGGCCAGCGTATTGCTGGCCCTGGCCAGCAATTTTTTCGCCGAAAAGCCCTTGCCGCTGTTCCGGAAATTGCGCCCTGCCCCCCGCGCGGCATCCGTTTCCAGCTTCAGCGAGGTGGATGCTGATTTCGTCCGCCAGTTCGCTGCCGACTCGGGCGTCGTTTTGCTCGACGCGCGCACGGTGGAAGACTTTGAACGCGGACATATCCCCGGCGCGGTCAGCCTGCCGATTTCGCGCTTTAACGAGTTCTTCCCCAACCGGCAAATGCGATTGCAGGCGGCCCGGATGCTGGTTGTTTACTGCAGCGGCTGGACGTGCTCCGATTCGCAAGAGCTGGCCCTGCGGCTGTTTCAAAAAGGTCTGAAGGCCCTGCTCCTGTACAAGGGGGGCATGGAGGATTGGCTGGAGAAAGGAAATGGCGTGGCGAAATAAGATCCTCGGCATCCTGTCTTCGCGGCCGCTGCAGATTCTGGCCCGGCTGGTTCTGGGCGGGATATTCATCTACGCCAGTTTGGACAAGATAGCCCATCCGCTGGAATTTGCCGGGATCGTCGGCAATTACGGGATATTACCCGATTTTCTGGTCACCCTCCCGGCCCTGGTGCTGCCCTGGCTGGAGCTGATCGCCGGCCTGTGCCTGGTCGCCGGCATGTGGAGGCGCAGCGCCGCTCTCCTGCTGTCGCTGCTGCTGCTGTTCTTTATCCTGGCCCTGGGCTTCAACGCCCTGCGTGGCGTCAGTCTGAGCTGCGGCTGTTTCTCCACCAGCGCCGCCGACACGGAGAACGTCCTGGTGCTGATCTTCAGGGACCTGCTGATATTGATCCCTGGTATCGTGATCCTGCTGTTTGGCCGAGAGAAATCGGATTTAAACTGATCATGAAGATGATGGTTGTTAAGAAGCGACAAAGCATCAATACTCAAGCACCAAATTCCAAATAAATTCCAAGCCCCAAATTCCAATGTCCAAAACAAGAGCCCGTAGTACGTTTTATCTTTATTTGAGGTATTGGGTTATTGGATTTTGGTGCTTGGGATTTGGGATTTTACAATGCCCGGGAGGGTTTAAAATCCTCCCTTATAGAGTGTCTTCTATGGCTCCAGGGTCATGTCCCGTTCCAGCTGTTCGGACTGTTCCGCCGCGATCATGGCGTCATCCATGGATATTTTTCGGGTTTTCACCAGCTCGATCAAGTGCTGGTCGAAGGTCTGCATGCCCACATCGCGGTTCTTGGCTATGTGCTTCATGATCTCGTCGGTCTTATCCGGGTTTTTCAGGCACATCTCGATGGTTTTGTTCACCAGCATGATTTCGCAGGCCGGAACCATGCCGGTTTTGTCCAGGTTGGGCAGCAGCTGCTGGGAGATGACGGCCTGCAGGTTCTCCGACAGGCGCTGGCGGACGGAGAGCTGTTCTTCGGGCGGGAAATATCCCAGGATGCGGTTCAGGGTGCGCATGACGTCCGGGGTGTGGATGGAGGTCATGACCAGGTGTCCGGTTTCGGCGGCCTTCATGCAGGTATCGATGGTCAGGTGGTCGCGCAGCTCGCCGACCATGATGATGTCCGGGTCCTGGCGCAGGGCCGCGCGCAGGGCGGTGGCGAAGGATTCGCTGTCAGGGCCGATCTCCCGTTGCGAGATGACCGATTGGCTTTTTTCGAAAAGGTACTCGATCGGGTCTTCGATGGTGATGATATGGGTGCGCCGTTTCTGGTTGATGTAGTTGATGATGGCTGCCAACGTGGTCGATTTGCCGTTGCCGGTGGCTCCGGTGACCAGGATCAGCCCCCGCTTCAGGGAAGAAATCCTTTCCAGCACCTTGGGCAGGTTTAGTTCCGCGAAAGTGCGCGCCTTGAAGGGGATCAGCCGCAGCACGGCGGCGTAACGGCCGTTCTGGCGAAACACGTTCACGCGGAAGCGGGCCACGTTGGCCAGGGCGAAAGAGCCGTCGTAATCCTTGACCTCTCGCTGGAACTTTTCATTGTCCTCGTATTTAGCCAGCGTCCGTCCGATCAGCAGCGTGTCCTCTTCGGTCAAGGGCGGATGCTTGAGGGGAAAAAGCTCCCCATGATGGCGGAGCAGCGGCGGGGCTCCCACCTGAAAATGAATGTCAGAAGCTCCTTTCTCGGCGGCAAAGCTGAGGATTTGGCTTAAATTGACGATCGACATGCGCAGCCTCCCTACGGGTAGTTTCGGTGCTGGACCCAGGTCACGGGTTTATTTTAATCGAATGATGTGGAGATTGCAAGGGGGCTTAAGTCCGCGTCGGTTATTTTTTGCTTTTAAAACGCTGAACATCGCGGTCCATTTCCCGTTGGATGTCGCGCTCCTTGAGCTTCTGCTTTTTTTCGTATTCCCTTTTGCCGCGCACCAGGGCGATTTCGATCTTGAACAAGCCTTTGTCCGTCAAGTAGACCTGCAGCGGGATGATGCTGAAGCCACGGGTCTTGACCTTCTGGTCCAGGCGGTGGATCTCCCGCCGGTTGAGCAGCAGTTTGCGTTTTCGTTCCGGTTCGTGATTGAAGATGCTGGCCTGCTCGTAGGGGCTGATGTGGCAGCGCAGCAAAAACGCTTCCCGGCCGTGGATCTCCACGTAAGAATCCTTGAGGCTGATGCGACCGGCCCGGATCGATTTGACTTCGCTGCCGGCCAGGGACATGCCGGCCTCGAACTTGTCGAGGATCTCGTAGTCGTGAAAGGCCTTTTTATTCTGGGCTATGGTCTTCATGGCCGATGAGGATAATTTCCTCGATTTTTCTTTTGCCCATTTTCTTGGCTACCAGCAGGTGGTTTTTCACCTTGACCCGCGCGTTTTCCTGGGGCATTTTGCCGTAAAGGTAAATGAACAGGCCGGAAATGGTGGTGTAATCCTTTTTTTCGGGAAGTTCCAGCTCCAGCCGCGAATTGATCTCTTCCACCGGGGTGCTGCCCTTGATCTGGAAGACATGGTCGTTCAGTTTGCGGATGTTCTTGCTGCCGATATCCAGGTCGCCCAAAATGCCCCGCAAGATGTCGCTCAGGGTGATGATGCCGATGGTGGAGCCGTATTCGTCCAGCACCACGGCCAGGTTCAGCTTGTGCTTTTTAAATTCGTTGAGGATGTAGTTGAGCGATGAGTATTCGGAAACGAAGATCGGTTTGGCGGCGATTTTTTTCAATTCCAACTGGGCGAAATCCTCTTGGAGCATGGCGCTCAGCAGGAGGTGGGAATCGATGACGCCGGTGATGTTGTCGAGTTTGCCCTTGTAAACCGGGATTTTGGAAAAATTTTTTTCCAGGATGGTCTTTTTCAATTCGCGGGTGCCGCCGCTTTCCTTGATGGCCACGATGCCGACGCGCGGGGTCATGATGGCCTTGATGTCCTTCTGGGAAATGTCGATGATCTCGTTGAGCATTTGCAGGGTTTCGGGATTGTGCTTGAACAGCTGGGTTTCCATGGAAAGGAAGTGCTTGATCTCTTCCAGGCTCAGTTCTTTTTTGGCCCAGGTTTTTGTCTTTTGGCGCCGGAAGAAAAAATTCGGCAGCAGGGCCAGGCCCTTGACCACGGGGTAGAACAGCAGGTTGAAGAATCGAATCGGGTAGACATACAGGTATGACAGTTTTTCGGCGTGGCGGTAGCCGTAGGATTTCGGGGTGATCTCGCCGAAGACCAGCAGGACCAGGGTGGTCAGCAGGGTGGAGGCGAGCAGCAGCGCGCCTTCGCTGCCTTTGAATAGCCGCGTGAACAGGTAGGTGGCGACGGAGGCCGCGGCCACGTTGACCAGGTTGTTGCCGATCAGGATGGTGGAAAGGAATTCATCGGGCTTTTCCATGAGACGGGCCAGCAGCATGGCTTTCTTGTCTTTTTTCTTGGCGCGATGGGTCAGTTTGATGCGGCTGACGGTCAGCAGGGAAGTTTCGGCCGAGGAAAAAAAAGCGCTGAACAGGATCAGCAGGAAAAAGAGCAGCAGGGGGAGGATCAGTTCATTGAGGCTCATGGTCGAAAGTTCTGTCATTTTATAAGAATGGCCCGCCCATGGCGGCCTATTTCCTGCTGAAGAGCTGGTAAACGATCTTGTATAGCGATGTGCCGATGCAGTCGTTGATCAGCTGGATATCCCTGGTTTCCTTCGGCACTTTGAGAATCTTGGGGGCGAAATTGACCACGCCCTTGATGCCGTGCCCGATCAGCTTGTCCAGGGTCTCCTGGGCTGCTTCTTCCGGGACGGTCAACAGGGCGATCTTGATGTCAGGATTCTCCCGCAGGTAGGCCTCCAGCCCGTCAATGTGCAGGACCGGCTTTTTCTGGCCGGGTTTGCCGATTTCGCTGCCGACCAGTTCCGGCTTGATGTCGAACAGGGCCGTGACCATGATGTTGCGGTCCTTGAACAGCTTGTAATTGGACAGGGCCTGGCCGATGCGGCCGGCGCCGATGATGATCACCCTGGAGCTGTGGTCGATGGACAGGATCTTTTTCAGTTCGCGGAACAGTTTTTTGACCAGGTAGCCTTTTTTCTGCTTGCCGATGGAAATGCCCAGATAAAAAAAATCCTGGCGAACCTGGTTGCAGGAAACACCGGTGACTTCCTCCAGTTTCCTTGAAGATATGTACGTGTTTTCGGGCAGGTTCAGTTTCAGCAGGGCATCGTAATAAAATGAAATCCGGCTGATCACCCGCAGGCTGATTTTCTTTTTCATGCATGCCTCATGATATTGTTTAAGTTAAAATTAATAGTATCCGACTGCGGTCGAAAAGTCAAGGCGGAACGGGAGTATTTATTTGCCGGCCGTCCTTCCGGCATTGATCAGGGTTCTTTTTTGCAGTCCTTTTCCCAAAGGCAATTCCATTCCGGGCAATTCGCCTTTCTTTCGCTGCCGTAACAGGTGGGATTGCCTTCGGCGGCCTGGATCGCCCGGATCAGCTCCGCTTTTTTCATCTTTCCGGGATTCACTCCCTTTTGTCCGGCATATTTTCTGATTTCGGTCATTTTCATGGCTTTCCCTCCTTATTGGAATAGTGTGCGCTTCAATCCCCGCGATCGAAAAAAACGATGTGAATATATTATAATATGATTTCGGCGATTATCAACTGCCGCCAGTTTTCCCAGCGCGCCGTTTCCAGAATGCTTCGCGGCAACTATTTCCCGGCCACCGCCTTTTGCACGGCCGCAATTTCTTTGGGTATGGGGGGGCCCAGCACCCGTCCCCCCTGGGGGATGACCAGGACGTTGTCTTCGATGCGGATGCCGCCGAACTTGCGATATTTATCCACCTCGGCGTAGTTGATGAAGGCGGCAGATTTTTTTTCCGCCTGCCACTGGTCGATCAAGGCCGGGATAAAGTAGATCCCCGGTTCGACCGTCAGCACGTGGCCGGGTTCGAGCTTCTTGGCCAGGCGCAGGTAGGCCAGGCCGAACTGCGGGCTGCGTTTTGTTTTTTCGTCATAACCGACTTGGTTTTCGCCCAGGTCCTCCATGTCGTGGACGTCCAGCCCCAGCATGTGTCCGAGGCCGTGGGGGAAAAACAAAGCATGAGCTCCGGCGGCCACGGCTTCGCTGCGGCTGCCTTTCATCAAGCCCAGGTCCTTGAAGCGCTCAACCAGGACTTCGCAGGCCTTAAGGTGCACGCTGCGGTAGCTGACGCCGGGCCGGATCATGGCCAGGGCGGTCCGCTGCATGTCCAGTACCGTTTCGTAAACCGCTTGCTGCCTGTCAGCGAATTTGCCGCCCACGGGCATGGTGCGGGTGATGTCGCTGGCGTACCCGGCTTCGGTCTCGCAGCCAGAATCGATGATCAGCAGGTCGCCTTTCTGCATGCGGTTGCCGTGGTAGTGGTTGTGCAGGGTTTCGCCGTGGATGGTGACGATAGCCGGGAAGGCCAGCTGGCCGCCGCCGGCCAAAGCGATGCCCTCGATTCTGCCGGCGATCTCCCTTTCATACGCTCCCGGCTGCGCCATGGCCATGGCCTCGCGATACATGGCGGCGGTGACGGTCAGGGCCGCTTCGATCTCTTTAATTTCGTCCGGGTCTTTCAGCGAGCGCTGGGCGATCACGGCTTTGACGAATTCCGCCGAGGCAAAATTCTTGACGGCCTCGGCGCGGATGCCCAGCAGCCTTTCCAGCCACAGGGCGTTTTCGCTGCGGTAGGGCGGCAGGAAATGGATCTTCCGGCCCAGACGCACGGCGTTGTGCAGCGTTTCGCTCAAGTTGGCCAGCGGCTGGGCGTCGGCGACGCCGATCTTCAGGCAGCGGTTTTTCAATGCGGGCTGCGGTCCCATCCAGATGATGTCGTCCATGTCCAGGTCGTTGCCGAAAACCGTCTGCCGGTTCTCGTCTATGTCGATGATCGCGGCCAGGCCGGGGAAATTCAGCCCGAAAAAATAAAGGAACGTGCTGTCCTGCCGGTAATGGAAGGTGTTGGCCGCGTAGTTCATGGGGCTTTCGCCGTTGCTTAAAAACAACAGCAGCCCCGATTTCACCTGCTTGCACAGTTTGTTTCTTCTTTGCTGGTACGTTTTTTTGTCGAACATGGCTTCTCCTTAAAAAACAATCTTACCCAAGTGCAAAAAATATTTCAAGGGCGCAAGCGGCAGGGCGTTGCGGCCGCCTGTTCCGTGGCGCTGACCCTGAAAACAATCAGTTTTTCTTCAGCTTGCTGATGCGCAGTATCAGGCGGACCATGGCGTAGATCCAGCCTGAAATTATAATGAAATAAAGGAAAGCGAGGCTCGTCATTGCCCATGAAGCCTCGCGCCTGAACAGCATGCGCATGCCGTTGAGCAGGATGGGCAGGAAAATAACCATGATGAGGATCAGGCGCCCGTATTTTTGAATCTTTGAATCCTTGTCGCTGAAGAATTCCGGCTTTTCCGCGCCCCGGCATTCCTTGCGGAAATAATACCAGGAGCCCATGCGGCCGATCATTTCCCAGCCGGCGTCACGGCAGATTTGCAGGTATTCCTGCAGGTTCTTGAAACTGCCGGTGCGGAAATCGAGGCGGTAGGAATATTCGCGCGGCTCGCCCTTGATAAAATGATAGACGCAGGGCAGCCCCGGGTTAACGAGGTGCCAGCCTTTTTCAGACATCGCTTCCAGCCAATTTTCCTCTTTTTCGTCGTCCCAGGCCCAAAACCATTTGTATTTGGTCGCTTTTTCTTTTTGCATTATGGTCTCCTTTTTAAATTTTTTACCGCTCATTTTGCTTGGCCTGGAAAGAGCCGTCTCCCAGGACCGCATCGCCCAAACGGGTCAGCAGGCGCAAGCGCGCCAGCTCGGCTGCGAGCACGCCGCGCCCTTTTTCGGTCAGGGCGTAGCGTTTGCGCCGGTCCACCTCGTCGAAGTGGGTGATGAGCTTCTCTTTTTCCAGGGTGGTCAATGCCCCATAGAGCGTGCCGGGACCGATGCGCAGGGCGCCCTTGCTGCCCGCTTCCACTTTCTGCATGATGCCGTAGCCGTGCAAGGGCTCGGTCAGGGCCAGCAGGATGCAGTAGGTGGCTTCGGTCAGCGGCAGGTGGCGGACTATTTCTTTGTCTTCTTTCATAATCAGCTCCTTATGTCAGGCTTCGCTACAGCGAATGACGATATAGCGAATATCGATATAATGGCATACGATATATCGGATGTCAATATTTAAAGCAAAAAATTATTTTTATTTTGTCGCCCGTGCTTACTAATTTGCCGATGCCCTTGTCTGCCGGGAGGATTCGATTTATAATCTTTTTTCACTTCGAGGAGGCAGCATGAGAAAAATCATCGGTCTGGCTTTGGCGGTCTTTTTCCTGGTCACCTGGCAATGGGCGATCTCCGATGCCCGTCTGCTCAGGTTCCCCAACATCAACGGCGACCTGGTGGTCTTCGTCTATGCCGGCGACATCTGGTCGGTCCCGGCCGGCGGCGGCGACGCCCGGCGCCTGACCTCGCACCCGGGGCTGGAATTGTTCCCCAAGATTTCCCCCGACGGCCAATGGATCGCCTTTTCGGCCGAATACTCCGGCTCGCGCCAGGTCTACGTCATGCCGGCCGCGGGAGGGACTCCCCGGCAGCTTACCTACTACAATGACGTCGGCATCATGCCTCCCCGCGGTGGCTACGATTACGTGGTCATGGACTGGACTCCCGACAGCCGCCAGGTCCTGGTGCGCTGCAACCGCACCCCCTGGGGCGAACGCATGGGGAAATATTATTTGATCAACTTGTCCGGCGGCTTGGAGACCCCTTTGCAGATCCCGGAAGGCGGCGGCGCCACGTTTTCTCCGGATGCCGGCAAGATCGTCTACACGCCCATCGAGAGGGAGTTCCGCACCTGGAAGCGCTACAAGGGCGGGCGGGCCCAGGATGTCTGGATCTACGATCTGGCCAACAACACCTCGAGGCGCCTGACCGATTTTCCCGGCACCGACCAGCACCCGGTCTGGTTCGGAGACAAGATCTACTTCGTTTCCGACCGCGACCTGACCCTGAATGTCTATTCCTTTGACCTGAGGAACGACAAGATCGAGCAGATCACCCGCCACAAGGATTACGATGTCTTGTGGCCTTCGGGACGGAACGGCCTGCTGGCTTATGAAAATGGCGGCTATATTTACAGGCTGGACCTGGCTTCGGGGCACGAGCAGAAACTGGTCATCAACCTGAACTTCGACAACGCCAATATTCTGCCCTATTTCAAGAATGTCACGGATTTCATTTCCAGCTATGACATTTCTCCCAGCGGCAAGCGCGCGGTTTTTGATGCCCGCGGCGATCTCTTTACCGTTCCCGGGAAAGAGGGTTTGACCTATAACCTGACCCGCAGCCAGGGGGTGCGTGAAATTTTTCCCACCTGGTCCCCGGACGGCAGATCCATCGCTTATTATTCCGACCTGACCGGCGAATATGAAATCTATCTGCTGGACGGCAACGGCAGCGGCAAGCCGCGGCAGCTGACTGCCAACAGCCGCATCTGGCGCTTCCCGCCCAAGTGGTCGCCCGACGGCCGCATGCTGCTTTTTGCCGACCGCGACCAACGGCTGCAGATCCTGGACGTGGCCACCCGCATCCTGACGGTGGTGGACAAGGCCCGCGGCCATGACCTGACCGACTACAACTGGTCACCCGATTCACGCTGGCTGGTCTACAGCAAGGACGGGGACAGCGGCCAGGACGCAATCTGGGTTTATGCGCTGGAACAAAAGAAGGTCTGGCAACTGACCGACGCCGCGTACAATGATTTTTCCCCGGTGTTTTCCCGCGACGGCAAATACATCTACTTCCTTTCCAACCGTGATTTCAATCTGACCTTCTCCGATTTTGAGCGCAACTACCTCTACACCAAGGCGGCGCGGATATATGCTCTGGCCCTCACCCGGGATACCCCGCCGCTGTTCGGCGACAAGAATGACCAGGAATCGGCCAAGGGCATTGCCGACAACAAGGCGGCCAAGCCGGAAAAGCCGGCCGCCGCGGCCAAGGAGTCGCCCGCGCGGGTGCGCATCGACGTCGAGGACTGCGGCAGCCGCATCGCGGTTTTTCCCCTGAAAAGCGATGCCTACGCCGCCTTGCGGGCGATCGACGGCGGCATCCTGTACTTCAGGGAAAAAGAGATCCGCCAGTTCAAGCTGGAGGATAAAAAAGACAGCTTGGTGATCGGCGGCATCGACTCGGGCGTTCTTTCCGCCGACGGCCAGAAGATCCTTTATCAGGCCCAGAACCAGTTCGGCATCGTCGGCCTCAACCCGGACCAGAAGGCTGGCGACGGTTCCCTCGATCTCTCGCAGCTGACCATGAAGATCGATCCGCAGCGGGAATGGTCTCAGATTTTTAATGACGGCTGGCGCATTTTTCGCGACTGGTTCTACCAGAAAAAATTGCACGGGGTCGACTGGCTGCGATTGAAGGAAAAATACGCGCGCCTGGTCACTTCCTTAAGCCACCGCGCCGACCTTGATTTCATTTTCGGCGAGCTGGTCGGCGAGGTCAACTCCGGGCATACCTATGTCAACTGGGGCGATTTCCCCCGGGTCAAGCGCCTGGATACCGGCCTGCTGGGCGCGGAACTGAAGGCCGACGCCGCGGCCGGCCGCTATATGGTCGCCAAGATATTCGCAGGTGAAAATTGGAACGAGGCCACACGTTCGCCGCTCACCGAGCAGGGCGTGGGCGTCCAGGTCGGCGATTACATCATTGAGCTCAACGGCTTTGAAGTAACCTTAAAGGACAATCCCTACCGATTCCTGGAAAACACCTTGGGCCGCAAGATAGCCATCAAGGTCAATGCCCGGCCGGTCGGTGAAGGGGCCCGTGAATACTGGTTCAAGCCGATCCGGAGCGAGCAGGGCCTGTTTAACCTGGACTGGGTGCGTTCGCGCCGGCAAATGATCGACCGCCTTTCGGGCGGGCGCATCGGCTACATCTACGTGCCCAATACCGCGGTCGAGGGCAATACCGAGCTGTTCAAGGGCATGTACGCTTTTAAAAACAAGGAGGCTCTGATCATCGATGAACGCTATAATGGCGGCGGTTTCATCCCGACGGTCATGGCCGAGCTGCTGGCGCGCAAGACATTGAACTACTGGGCGACACGCGGCCTGGAGATGAATCCCGATCCTGGAACGTCCCACGGCGGGCCCAAGGTGATGCTGATCAACGGCTATTCCTCCTCGGGCGGCGATGCCTTCCCCTATTATTTCAAGAAGAGCAAGCTGGGCTTGCTGATCGGCACGCGCACCTGGGGCGGCCTGATCGGCCTTTCCGGCAACCCCGATCTGGCTGACGGCGGCTCGATCAATGTGCCGACCTTCGGCTTTGTGGACAATGAAGGCAACTGGGCGGTGGAAGGCGAGGGCGTCTCACCGGACATCGAGGTCATCGACCGTCCCGAACTGGTGGCCGCGGGCAAGGATCCGTGCGTGGAAAAAGCTGTGGAAGTGCTGCTGGAACAGTTGAAGAAAAATCCGCCCAGGAAACCGGACATGCCGGCCGAGCCCGACCGCTCCCAATGGCTCGAAAAGGAAATTAAATAATTCGGATCGGTGGTTGTTGCGTAGGGGTTCAATACGAGATCAGATGAGATCATATTGAACCCCTACCGCATTCAATTCGCCCGCATGGTTGACATGCGGGTAAAAATCCGTCAAAATAGCCTCTTGGAGATATTTCGTTTTCCAAAATTAAATCCCGAATGGTGAAAATGGAAAAAAAACTGTATTCGGTCATTGTCGGGACTGGGTCCTATGTCCCTGTCAGGCGTGTTTCGAACAGCGATTTTCTGGACAAAGTGTTGTTTGACGGCAGTGGTGAAAGGTTGAAAAAAAGCAACCGGGAAACGATCGATAAACTCGCCGAGATCACCGGCATCCGGGAAAGGCGGCACGTGACCGACGACCTGGTGACATCCGACATCGCGGCCCTGGCGGCCGGCGACGCCCTGGAATCGTCCCGGATCGACAAGGAGTCGCTCGACTACATCATCGTGGCCCACAACTTCGGCGACGTGCGCGCCGGCAGCGTCCGCTCGGACTTCGTCCCCTCGCTGGCTGCCCGGGTCAAGCACAAGCTGAAGATCGCCAACCCCGCGACCGTCGCCTATGACGTGGTCTGCGGCTGCCCGGGCTGGCTCCAGGGGATGATCCAGGCCGATTACTACCTGCGCTCAGGGGATTGCCGGCGGGTGCTGGTCATCGGGGCCGATACGCTCTCCCGGGTCAGCGATGCCAATGACCGCGACAGCATGATCTACGCCGACGGCGCCGGCGCCACCATTCTCGAAGCCGTCGGCAGCGACAAGCCGGTGGGCATCCTGGCCCACGCGGCCCGGACCGATTCACTGGAGCATGCCTATATGCTGTGGCTGGGAAGATCCTACGATCCCGGCCACCAGGGAGACGAGTTGTATATCAAGATGGACGGCCACAAGCTGTATGAATATGCCCTGAAGACCGTGCCGCTGGTGGTCAAAGAAAGCCTGGAAAAGGCCGGCCTGCCGATCACCGAGATCAGGAAGGTCCTGATCCACCAGGCCAACGAAAAAATGGATGAGGCGATCCTGAAGCGCCTGTTCAAGATCTGCGGCGGCGGGGAATTCAAGCCCGAGGTCATGCCCATGATCATTTCCTGGCTGGGCAACAGCTCGGTGGCCACCGTGCCCACCCTGCTGGACCTGATCCTGAAGGGCAAAATGGAAGACCACAAGCTGGAATCCGGGGCGGCCATCGTCTTTGCCTCGGTGGGCGCGGGCATGAACATCAACTCGGTGGTCTACCGGATGCCTTAAGCCATTGCCAAGGTCGGTTCGCCGGGACCGATGATCCGTAGATTTTGGGCAATCAACAATAAGTGCTTGGGAATTTCTTTTTAAATTCGGAAGGCGACAATATTTGAATCGGATCGAATTTTTTAAACTGTAAAAGATGCTTGTCTCCCGATAGAATCATGTTGGCTTGGGCATGAAAGGCGCAGTCGATGAACTTGTCGTCTCCCGGATCTTCATGAACGATTTTGAACCAATGATTAGGTTGAACGATCTCGGACTGACTGATCAAAAATGACAGCATTCCGTCTAATTTCGCTGGGGGCATTTCCTGGTTCATACGGTGCAGCACTTCGCTGTATTCGCGAACAATCTCCGCTGAACAGACGACTTTTACGCGACCATTGGCCCAGGCTTTAACAATTTCGACTGGGATACCACCCCAGTGCATCCCCGAGACCAGGACATTCGTGTCAACGACGATTCGCATTGCGGACGTCCGCTATGGCGCGCTCCATATCTTTCTTTGTGAGACCCTTTTCCCTTGCCAGTTTGCGGCTCTGCGCCAGCAGCGCGTTGAACTCGGTTATGGAAGGCTTTTGCACCCGTTTCAGTACCAGCGTGTCGTCTGCCCCGAAGATGAGGAAAATCTCGCCGTCGGCCAGGTGCAGGCGCTCGCGGATGCGCCGTGGCACGACGATCTGCCCCTTGGACGACAAGCGCGTGAAATCAATGTTTTCCATGGCCCACCTCCATCTGTCTTACATGTAAGATAGCAAAAGTGAACGATAATGTCAATTTGTGTTCACAGGTGGAGGAGTTTTATCAATAAAGGGAGGGTATCTTCTATCAACAGGATTACGCAATTGCTCTATATTGAAAAAAAATATAAGAAGTTTTTTCAATTTGTTTAATTCATCAATTTTGTTTTTTTTATACAATTCGTAAGCAAAAGAATCAACTGAAATGGAGTTTATATTCTTTATTATCCAATTGAAGTCTTTGCATATCTCATCAATCTCATTCTTTTTCTTTTGATCAATTTCAGGGGGTTTTATTGAATCTAGAAAAATGATGAATATTTCAAATCTTTTTGAATAATTTTTAACAATTGGTAATGAATTTGCGCTCGCGCCTGCTCCTAATAGATAAGTGATGTTTCCGTCATTCATTTGTATTAACTATCTAGAGGCTCAGGCGTTGTCAGATAGGATGTATTCCTTGCGCTCGAAGATGAAGACGGCCAGGATGAGGAAGAGAAAGCCGGCCGCCAGCAGCACGAGCACCGATTCCAGCGGCGGCGACGGCTGCAGCTGGAAGATCAGGAAGCCGCCTTCGCCGGGCGGCACCGGCAGCAGCGACTTGACCCAGTGGATGATGGTGAATTTCTGGGTGACGCCCGGGAAATACTGCACCACGCTCTCCCAGCCGAATACGAAGAACAGGCCGATGAGGATCGATTTTTTCATGAAAGCGCCGGCGGCGGTGAACAGGGCGCTGTAGCAGAACAGGGAGAGCAGCGAGGTGCCCAGGAAAACCGCCAGCTCTTCCCAGGCCGCCGCATCCCCCAGGCGGGTGATATTGGCGGCCAGGAAGCAGAGCAGGAAGCCGCAGCCGACCAGCAGGGCGGCCTGCAGGAAAGCGGCCAGGTATTTGCCCAGCAGCACGGCGCGGCGGCGGACCGGCACGGTGGTCAGGTAGACCAGGGTCTTGTTGTCCAGCTCGTCGTTGACGATGGTCGAGCCGAAGAACAAGGCCAGCACCGGGACCAGCAGCTGGAAATAAAGGACCAGCATGACCTTGGCGAAGAAATTGGCCGCATCATTCGCAGCCAGGGAGCCGGCCGTTTCCATGACGCGCATGATCAGCATCAGCAGGACCGGGATCAGGCTGAGCAGGATGAACGCCCGCGTGCGTTTGGCCTTGAAGCCGCTTTTAAAAAAACTGGCGAAGACGATGGGCAGGGCGTTTTGTTCTTTCATGTTCATTTCCCGATCAGGTAGTCGAAAACCGCCTGCAGGTTGTCGTCGGGCGAAGTGATCTCCTCGATCTCCAGGCCGTCCTCGGCGATGAGGCGGATGAGGGCGGTGAAAAAAAGATCGCGCTGATTGGTCTTGACGGTCAGGCTGCGGCCGTCAGGGCCGAAATCAACGCTGGAAACGAAATCGCTTTCGATGAGCTTTTGCGCCAGCTGCCGGGGCCGCAGGCAGCGAAGGGAGACCTGGTGGGGATGGCTGTCGATCAGGCCGCGGATGCGGTGGATGTCGCCCTTGGCAAAAATTTTTCCCTGATGGATGAGGACGATCTCGCTGGTCATGGATTCGATTTCGGGCAGGATATGCGAGGAAACGATCACCGTCCGTCCCTGCCTGCCGTAGTCCTTGATCAACTGCATGATGCGGATGCGCCACAGCGGGTCGACGCCGCGCAGCGGTTCGTCCAGCATCAGAATCTCGGGCTCATGGAGGATGCTGGAAGCCAGGCGCAGGCGCTGGCGCATGCCGAAACTGTAGCCTTTGACCTGCCGATCCCTGCTTTCCAGCAGGCCGACCGTGGCCAGTGCCTTTTCGCTCATCTGGGCGGCGGTTTTCCGGTCGAAGCCGTGCAGCCGGGCCAGCAGCAGGATGAATTGCCAGCCGCTCATTTCCGAGTAAGCGCTGTCGTGCTCGGGGCAGAATCCGATGCGCCGGAACAGGAGGTGGTTGCCGAAGACCTCTTCGCCGAATATCGTCAGCCTGCCGATCTTGGGTTTAAGCTGGCCGGCGGCGATCCTCAAAAACGTCGATTTGCCGGCGCCGTTGGGGCCGAGCAGCCCGGTAATGCCGCTGCCGATCTCCAGGTTGATGTCGCTGATGCCCAGGATATTGCCGTACCACTTGGAAAGTTTTTCGGCCTGCAGAACTGCGGTCATGCGCCGGCCTCCGCTTTGCGGATGCGCCAGGAGAGCCAGCCGACAGCCAGGGCCGAAATGGCGGTGAGCAGCAGCGCCGAAAGCCAGGCCGGGAAATGGTGGACCGGCCTGATGCCGAAGACGAAGCATCCCAGCTGTTGGATGTTGCCGGGAAGCGAGAGCAGGAAAAAATAATCATTTTTAAAAATGGCTTTCAGGATCTGGGCCAGGTTGTTGGAAAACATGTAGACCAGGAATATGGCGATCTGGATGAACTTGGTGTTGGGGCTGAGAATGGAAAGGGCCAGGGTCAGGGAAGCGAGAAAAACGCAAGTGATCAGGGGGAAGACCAGGATGCCCAGGAGCAGCAGGGGGGAAACCGCCAGGCTGCCGGAAAACAGCATCTTGAACAACAGCAGCAGGATCCCCGGTACCAGGGTGAACGCCAGCAGGTAGAACAGGACGATGGCAAATTTTCCGATCAGGTAATCGCTGCGGGACAAAGGCCTGGCGAAGTACAGCGGGAAAGCCTTGTATTTCAGGTCGGCCGAGATCAGGTCGGCGCCGCTGAAAATGCTCAGGATGACCAGCATGAAGATCAGAAATCCGTTGGCGTAGAAAGTCTTGAAGAGTTCGGCGTCGCTTTTGAGCAGACGGACCAGCTCGCTCAAGATTTTCAATTCGGGCTTGGTGGAGACGTATACGGCAGCCAGGAAAACGAAAAACGTGGAGGCGCTCAGTGAAAAGATGAGCTTGGCGTACTTTTTCTTGAAAACGGCTTTTACCCCGTTGAGCGTGATGGGCAGCCAGTTGAAGTGGGATGACTGCAGCTCCCCTTCCCAGTGGCGGTAGCCTTTCTCTCTAATGTCCATCGGCTTCTCTGATGACGTCCATGAACGCGTCTTCCAGCGAGGTCCGGCTTTGCCGGAAATGGCGGATCTGCACGCCGGTCTGGTGCGCGGCCCGGAACAGCGCGGCCGGCGCGACGTCGCCGGGCAGCAGGACGTGGAACAACGCCTGGTCTTTTTCCTCAACCCGGCAGTTCAGGATGCCCAGCTCTGCGAAGAACGGGGCCTGGTCGCCGACCACCTTGATCTCGTAGACATTGAAGTTGTCCTTCTTGAGCCCGGTGATGGATTCCTCGGCCACGATCCGGCCCCTGTTCATGATGACCACCTGCCGGCAGGTACTTTCAATGTCGGGAAGCAGGTGCGAGGAAATGATGATGTTCATGCTCTCCTTTTTGGCGATGTCGCGGATGAGCTCCAGCATCTCCTTGCGCCCGGCGGGGTCCATGCCTGAAGTCGGCTCGTCGAGCAGCAGCAGCTTCGGATCGTGGACCAGCGCCTGGGCCAGCTTCAAGCGCTGCTTCATGCCGGTGGAATAGGTGTCCACCAGGCGGTAGCGCGATTCTTCCAGGCCCACGTAATACAGGACATCGTGGGCCCTTTTCATGGCTTCCTGGCGCGGCATGCCGCTCAATTCGCCCAGGTAGGCGGTAAGGGAGACGGCGTCCATCCCGGCAATCAGGCAGTCGCTTTCCGGCATATAGCCGATGCTGCGGCGCAGGGATTTGTGCTTTTCGGCCAGTGCCTGACCCATGATCTCGCCCCGGCCCTGAGCCGGGACCAGGAAACCGAGCAGCAGCTTCATCAGTGTGGTCTTGCCGGCGCCGTTGGGGCCGAGCAGGCCGAATATGCCGGCGGGCAGGGAGAGCGAGACATTGCGGATCGCCTCCACGGCGCCATAGCTGAAGCTGATGTTTTCCAGTTTGATCATTTCTTTCGTGCCTGCTGGTGACTATACGCAAGCCGCCGGCGAAAAGTTCAGCGCCAACGTGCCGGCGATTTGCTTTTTTATTTGACTGTGCTATATTTCCCGGTGATGATTGCAACCAATTTATCAAGGAGACCATCATGAAAAAGAAAGTACTGCTTCTGACCCTTGTTTTGGTCATGCTGCTGCTGGTTCCGGCCTGCAAGAAAAAAGCGCCCGGACAGTTGGGCAGCGAAGCCATGCTGGCCATGGTGCCCGAAGGCCCGGCCATGATCATGGCTTTCAATTTCCAGCAGTTCGCCGCCCTGGACCTTTTTGACAAGATGATCAAGGACGACTGGCAGAAAA
This sequence comes from Candidatus Aminicenantota bacterium, assembly GCA_018262835.1. GTDB lineage: Bacteria > Acidobacteriota > Aminicenantia > UBA2199 > UBA2199 > UBA2199. The sequence goes on from JADFDP010000008.1 coordinate 45,482, forward strand.
ATCCCAAAGCCGGCAAGGCGTTCAAAGACTACCAGGATTTCGTCAAGCAGACCGGCATCGATCTGCAGAAGGACGTCTACGCGGTGGTCGCCGCCGTTTATGGAGGCTTCGACAGCGAAAACCCGGAAGTGGCGGGCATGGTTAATCTGAAGTATGATCCCGACAAACTGCTGGCTGTGCTCAAACAGAACCAGGTTTTCGCCGGCGATGAAAAGTACCGCGGACTGAATATGTACACCCTGAAGGATGAGGATGCCCGCAAGGACATGCGCCTGGTTTTCCTGAACAAGGCCAACATCGTCTTCGGCTCCCCGCTCCAGGTCAAGAAGGCCGTCGACCTGAACCTGGACAAAGGCAAGAGCGTTCTGCAGACCGCCAGCCTGATGAAATATGTGGACAAGCTCGACAAAAAAAGCATGTTCTGGCTGGCCGTCGGCGCGATCCCCGATAAAATCAAAAACGCTCCGGCCGGCGGCATGATGCCGGTGGACTTGAGCAAAGCCGAGGCCTTCACCGCTTTCCTGGATTACAAGGGCAAGACCTTTTCCGGCGAATTCCGCTTGATCTCCTTCAACGAGGCGGGGAACAAGCAGATCGCCGACATGCTCAACGGGCTGAAATCGCTGGGCGCCATGGGTTCCGCCAAGGATCCCGATTTGGCCCAGCTGCTCAACAGCATCCAGTTGAGTTCAGCGGCCGACCATATCAAGCTGACCTTTTCCCTTTCCGAAGAGCTGATGAACAAGATGAGCGCCAAGGCCAAGGACAAGGCCAGGGCCATGGCTCCGCCGGCAGGTCCGGCCCCGATAGCGGGAGAATAACCATCGCCCTTTGACGCTTTGCGGCGCTGACGCCGATCGGAGGTTTGCCCGATGAATTGGCTGTTCGCCCTGCCCGGGCTTTTTACTTTGCTGCTGGCCGTCCTGTTCTTCATGGGCGGCAAAAAGCGCTTTGGCAAACTGCTCCGGCATACTTTCCCGCAGCTGCTGCTGCTGATCGTTCTGACGGCGGGGATCGCCGTGCTCAGCAGCGGCCTGTTCAAAAGATTTTTTTATTCGCCGCGCCTGATGTTCCTTCTCTGGCTGCTGTTCTGGTTTTTTCTGCTGGTCCTGGCCGTCAAGATCCTGGCTTATTTTGTGTTCGATTTCCTGGTCCTGAAAAAGCAGGGGATCCGCTACCCCAAGCTGGTCAAGGATGTGGCGGTTTTTGTCCTGTATATCGTCGGCATCCTGCTGATCCTGAACTACTACCTGAACATCAAGCCCACGGCGATCTGGGCTTCATCGGCGGTCCTGACCGTGGTGATCGGCTTCGCCCTGCAGGACATCCTGGGCAACCTGTTTTCTGGCATCGTCCTGAATTTCGAAGACTCTTTCAAGCTCGGCGACTGGGTGCGCATCGGCGACCACGAGGGCGGAGTGGAGCAGTTCGGCTGGCGGTCGTTCAAGATCCGCACCATTGACCAGGAACTGATCGTTATCCCCAACCAGACGGCGTCGAAAGCCGAAGTCCTGATCTATGGGGCCGGGCGGCAACCCGTAGCCTTGAAGATCAAGATCGGGACCGGCTACCAGGACAGTCCCGACCGGGTCGGCGCCGTCATCCTCAAGGCGCTGGAAACCATGGATGATGTCTGCCGGGATCCCCAGGCGGTCGTACAGTTCAAGGATTTTGGCGATTACGCGCTGATTTATGAAATCAAGTTCTGGATCAACGACTATTCCCGGCACAATATCGTCGCCTCTGAGGTCCGGCGCCGCATCTGGTATGCCTTTAAACGCCAGCATATCGAGATCCCTTACCCGGTGCGGGACGTCTACCGGAAGCAGGAAAAGCCGGAAGCGCTTTCCCGGCTGGTATTGGCCGAAACCCTGCGGCGCAACGATGTGCTGCGCGAGATCGAGGATGCGAAGTTCCAGGAATTGCTGGCCGATGCCGAGCACAAGATTTTCGGCGGCGGCGAAACCATCATCCGCGAAGGCGACGAAGGCGATTATTTTTACCATATCCATTCCGGCGCCGTGAACGTGCTCAAGGACGCCCAGGTCATCGCCCGGCTCGGGGCCGGCGACTTTTTCGGTGAGATTTCCCTGGTCACCGGGGAAAAAATCAGCGCCACGATCGTGGCCGACCAGGAAAGCGGCATCATCCTGGTGTCGTCGGCCCGCTTCAAGCAGGTGATCGACATGAATGAAAAAATGGCCCTGAAGCTTTCGGCCGTGATCACCCAGCGCCAGGAGGAGATGCGGCTCTTCAATGAGAAAAACCTGAAAATAGACAGCGCCATCCTCCATAAAAAATCCGAGAACCTGTTCAAGCGCATCCTGAATTATTTCGCCAGCAAGCAGTGAGCGCCGGGCTTATTTTTCCGTTATTTTCCTGCGGTTGAGGGAATAAATCCCGGGCAGGGCCTTGAAGCGGCCGATGATTTCGTTCAGCTGGAACATGTCCCTGACTTCAAAAACGATGGTGATGCGGGTCATGGACTGGCTGGCCTGCTCCAGGTCGATTTTTTTGATGTTGGAGTTGCTGGCCGCGGTGATGCCGGTGACGGTGCTGAGCATGCCCGGCTTGTCGGCTGCCAGCAGTTGCAGCTTGACCTGGTAGGTGTGATCGGGCGCTTCATTCCAGCTGACCCGCTTCAACCTGGAGGGAATCTCCGTATTGACGTTGGGGCAGTTTTTTCTGTGAACGACCAGGCCCCGGTTCTTGGTGATATAGGCGATGATCTCTTCGCCCTTGATCGGGTGGCAGCATTTGGCAAAAATAAAGTCGATGCCCGCCTGGTCTTCGACGCTGATCAATTTGTGCAGCGCGCCGCTGCGAAAAGCGGGCTTTTTGGCCGGCTGGATCTCCACGGCGCTCACCTCGGGGAACAGGCTTTTCAGCGCCTGCCGGTCCAGCGTTTTCTTGCCGCTGCCCACATCCTGGAGAAATGTCTCCATGTCGTTGTAATGGATCGTTTGCAGCCTTTTTTCTATGTCCTGCTCGTCGAACTTGAGGCGGTATTTTTTCCCGTATTCCCGCAGGACTTTCTGCCAGATGCGGCGGCCTTTTTCCTGGTCGTAGGCGAATTCCTCCTTCTGCAGGAAGGCCATGATCTTTCTCTTGGCGCGGGTGGTCGCCGCGAATTTGAGCCAGTCGGCGCTGGGTTCGCTGTTTTTCTGGGTGATGATCTCGACCACGTCGCCGGAGTTCAGCTGGGTGCGCAGCGGCACCAGCTTTTCATTGACGATGGCGTTGCGGCAGTGGTCGCCGACCTCCGAGTGAATGGCATAGGCGAAATCGATCGGGCAGGACCCGGCCTTGAGATTGATGACTTTGCCCTTGGGAGTGAAGACGTAAATTTCATTGGGGGTCAGATCGCGCTTGACCAGGCTGAGGAATTCCTTGGGATCGGGATTGGTCTTGTGGTAGTCGATCATTTCCCGGAACCACTCCAGGCGGTGGTCGTTTTCCAGAAAGGCCAGGCCCTCCTTGTATTTCCAGTGGGCGGCGATGCCTTCCTCGGCGTTGCGGTGCATCTCGCGGGTGCGGATCTGGATCTCGAATTTCACCCCCTCGCGAGTGATGATGGTGGTGTGGATCGACTGGTAGAAATTGCTCTTGGGGTTGGTGATGAAGTCGCGCCAGCGGGAGGGGATGTGGATCCACTGCTGGTGGATGGCCCCCATGATGACGTAGCAGTTGGCCACGGTGTCGGTGATGATGCGCATGGCCAGCAGGTCGTAGACGTTCTCCAGTTCGATCTTCTGCTTCTGCAGCTTGCGGTAGATGGAAATTTCCCGCTTGATGCGGTATTGGATCTCGGTCTTGATTTTCAGGCCTTTCAGGATTTCCTGGATCTGCTTTTTTAAGGATTCCACCTGCTTCATGGCCCAGTCATATTTGTCGCCGACTTCGGCCTTGATGCGCCGGTACTCTTCAGGATGAATATAGGTGAAAGCAATGTCTTCCAGTTCGTCGCGGATCTTGCCCATGCCCAGGCGGTAGGCGATGGGCGCGTATATTTCCAGGGTTTCGCGGGCGATCTTGACCCGCTTTTCCTCGTTCAGCGGGGCCAGGGTGCGGATGTTGTGCAGACGGTCGGCCAGCTTGATCAGGATGACGCGGACGTCGGCGGTCATGGCGATGATCATTTTTTTGAGGGTCTCGGCCTGGGCGTCCTCGACGTCCACTTCGGATATCTTGGAAATTTTTGTCACCCCCCAGACGATATCGCTGATCTCCTGGCCGAACAGCTTGGCCAGGTCTTCCCGGGTGTACTGCGAGTCCTCGATCACGTCGTGCAGCAGGCCGGCGGCGATGGATATTTCATC
>JADFDP010000090.1 GCA_018262835.1 Candidatus Aminicenantota bacterium
GCGCCGCCGGGGGAAAAGCCCAGGTCCTGGCGTCCGTAGCGCGGCGGAGAAACCCAATCGCTGATGCCGGAACGGAGCAAGCGAAATCCCTCTCCGCCGGCCTGGGTGGTCTTGTTTTCCCGTTCGCTCAAGACGCCTCGATGAGATGGCGCAGCCGGACCGCCAGGTCCAGGGCGATGGGCGAATCGGAGTGAATGCAGATGGTGTCGGCCTTGATCGCCCGCCAACGCGGATGGCTGGAAGGCGGGTGGCCGGCGCTGACCCGCCGGCGCTTGACGATCTCCTCGGCCTGGGCCAGCGCGGTTTCCAGGTCGGTGATGGAAGCATGGGGCTGGGACCGATCCACCAGATACAGCCGCTGGTCGGTTTCGCCATATTCATAGCGCCGTTCCGCGAAGGCTTCGCGCCAGACGGCGATCCCTTGCCTGCGGGCCGCAAGCGTGATGGCCGCATCATCCGGAGCCAGGATCTCCTGGATGCCGGCTGCCGCCAGCCAGGCGCTCAGGGCGGCGGCCAGGTCCCGGTCGCGGCATGATTCGTTATAAAGGGCGCCGTGAAATTTCACGCGCCGCACATCGGGCAGAAGCGCCAGTTGCTCCTGCAGGGAAGCCAACAGCGCCGGAACCGGCATGGGGAGGACCCTGCGGCCGAAATTGGGCCGGTCGGGGTAGGAGAGATGGGCGGCCAGCTCCACGCTGTTCTCTGCGGCCAGGGCGCGGAAGGCCCGCACGCTGGCGCCGTCGCCGGCATGGCCGCCGCAGGCCAGGTTGGCGATGTGAATCACTTCCATGAGCCGCTTGTCTATGGCATGGTCGGGACCGCGCTCGCCGATATCGCAATTGATGCGCATCATGATGGCCGCTTCTGAAAAACGATCGTATCGCCGGGACGGATCGCCGGCAGCAGCCGCGGGTCGGTCATGCCGACTATATTCCACCCCCCCGGCGATGCTTCCGGATAGACGCCGGTCTGCTCGCCGCCGATAGCCACGGCTCCGGCCGGCACCTTGAGCCGGGGGGCATCCAGGCGCGGCGTGGTGAGGCGGCGATCCAAGCCGAGCAAGTAGGGAAAATGGGGACGAAATCCGATCATGGCCACCATGTATTCCGCCGCCGCGTGGCGCTCGATCACCTCGGGCACGGAAAGACCGTTCAGTTGCGCCACCCGCGGCAAATCCTCTCCCTGGTAGGAAACAGGAAGAAGATGCCGCTGAGACCGCTCCCGCAATTCCGCTTCCGTCGCCGGCATGGAATTGAAATGGCGGTCCAGCAGCTGACCGATCTCCTGCCAATCGCTCAGGGGGTCGGCATGCACGGCCAGGGCGGTGTAAGAGGGAACCAGGTCGCGGATTCCCAAACTCGCCAGATTCGCGTCCGCTTGCAGGCGGCGGTAGACGAAGAGAATCCGCAGCGAGGTCATGCGGTCGATCGTGTTCCCCAGCGACCAGCAGAGGCAGGCATCGCCCAGAAAATAGGTCCGATATGGCGTTCGGGCGGCCGCCATTTTCATTCCAGCGCCTTGCCGCCGGTTTCCGGAATCCAGATCCACATCAGGGCGGCAAGAAAAAACGAAAAGGCGGCGACGGCGAAGGCGGCTCCGAACCCGAGGGTTTGGGCCAGCGAACCGACGGCGAACGGCGCCACGGCGCTCATGATGCGGCCGATGTTGTAGGTGAACCCCTGGGCGGTGGCCCGAACCTGGGTGGGGTAGATCTCGGCGGTCAAGGCGCCGAAGCCGCTGAAATGGCCGGTGCCGAAAAAGGATACCAGCGGCCCCAGGAAAAAGAGCATGGCGGGGAGGTGAACCAGGGAATAGAGGAACAAGAGCAGGGCCGCGGCCGTCAAAAAAAAGATATAGACGCGCTTGCGGCCGAAGCGGTCGCTGATGAAGCCGAAAGTGAGGTATCCCAGCCACATGCCGAATTGCATGGCCACGATCAGCCAGGTCTGGCCGGCCCGGGTCAGCCCCAGGCCTCCCTTTTGGGGAGAAAGGATCAGGTAGGCCGGGATCCAGAGGTTGAATCCCCACCAGGCGAACATGGTGAAGGCGTTCATCAGGGTTACCACCGTGGTGAGAAAGCGCAGGCGCCTGCCGAAAATCACCCCCAGCATTTCAGGCAAAGAGGTTTTGGCCTGGAGTCTTTTCTCCTTCCAGATATCCGGCTCCTGGACTTGGGTGCGAATCCATATAATCAAAAATGCAGGCAGAACGCCCACGAAAAAAACCGCCCGCCATCCCCAGAGGGGGAGAACGACTGCGGCCGCCAGGGCCGCCAGGGCGTAGCCCACGGCGTAAAAACTTTGCATGAAACCCATGGCCTTGGCGCGATGAAGCGCGGGCCAGGATTCACTGACCAGGGCGGCGCCGCTGCTCCATTCCCCGCCCATGCCCAGGCCCAGAAGAAAACGGAAAATCGCCAGCTGCAGGATCGAGACGGACAGTCCGCAGGCGGCGGTGAATATGGAATAGATGGCGATGGCCGCCATCATGGCCTTGGTGCGGCCGAAGCGGTCGGCGATGATGCCGAAGATGATGCCGCCGATGGCGGCGGCGATCAAAGTGAGGGAACCCAGCAGCCCGGCGGTCTCCTTGTCCATCTGGAAGGCGATCATCAGGTTGGCGATGACCAGCGAATAGAGCATCACGTCGAAGGCGTCCAGCATCCAGCCCAGGGCGGCGGCGATCAGCGCCCGGCGCGGGCGGGCATCGGCTTCGATCCACCAGGAAAAGAGCTGCCGGAAGGCGAAAGCGCCGGGTTGATTTGGCTTCATGATCACTCCTCGGTTCATTAATCCACATCTGGGCCCTGATTGTCAATATGGCCCATGGGGCCGGCTGCAAAAAACGAGGAAACCCGGGATTGACAAACCGCGGGCGGGGCGAGCATAGGGGAGCCGGTTCCCTCTGGGTTTGCCCAAAAGACACAAAACAGGTAAAATCCGCTCATGGACCACTCGCGCCCCGCCCAAGGATCGCTTAAAAGAATGCTGTCGCGGCTGAAAAACGGCATTCTCATCGTTCTCTTCCTCCTGGTCCCCTTTGCCGGGGCGTTCCACCCGAAGATCAACAAGCGAAAGAACCCGGACGAAAAAGAGATCGGCGCCGAAAAATAGGGGCGGCCGTGCGGCGCATTGATTTTTTGCCGCATAAGGAATAGTATGGCCAGGCATGGCTGCAAAAAATCCGAAATCCCGTCTGAATAAAAAAACGTCCATTTTCCCGGCGGCCGAGGTTTTGTTCGCCCATGAGCAGCTGGGCAAGCCCGCGCTCCCTGATCCGGTCATTATTTCGCGCCTGTTGAAGCGCATTACCAACAAAACCCTGAAAAATATCCGCCCGGACCCGCGCCGGGTCATTACCCGGCCTTTCCGGCCCGGCACTGAAAGCCATACCGCCAATATCGTCCAGCGTGTCCTGGCTCTGGACGAAGCCAGGGTCAAGGCCCTGCTCAAGCACATACTCAAGGATTTTGCCCACCGCCATAAGGATATTCATGCCATCCTGATGGAGAATTTCCGGAAGATCTCCGCAACCATCCATGAGCCGGCGGCGTTATCCGAGGAAAGAAAGCTCTTGCTCGGTTCGTGCTTTACCATGGAATACTCCATCGAGTCCGCCGCCCTTTTCAATCCTTCGGTCGTCATCTATCCCAAGCAGAACAATGTGCAGAAAGGGCAGACCCGCGTGATCTTCAGTTTCCGAGCCACCGGCGAGGGGCACATCTCCTCGATCGTTTTCCGCAGCGCCCTGATCGACAGGGACCATTCGATTTTTCTGGAATCGGTCAGCCCTTTTTTGGGCACACCCGAGGTCGTCCTGAACGCGACCTACGACCAGGGGCTTTTCAAGGCCAAACTGGAGGAGATGGGACAGCTCCATAATGCGGCCAAAGCGATCTTCCAGCTCCTGCCGGCCAGCTTTACGCCGGAAGAAATGTCCCGGGCGATCCACGCCGTCCGCGCCGGCAACACCTTTGCTGCCACCGACATGGATGATACCGTCGCTCATATCAAGTGGCTGACGGAATCGAATTATGAGGTCTTTTTTCCGCACGGCCAGCTGATCTCGGAAAGGGTCATTTTCCCCCTGTCGCAAAACGAGAGCAACGGGGTGGAAGACGCGCGCTTCGTCCGTTTTGTCGACGAAGACGGCAGCGTGTCCTACTATGCGACCTATACCGCCTACAACGGCCGGGAAATATTGCCGCAAATGATCGAAACAAAAGATTTCCACCGTTTCAAGGTCCTGACCCTCAACGGCGCCATGGCGCGCAACAAAGGCATGGCCCTTTTCCCGCGCCGGATCAACGGACGGTTCGCCATGATCACGCGCAGCGATGGGGAAAACCTCTTTTTAAGCTATTCCGACAACATCCATTTCTGGCATGAAGGGGTCAGGATCGAGGCGCCGGAAAATCCCTGGGAGCTGGTCCAGATCGGCAATTGCGGCTCCCCCCTGGAAACGGAAAAAGGCTGGCTGCTGCTGACGCACGGCGTGGGGCCGATGCGCAAATACTGCATCGGCGTATCGCTTTTGGACCTGGAAGACCCCGCGAAAATCATCGGGCGGCTGGAAATGCCGCTGCTGGCGCCGCGCGAAGAAGAGCGCGAGGGCTACGTGCCGAACGTGGTGTACAGCTGCGGCTCCATCATCCTCAACGGCGAATTGATCATCCCTTACGCCATTTCCGATTCCCAGTCGCATGTGGCCAGCATCCCGGTGGACGAGCTGCTGGGAAAACTTTTAAAGCGGCGCTAGACCGCGCCGGCAATTTCGTGCTCTTCGATCATGGCCAGCAGCGCCATGAGAAAGGAAACGGTGCTTTCGCCCCCCTGGTTCAGGCTGACGCCTTCCGGCAGCAGGCCGTCGGCGCAGCCTTTGGTCTCATGGTCGTACAAGGACATTCCCATATCGTTCTCGCCGAGAAACCAGCCGAAGGCCAGATGCATCTTTTTCAAATATTCCCTATCCCTGGTGACCCCGTAAGCCGACTGGTAGGCCAGGACCATGGCGGTCGCGTCGATGGGCTGCTGGTCATACTGCGCTCTCGGCCCGCCTTTTTTAAACCAGCCGCTGCTTCCGACCAGGGAAAGGCGGCCGTTGATGATAAGGATTTTTTCTAAAAACTCCAGCGTTTCCCTGGCGGCCTGGAAATATTTATCGTCGCGGAGAATGGCGAACGTTTGAAACAGGGCCATGGGCATGATGCCGTTATCGTAGCAGACGATTTCTTCAAACCAGCGCCAATCGTCGGTGGCAACTTGTTTGTACAAAGCCAGAAGATTGTCGGCGCATTCGCGCAGCAGGGCGGTGACGCTCTCGTCCCCCTGATAGCAGCGCAGGTAGGCGGCCAGGCCCAGCATGGCCAGGGCTTTCCCGCGCAGATTCAATCCGCGCACGTGGGGCAGCGCTTTGCGGAAGCATTCATAAGCCAGGGAGCGATAGGCATCACGGGGCGGCCGCCAGATGATGAAACCCAGCGCCCAGAGCGCCCGACCGCAGGCATCGTCCGAACCGGTCTCATCCAGGAAGCGGCGCTGGTAATCCATTAAGTTCCGGAAACGCCCGTCGGGATTCTGCATGAAATGGGTAAAGCTGAAATAAGTGGAGATCAGTTCCTTGGCGTCCTGGCCGCGCAAAAGAGAAAACGCCCAGGCGCACAGCATCAGGGCGCGGGAATTATCGTCCAGGCAATAACCGGTATGGCGGTCGGGGACGATGTACTTGGCGTGCTGGATCAGTCCCGTGCCGTCGGTCAGGCGCCGCAAGTGCGCCAGGTCGAAGGGCGGTATGCGCAGCAGTTGGGCGGGAGTTTTCAGCGCCATTGACCTTTTGGCCGCGGCCGCCGCCGTGCGCTGGAACAGCTCCAGGTACTTTTCGGCGACGATCTCCCAGCGCATCTGCCGCCCGAATTGATAGGTCCTGGCGCGCAGCGACTTCAGCCTGGCCTTGTCCGAAAGCAGCTCGCGCAGGGTAACCGTCAGCGCCGTTGAGTCCGCGAAGCCGAACAACAGCCCCCGGCCATCGGCGAGCAGCTCTTTGGCGTACCAGTAGGGAGTGGAGATGATGGCGGTCCCGGCCCCGACCGCATAGGACAGGGTGCCGCTGACGATCTGCGCCTCGTTCAAGTAGGGGGTGATATAGATATCCGTTGCCATCAGCCAGGCGTAGAGCTCTTCCAGGCTGACAAAGCGGTCATCAAAGATCACATGTTCCTGCAGCCCCAGCTTATCGACCAACGCGATCAGGCCGGTGCGGTATTTTTCGCCGTATTCCCTGCGGACGTTGGGGTGGGTTTTCCCCAGTACCACGTAGATCAGCTTGGGGAATTCCCGCACCAGCCCGGGGAGGGAGTCGATGACCGTCTCGATCCCCTTGTTGGGGCTGAGCAGGCCGAAGGTCAGCAGCGTCTGGTTCCCTTCCACCTGGAAACGTTTTTTATAGCGGCGGTTGTCCAGCGAGGTAAAATCGGGCGTGCCGTGATAGATCATCCTGATTTTCTCGGCCGCCGCGGCGTAGACCTCCTGCAACAAGGTCACGGCCAGCTCGCTCATCACGACCAGCGTGCCGGCCCGCTGGGCCATCTCCTGGATGATCTTTTTCTGGTTGGGGGTGGGGGTCTTGAGCACCGTGTGCAGCACCACCACTACCGGCACGCTGAGGCTGGAGATCAGGGAGAGGATATACACGCCGTCCCAGCCGCCGTAGATCCCGTACTCGTGCTGGACACAGACCACGTCGGCGTTGCTGGCGTTGATGAAATTGGCCGCTTCATAATAATCGCTCTGCCGGTTCTTTTGAACGGTGAATTCCACCCGGCGCGGATAGGCGTACCCCTGCTCCGTGTCGTTGACGGCCACGGCGAAGACGTTGGGCCGACGCCCCAGCTTTTTGGCGGTCGCTTCGCAAAGATCGGTGGTAAAAGTGGCGATGCCGCAAAGGCGCGGGGAATAATTGCCGACAAAAGCGATATTGAGCGCGTGTTTCAACATGGGTTGCGACTTAGCATTGCAGAGAGTGGCAAGGATAAACCATCAGTGGTTTAAAAGATTTTTCAGAGATTTCTCAACTATCACTGGCACTCACACTGCCGCCATTGTGTTAATGCTTTTTTTTCGCCTCCGCCATCTCCGCTGCAGCCTTTGTCTTATGCACGGTCTTATCGGGATGGTTGGGAGGGGAATATAAGGTATATAACTTCAATTTTGTGGTCTTTGAAGTATTGATTACGTTGTGGAACGTACCCGCTGGAACGGTGACCGCATCCCCGTTTTTCACCACGTGTTTTTCTTTGCCTTTGAATACAAAAGCTGCCTGGCCCTGTTCGATGCGAAAGAACTGATCGACTTTCGCATGCACTTCGTTGCCGATGTCTTCGCCGGGTTTCAGGCACATCACCACGAGCTGAACGTACTTTCCTGTGAACAGCACTTGCCTGAAATAATTGTTTTCCAGGGTCTTTTTCTCAATGGATACAATAAATCCTGCCATGGTTGCACCTCCAAGAGCGCTTCGTTTAAAAAGTAATGTTCCTTCACCCAGCGCCAGCCAATCAGTGGTTGTGACAGCGATAAAGCCGCAAAGCCATATCATCCAAGGTTTTATCCTTGGACCGATACCCGCCACCAACCATTCCTGCCAAGCCTGAGGGTTCAGCGCAAAAAGTAATACGCCAAACCCACGCTGGCATAACTGCGGGAGTTGTCGTTGAGGGCGATGCCGATCTCGGCCAGGAAGTCGAGGTCGTCGCTGATGCGGTATTCGATCCCGGGCACGAAATGCGCCAGGGTGTAGTTGTGGTCCGAGTTCTTGACCGAATCGAAGGCGAGCATCAGGCCCCCGTAGATCTCCAGATTGTTCGCGGGTTTTGAGCTGGCCAGGAGCGCGGCGTCGAAGCCGGAGCTGTCCCCTGCGCCCTGATAGTCCGTCAGGTGTCCGCCCAGCGCCGCCGAGACGTTGAAATTCGACCATTTGACAAGCCAATACTCGACATCGACCCCGAAGTATTTCAGGCCTTTGAATATCCCGGCCTTGGCTTCGATGTCGAAGCGCGGCGTGAGCCCGTATCCCAGCCGCGCAGCCACGCCCCATACCGAGTCGCCGCCATTCTTGCCGAAAAGCACGGTCGGGAAAATGCCAAGCTTGAGGTTGCCCTGGTTGATGGTCTCGGCCGAGTTCATCAGCACGCTCTGTGCCGAGACCTCGGCAACGGCTGCGGTGAGAAACAACGTCGCGGCCAGAATAATCAT
>JADFDP010000091.1 GCA_018262835.1 Candidatus Aminicenantota bacterium
CCAGCGCCTGGTGGCTCATCTGGGCGAGGATGGCGGCAAAGTCGAATTCGCTCAAATGACCGGAGATCGGCAAATGACTGTTCATCAATATTGGAGACCCAGATCCATCTGCTTCAGCTTGTTTTCCTCCCGCTCTTTCTCGATCTGCTCCAGATAGCTTTTGGAAACGTCCCCGGTGGGATATTCCCCGGTGAAGCAGGCCTGGCAGAAAGAACGAATGGCGGGGTTCTGTTTCTTGACCGCTCGTTCCATGTCGCGCAATTCCTGGTACAGCACGCGGTCGGCGCCGATCCTGGAGGCAATTTCATCGGCGCTGGCGTTTCGGGCGATGAACTCGGCCTTGGTCTGCATATCGATGCCGTAGACGCAGGGGTTGGTCAGGGGCGCGGAATAGGAAACGAAATATACGTTCCTGGCCCCGGCCTGGCGAACCATCTGGATGATGGAACGCGACGTGTTGCCGCGAACGATCGAATCGTCGACGATCAGCACATTCTTGCCGGCGAACACCTCGGCGATGGGATTCAGCTTGTGGCGGATCGATTTTTCGCGCATCTGGTCGCCGGGCATGATGAACGTCCTGCCGATATAGCGGTTCTTGACCAGGCCTTCCCGGTATTTGAGCTTCAGCAACCGGGCGATCTCGATGGCCGCCGGCCGAGACGAATCGGGCACGGGTACCACCACATCGATCTGCAGCCCGCTTTTTTTTATGGCGCGGGCCAGTTTGCTGCCCAGATCGACGCGGGCCTGGTAGACGTTGATCTTGTTCAGGTAGGAATCGGGGCGGGCGAAGTAGATATATTCGAAAATGCACGGCTTAAACGGTGCGGCCTGCAATTTTTTTTCATGGACCTCGCGGTTCTGGTCGATGAAGATGGCCGAGCCAGGCGGAACGTCTCGTATCTCGGAAAAGCCCAGCAGGTCCAGGGTGACGCTCTCGGAGGCGAAGGCGTAGCCCGGGACGATCAGCCGGCGGTCGACGCCGAACAGCAGTGGCTTGATGCCGAAAGGATCGCGAAAGGCCAGCATGCCCTTGCCGGCGATGTGGATCACGACCGAATAGGCCCCCTTCACCCGCTTGAAAACGGTGCGCACGGCGCGGAAAATGCTCTCGGGGGAAACGTCGTGCCGGCTCGACTTTTCCAGCGCTTCGGCGAAAATATTCAGGATCACTTCGACGTCGCAGTTGGAATTGATGATCTTGTGGGATTTTTCGAAGAGTTCCTTTTTCAATTCCAAAAAATTCATGACATTGCCATTGTGGGCCGCGGCGATGCCGTACGGGTAGTTGATCCAGAAGGGCTGGGCATCTTCCACCGAACCCTCGCCCACGGTCGGGTAGCGGGTGTGGCCGAGACCGACTTGGCCTCGCAAGCGGGCGGTGTTGTGCTCGTCGAAAATGTCGCGCACCAAGCCATTGCCTTTTTTCAGGTGGTAATGGCCGTCGTAGGTCAGGATGCCGGCAGAATCCTGCCCGCGATGCTGTAGAGTCAGCAGGCCGGTATACAGCTTGCCAATCACCGGTTCGGTCGAAAATATTCCCAATACACCGCACATGATGCCTTACTTTATAGCGTGAAACCGCATAAAAGTCAATGAAAAACTCGTCCCCGACACCCCGTATTTTTAAAGTGAGAGGGGCGGCAGGCTTTGTTTTGCCTAAAACTTGGGCGGGGCATGAATTTCGCGCACGCCCATGCCACCCGCAGCGAACAAGCCCAAACAGTTAAATTTAGTCCGCAGCAAATATTGACAAATACAGGAATTATATGGTAAATCAGATTCATGATCGCAGAATTTGAAAAACAAAAAGTGGAAAGGGAAATCATTCGCAAGGAGTCGCGGCTGACCATGATCATCAGCTTGTCCCAGCTGGCTTCCGTCGCCGCTTGCACCTTGATCGCCTATCTGCACCGGGGCAGTTTCCTGACCAGCCGTGGCGTCCGCGAGGCCTGGAACGTTTTGAATATCGTGTCCATCGTGCTGATCATCATGGTTCTGGCCGTGCGCAAGACCATATATTTTTCTCCGCGCCTGGTCCGTGACGATTTCTCCCTGACCGCCCTGTTGCAGCGCTGGCGGACCATCGATATCGTTCTGCTTTCATTTGCCGAACTCATCGCTATTTTCGGCCTGGTCATCACCTGGCTCGGCATGCCTTTCGCCCGCACCTTTCATTTTTTCGTCGGCGCTTTTTTGCTGACCATGATACTGATGCCCATCACCTGGAAGGTCAAGGATAAAATACGCAATTTTGAAAAGTACGCCGGGAAATGGACGCCATAATGGCAGGATTTACCCCCGCCGGGGATTTCATACCCGCCCGCAGCGGGATGCGCATGGGCATGGTTAACAGGAGATGCAGATGACCAAGAACGTTTTGCTGGTGGAATATGATGAGTCGACCATCCATGTCATAAAAGAACTTTTTCAGCCGCCGGTATTTGAAGTGGCGGTGGCCAGCGACGGCGAGATGGCCAAGCGGCTTTTGAACAGCCGCCCGTTCGATCTGATGATCACCGCGGCCATGCTGCCGCGTTTTCACGGCTTCAACCTGGCTTTGGCCGTGGCCCAGGACCATCCGGGCATGAAGATCATCATCATCAGCGCTATCTATAAAGGAGTGGAATACCGGCATCAGGCCATTACCCAGTATCGGGCTCATGACTTTTTCGAAAAGCCCCTGGAAAAGGAAAAGTTCAAAAAGCGGGTACTGGAAATGCTGAACGTGTCGGCCGGCGATCTGGGAACCGCCGCACATGCCGCCACCACCCAGATCCCGGCTCCGAAATTCGACGATGATGAATCCGACAAATTGAGCTCCGCCGATATCTTCGGAGACATCATCCAAAAAATCGAGAAAGTGCCCGAATTCAAGATCGACCTGGGCAGCAGCCCGCCGGCCCCGGTCACCCCGCAGAAAAAAGAAACGCCGCGCCGCAGCGATCCGTCCCAGACCGTGCTATTGAAGAAAGAGCCTGAATTGATCCGGGAGATCAAAAAGCCGGATCCCGGCCAAACCCATATTCCGACCGCGCCCGGCGAACGGCACCAGGCAGCAGAGAGCAGAAAAATTGCCCCCAGCAGCCAGAGCATCAATGACAGCCTGGACGGCCTGCGCCAGACGGTTAAAAAGCAAACTCCGGAAAACAAGATGCGCAAGATCGAAGACGACATCGCCCGGCGCTTCGAGGACACCCTTTCCGGGCTGGGGCTTCAGCCGAAGCGCCCCGCCGCCCCGCCCCAGTCTCCCGCCGAACCGCAGGCCAAGCCGGTAGAAAAGCCGGCGCCCAAGCCCGAAGTGAAACCGGAACCCAGGCCGGAGCCGCCGCCCAGCGCAAAAATCATCGTCAAGGAAGAAGAGAAGTCGCTCGAAGACGAGATCATCGAATTGGGGGAGGAATCGCTGCAAAAAGACAAGCAGCCCGAGCCGGCTGCCGAAGCCAAAAAGACCGCGCCAGGCAAAGAAGCCACGCCCGAGAAAAAAGCCCAGCCCCAGGACAATCCCAATGAAGTGGGGGACTATGTCCTGCTCGGCCTGATCGCCCGCGGCGGCATGGCCGAGATCTACAAGGCCAAAAAAAAGGGCGTCAAGGGTTTTGAAAAAGTGATCGCCATCAAGAAGATCCTCTCCGGATATGGCGAAGACGACAAATACATCGAAATGCTGGTGGACGAAGCCAAGATCGCGGCCGAACTTTCGCACCCCAACATCATCCAGATCTACGACCTGGGCCGCAAGGACAACTATTACTTCATCGCCATGGAATATGTCCTGGGCAAGGACCTGCGCGAAATCCAGACCCGGCTGCGCGAAAGGGACAGCTGGTTTCCCGAAGAAATCGCCCTGTACCTGACCATCAAGATACTCGAGGCCCTGAATTACGCCCATAAAGCCAAGGACAGCCGCGGCCGGCCCCTGGAAATCGTCCATCGCGACGTGTCGCCGCCCAACATCCTGATTTCTTACGGCGGGGACGTCAAATTGACCGATTTCGGGGTTTCCAAGGCCTCGATCAAGATACACCAGACCCTTTCGGGCGCTCTCAAAGGCAAGCTGCTTTACATGTCTCCCGAGCAGGCCCGAGGCGAAAGCAATATCGATTTCCGTTCCGACCTGTACTCGGCCGGGGTGGTCCTTTTTGAATTGCTGACCGGCAAGAAGCTGTTCCTGGACACCACGGAAATGATGGTGCTCAAGAAAGTGCAGAACGGTGAGATCCTCAACCCGCGCGAGATCAACCCGGACATCGATCCGGCCTTGGAAAAAATCATCCTCACCTCGCTGAACAAGGATTGCGACAAGCGCTACCAGAGCGCGGCGGCCATGATCGCCGACCTGGAGGCCTTTGTTCATAAAAAATACGATTACATACCCGGTCCGGTTCATCTTTCCCACTTCATCTACGGACTTTTTGAAGCCGATATCCACCGGGAGGGAATCAAGGTTGACCTCAAGCCCATTCCGCCCAAGCCGCGCCCCAGGGAGATCAGCAAACCGCAGCCGCTGCCTGAAAAACCGCAGCCAGCCGTTTCGATCCCGGCCCCGCCTCCACCTCCACCACCGACTCCTGCCAGGCCTTCCGTACCTGAAGGTCTGGTGCAGATCAGTTTTGATGAAGACAAAATAACCATGCCTGAGAAAAAAAGCGCGCCTGGCGAAAAAGCGGCATTCAAGCCCGAATCCATTTTCAGGGAGTTGGACCGGGGGAAAAAGAAGTTTCCCTTGTGGACGGTGGCAGCCGGTCTTTTCATCATGGCCGCCGCCGCGGGGCTGTATTTTTTTGTTTTTAACAAGCCGGGCGCGCCGATCATTCCCGCCGACAGCCAGCCGGTAATTGAAGAGCAAAACAATCAGGCCGGCGCAACGATCAACGCGCCGGAGACGCAGCCGATCGGACAGCCGGAGGCGGCCGAACTGCCCGGCGCCATTCCCGCAGCGACTCAGAAACTTCTGGATGACGCGAAATTGAAGCAGGAACAGGATTTGCTGAAACTCCAGGAAGAAGAGGCCAAGAAAAAGCTCCAGGAAGACAAACGCAAAAAGCAGGAAGAGCAGGCCCGGCTGCAAAAAGATGAAGAAGAACGCAAAAAGGCCGAGGAGCTCGACCGCCTGCAGCTTGAAGAGGAGAACCGCAAAAAGCAGGAAGAGCAGGCCCGGCTGAAAAAAGAGGAAGAGGACCGCAAGAAGGCAGAAGAGCTCAAACAGATCGAGCAAAACAGAGTCAAGGAAGGCGACATTGTCCCTCTGAGTGAAGTCGATGTCCAGCCGGTGGCCACGTCCACTCCGTCGCCGAGCATTCCCGCCTCGATCCGTGCCAATATGTTCGACAACCAGAACCTGATGTTCACCGTGCTGATCGGTCAAAATGGCGACGTGGAAACCGTCCGCATGCTGCAGAAATCCAACAACAGCCAATTGAACTCCATCCTGACCGACCTGCTCAAAACCTGGAAATACAAGCCGGCCCTGAAAAATTCCGTCCGCGTCAAAGTATGGAAGACCGTTACCATAGCCATAAAAAAATAATGAGGTGAAATATGGAAAAACTTAAGATCGAAGCCAAAGCGTTTTACGAGTCCACGCTCCGGGAAGCCAAAAAGCAGATTGAAATAATCGATGCCAAGATCGAGGAAGAGCTGGCCCGGGTCAAGGATGTCATCGCCCAGCTGCAGGATCAGAAAAAAGCCACCCGCTTGATCTATGACGGAGCGTCCAACATCCTGGGTGTCAAAAACGAATTCGAAGAAGGCGAAGCCGGGCAGGAAAACTAGCAGCCCCTCTTTAGATGACCGGTCGATGCGCTATGCCGCGGCCTGCGAATATTTAAAAACTATCCAGGGGGAAAACTGCAAGCTGTCCCTGGATAACATTCGGCGCATCATTTCCCGACTGCCTTTTAACGCCGCCGCGGTTAAATACGTCCAAGTGGCCGGCACCAACGGCAAAGGCTCGACTTCGCATTTTATCGCCGCCATCCTGCGCAGCGCCGGCTGGCGGGTCGGCTTGTTCACCTCACCCCACCTTCGGGACGTGCGCGAGCGCATTCAGATCGATGGCCGGCCGATCTCTCAAAATGATTTCGCCCGGGCCGTCAGCGCCGTGCGTTCCTTGAGCGAGGAGCTGATGGCCAGCCGGGTGCTCGCCAATTTGCCCACCTTCTTTGAAACCCTCTTCCTGGCCGCCCTCTTCCATTTCGTCCGCCGCGGTACCGCCTGGGCGGTCCTGGAAGTGGGATTGGGCGGCCGCCTGGACGCGACTTCCACGGTCACGCCCGAAATTTCGGTCATCACCAATATTTCCCGCGACCATACCCAAATCCTGGGCAAGACGCTGGCCGTCATCGCCGGGGAAAAAGCCGGCATTGCCAAGGAAAACATACCCCTGGTCAGCGGCTGCCCGCCCCGCTCGGTCGCCGGGCGGATCATCCGCGCTCGGGCCCGGGACAAAAAAGCGCCGCTGGTGGAAGTTTTTGATTCCCCGTGGAGGCTGCGGGTCGAAAAAAAAGGGGCGGCTTATTTGTGCCGCTACCGTGCGTTTTCCCGGGAATACCGCTTCCGCGTGGTGCAAAAGGGCCGGCACCAGACGCTCAATGCCGCTGTGGCCGTCCGTGCCGTCGATGAGCTCAGGCGCCGCGGCTGGCAGATCGGAGCTGCCGACGTCGCCCGCGGCATCCGATCCATGTTCATCCCGGCCCGGATCGAAGCCTTGCGCGGCCGGCCGCCTTTGATCCTGGACGGTGGCCACAACGGCGCCGGCATCAAGGTCCTGGTGGAATATTTAAAGGAAGAAGGCATTTGCGGCGTCACCCTGCTTTTTGGGGTTTTAAAAGACAAGCATTACCCGGCCATGGCCCGGCAGTTGGCGCCGCTTGCCAGGAACGTGATCCTGACCGCGCCGCTTTCGCCGCGGGCGCTGGCTCCTGAAAAGCTGCTGCCCTTTTTCCCGGGCAAGAACCTCCGGATCGAGATGAATTATTCCCGGGCCCTGGCGGTTGCAAAAAAACTAAAAAGAACTATAATTGTATGCGGCTCTCTGTATCTGGTAGGTGAAATGAGGGCCATTGCGCTCGGAGGAAAAGAACATGGACGCCAAAAAATTCAGGGAAATTGAGGAACTATATAAAGATCTGAAAGAACGCCAGGCTGCGGGCGAAATATCCGGCGCCGACATGAAAGCCGAATTGAAGAAAATGATGATCCGCGACGAGGCCAACCGCTACTGGATGCTGGGCAGCAAAACCGGCGAATGGTATGTCTATGACGGCAGCTCCTGGAATGCCGCCAATCCCTATGGCCGCGAGGAGACGCCATTAACGCTGCAGCCGGAGATGGCGGGCGGCGAAAAAATTCACGCCGCTGACCGTGACAGCCAGCCGCCGTCCGGCGCCAGCCCGGATATTTTTTGCAAGTATTGCCAATCGCGCATGGGGGAACACGACGCCTATTGCAAATTCTGCGGAGCCAGCCAGAAAGCGGCCGCCAAGACGCCGGAACGGCGACTCGCCGAAGGCGAAATGCTGGTCCGGTCGGTGCGCATCGTTTCCCTGATCTTTTTTTTCGGCGGCCTGGGCCTGGTCCTGGGCGTGATCTTCGGGGCCACTTTCGGGATCTTCAAGATTTTCGGCGACTGGATCTTCCAATTCCCCATGATGCTCCAGGAAATGCAGGGCAAGATCCAGGGCGGGCTGTTCTTCGGCGCCATGGGCGGCATCGCCGGCTTTGTCGGTTTCGCCCTGCTGGCCTCGCTGCTTGGCCTGTTTTATAACGCGCTGGCCTTTGTTTTCGGCGGCTTGCGCTTCAAAGTCAAGTCCTGAAAGCCCATGCGGCGGAAATCAAAAAGGCAGGGAAGGTAAGAGGGGCGTTCGGCAGTGAAAATCCTGCAAACATTCAATTTCTACAAGCTTTTTGCCGCCATCGCCGTCAACCTGCTTTTTTTTTCGCTGGTCTTCCTATTTTTAAACAAAAAAAACAAGTAGGATCTCCCTGCCGCGGGAGATGCCGGCGGAAAAAAACCATACCAAAAGCCATGGCGCTTTGATCACTCCAGCCGTTTGAACAGCATGGTCCTTTCTTTGTCTCCCAAATCCTTGTACTCG
>JADFDP010000092.1 GCA_018262835.1 Candidatus Aminicenantota bacterium
ACCGAACGGCCCGAGTAATCGACGCGTTTGCCCAGCAGGTTCTGGCGGAACCGGCCCTGCTTGCCTTTCAAAGCGTCGGAAAGGGACTTCAACGGCCGTTTCTGGGAACTCATATAGCTGCGGCTGCGCTTCTGGTTGTCGAAAAGGGCGTCGGCCGATTCCTGCAACATGCGCTTTTCGTTCTTGATGATCAGTTCCGGGGCTTTCAGATCCAGCAGCCGCTTCAGGCGGTTGTTGCGGTTGATGACCCGGCGGTACAGGTCGTTCAAGTCCGAAGAAGCAAAACGGCCTCCATCCAAACGAACCAGCGGGCGCAGGTCGGGCGGCATGACCGGCAGCACGCCCAGGACCATCCATTCCGGATGGTTGCCCGATTTGAGGAAATCCTCCATCAGCTTCAGGCGCCGGGCCATGTTTTTCTTGCGCTGGAACGATTTTTCCACGCGGATGCGCGACTTCAAGCTGCTCACTTCCTCTTCCAGGTCCAGGCCCAGCAGAAGCTCATGTAGGGCGTCCGCGCCCATGCCGGCCCGGAAAGCATCCTCACCGTATTTGGCGATATTTTCCAGGTATTCCTCTTCGGAAAGCACCTGTTTGTATTTCAGGGTGGGGACATTCTTTGCATCGAGAACGATATAGCTTTCAAAATAAACGATATGCTCCAGCTCCTTGGAACTGATCTCAAGCAGAACGCCGATGCGCGAAGGGATGCCCCGGAAAAACCAGATATGGGCCACTTTGGAATTCAGTTCGATATGCCCCATGCGTTCCCGGCGCACCGACGACAGGGTGACTTCCACCCCGCACTTTTCACAGACGATGCCCTTGTATTTCAAGCCCTTGTATTTTCCGCACAAGCAGCGAAAATCCTGGGTGGGTCCGAAGATCTTGGCGCAGAACAGTCCGTCGCGCTCGGGTTTGAAGGTACGGTAATTGATGGTTTCCGGCTTGGTGACTTCCCCGTAAGACCAGCTCCTGATGATTTCGGGGGAGGCGATGCTGATCTTCACCTTGCTGTAGTCCATGATCTTGATTTCCTTACCGTCTTTTTTTAATTTTCGCATCCTCGCTCCTTACGAAATATTGGCGATGTTTTCCTGCGCCAGGCTTTCCTCGCTCTGCTTTTCCTTTTTGACCAGCTCCACGTTGAGCACCAAACTTTTCAATTCCTTGATCAGCACGTTGAACGATTCGGGCAACCCCGGGTTGAAGTCCATGGTGCCCTTGACGATCGCTGAATAGATTTCATTCCTGCCGCTGATGTTGTCGGACTTGATGGTCAGCATCTCCTGCAGGATGTAAGCCGCGCCGTACGCTTCCAGGGCCCAGACCTCCATTTCACCGACGCGCTGGCCGCCGAACTGGGCCTTGCCGCCGAGTGGCTGCTGGGTGATCAATGAATAAGGACCAGTGGAACGGGCATGGATCTTGTCGTCAACCATGTGTTCCAGTTTCATCATGTACATATAGCCGACGGTGACCTTGTTTTTAAAAGCCTCGCCCGAAACTCCGTCGAAGAGAACGACTTTTCCGTCTTCGGGCAGCCCGGCCTTTTTCATGTAGGTGATGACGTCGTTTTCCGTGGCCCCGTCAAAAACCGGCGTTTCAAAATAGCAGTTCAGCTCCTTGCCGGCCCAGGCCAGGATCATTTCATAAACCTGGCCGACGTTCATGCGCGAGGGAACGCCCAGGGGGTTGAGCACGACATCCACGTGGCGGCCGTTTTCCAGAAAAGGCATGTCTTCGACCGGCAGGATTTTGGCGACCACGCCCTTGTTGCCATGGCGGCCGGCCATCTTGTCGCCCACCGAAATCTTGCGGTTGACGGCGATCAGCACCTTGACGATCTTGATGATTCCAGGCGAAAATTCATCGCCCTTTTTCATCTGATCGATCTTTTCCTGGATCTCCAGCTTCAGGGCGTCGATATGCAGCCTGACTTTTTTCTCCACTTCGCTGATGAGGTTTTTGCTGTCGTCCCCAATGATTTTCTTCACTTCTTTCAAGAAAGCGTCATCCATCTGTTCGAGATCCTTGAGCGGGATGGCGTGACCCTTTTCAAATTTCTTTTTATTATAACTGAGAGCTTTGTTCAGTTTTTCCTTGCGCAGGAGCTTGCTGATCTTCTGGAATTTCTCGGCCAGCAGGATCTTTTTTTCGTCGGCGAAATTCCGTTCCAGTTTGGCGGTTTCGATCTTGTCGATCTCGTTGGCGCGCTTGTCCTTGTTCAGGCCGCGGCGGGTGAAAACCTTGACGTCAATGACCGTCCCTTCCACGCCCGGCGGGCAATACAGCGAAGAGTCCTTGATCTCTGACGCCTGTTCACCAAAAATGGCACGCAGCAGCTTTTCTTCTGGAGACAGCTGCGTTTCCCCCTTCGGGGATACTTTGCCGACCAGGATCTCGCCGGGCTTGACCTTGGCGCCGATGCGCACGATGCCGCTTTCATCGAGGTTTTTCAGGGCGGTTTCGGAAACGCTGGGGATATCGCGAGTAATCTCTTCGGGTCCCAGCTTGGTTTCCCGGGCTTCGATGGTCTCTTCGACGATGTAGATCGAATTGAAGGCGGAATTCTTGACCAGTCGCTCGCTCAGGATGATGGCGTCCTCATAGTTATAGCCGCGCCAGGGGACAAAGGCGGCCAGGATGTTCCGGCCCATGGCCAGTTCGCCTTTGTCGGAAGCGGGACCATCGCACAGGATCTGTCCTTTTTCCACCCGCTCGCCGATCTTGACCAGGGGCTTCTGGTTGATGATGGTGTTCTGGTTTGAACGTCTGAATTTCTGCAATTCGTACAGGTCGGCCTGTATTTCGGAAAAATTACTCTCATCGGCATTGTCGGCATCCACGCGGACGATGATGCGCTCGGCGTCGGCATTCATCACCACGCCGGAGCGGCGGCAGACGATGACCATGCCCGAATCCTTGATCAGCCGGTGTTCCATGCCGGTGGCTACGATCGCCGCCTCGGGATTGATCAGTGGCACGGCCTGGCGCTGCATGTTGGAGCCCATCAGGGCCCGGTTGGCGTCATCGTTTTCCAGGAAGGGGATCAGGGCCGCCGAAGAGGAAACGATCTGCTTGGGCGAGATATCTATAAAATTGACCTCCATGGGGTCGACCAGTATGGTCTCTCCGGCCTTGCGCGCGTCGAGGCGCTTGGAGACCAGGTGGCCCTTGTCATCCAGTTCGGCATTGGCCTGGGCGATGGTGAATTCTTCCTCTTCCCAAGCGGTCAGGTAAAAGGGATGGTAGACGATCATGGGCAGCTTTTTGCCGGCCTTCTGCAGGCGGGCCATCTCGGCCTTGGCTTCGCTTTCGCGGACGATCTCCTGATAACTGAACTTTGAATCTCCGGCGTATTTGATACGGCAATAGTCGACGACCTGCCCGTTTTCCACCTTGCGGTACGGCGTTTCGATGAACCCGTAATCATTCACCCGGGCATAGGTGGTCAGGGAAGAGATCAGGCCGATGTTCGGACCTTCAGGAGTTTCGATCGGGCAGATGCGGCCGTAATGGGAGGAATGGACGTCGCGGACCTCGAAGCCCGCCCGTTCGCGGTTCAAGCCGCCGGGACCCAGGGCCGATATGCGTCGCTTGTGGGTGGTTTCGGCCAGGGCATTGGTCTGGTCCATGAATTGCGAAAGCTGCGACGTGCCGAAAAATTCCTTGAGGGCGGCGAAGACGGGCTTGGTGTTGAGCAATTCGCGCGGCAGCACCACGGTAATATCCGGGGAGTTGGTGATGCGCTCGCGGATGATCTTTTCCAGACGCATCAGGCCGATGCGGAAAGCGTTTTCTACCAGTTCGCCAACGGCACGGATGCGGCGGTTGGCCAGGTGGTCGATGTCATCGACACGCATGCTGCCGGTGCGGTCGTACTTCAGTTTCAAGAAATAGCGGACGATCTGCACCATGTCTTCCAGGGTCAAGGTGAAGATGTTCTCGTTGAATTCCTTTTTAAAGCCGAGCTTGATGTTCAGCTTCATGCGGCCGACCGAGGAAAGGTCGTAGCGTTTGGGATCGAAGATCATGTTCTCAAAAAACTTCCGCGACCCTTCCAGTGTCACCGGTTCTCCGGGACGCAGCTTCTTGAATACTTCGATATAGGCATCGCCCTGGTTCTTGGCCACCTTGTCTTCGGCTTCGCTTTCCGTCTGCAGGGCGATCTTTTCGGCACTTTCGGCTTCCTTGCGCTTCTTGTCCTTGCGCAGGGTGAATGCCAGCATGGAACCCAGCTCTTCTTCCTCGCTGTCGGGGAAAAAGACGTTGAATTCGCAATCCATCTTGCGCAGCTTCTTGATCTGCGCCGTGCCAATGCCCTCGTTGAGTTTCAGCACGTTTTCCAGGTCGGCGGCGGCGTACAGGTCTTCGAAAAGCTCCACGTCCACCGGCACATAATCGATGCCGAGTTTTTCAAAATCCTTGATATGCTTGATCATCAACTTGGTGCCGGCGGCCAGCACCTCGTTGCCTTTCGCGTCCAGGACCGGAGCCGTCAATTTGTTGTCCTTTAAAAAACGGGAATTCTGGAAATAGAATATCCCGTTCTGGACCTTGGCCGGGACGATGGTGTAAAACCGCTTCAGGATCTCGGCATCGTCGGCCAGGCCCATAGCCTTCAAAAAAGTGGTGATATTGATGCGCTTGGTCTTTTTGTCCAGGCGCACCTGCAGCAGGTTCAGTTTCTCTTCCAATTCGATCCAGGCACCGCGGGCCGGAATGATCTTGGCCGTGAATTCGCCGCGCGACTTGCCGGGCATGAAATAAACGCCGGGTGAACGCTGCAGCTGGGAGACAACCACCCTTTCGGTGCCGTTGATGATAAAGGTCCCCTTGTCGGTCATGTAGGGGATCTCACCGAAAAAGATCTCCTGCTCCTTGACGTCGCGGATGACCTTTTCGCCCTTCTTGTTTTCGCCATACAGAGCCAGGCGCAGTTTTACTTTTAAAGAGATGGAATAATCGAATCCCTTGTCCAGGCATTCCTCCGGGGTATTGTTGATCTTGAGCCGCACCCGGTCGCCGCACAGTTCGCAGGTCTTGTAGATGACCGTTCCCTTTTCGTGGCATTCGCTGCATACCGAATCGCTTCCGGTTTCGCTTTCGGCCGAAAGCACGGCGCCGCAGCGGCTGCAGACCGGCATCGAGTTCTCGATCCCCTGCAGGGCACCGCACTTGCACAGCCAGTCGCCCAGGGAATAGGAAACAAAATCCAGGATCGCGGTTTCCTTGAAGTCGGAGATGGGAAAAATGGACTTGAAGGCCGCCTGGATCCCGATGTTCTTGCGATTTTCCGGAAGCTGATCGATCTGCAGAAAAGTTTTGTACGATTTCTTTTGAATTTCAAGCAAATCAGGAACTTCGACGGGACTGAAAATTCTGGAGAAACTTATCCTTTGCACATACTTGTTAGTTGTTTGCATACCGGTCCTTCAATTTTTTTATTTTTTTTTAGACAATAAAAAAATCATTTACTACTTGATTTCGATCTCGGCTCCTACTTCGGCGAACTTCTTTTTGATGGTTTCGGCTTCTTCCTTGGAAACGCCTTTCTTGACGGAAGCGGGGGCTTTGTCTACGACATCCTTGGCTTCTTTCAAACCCAGATCCGTGACTTCGCGGACCACTTTGATGACATTGATCTTCTTGTCACCGACGCTTTTCAAAACGACTTCAAAATCGGTCTTTTCTTCAGCCTGAGCGGCTTCAGCCGCTGCGGCAGGCGCTGCGCCGCCGGCGGCTACCGCCGCCATTTCCGCCTTGATACCATACCGGCTTTCAAACTCTTTGATATAATCGGCAAGTTCCAGGACTGTCAGATTATCCAAATGCTTGAAAAAATCTTCCTTCTTCATTTCGGCCATTATATTTGTCCTCCTTTTTCTTTTTTATCTTGCAAATTTTTCAGCAAAATCAACATGTGGGTCAGCGGCGACGACAGCGCCGAACCAAAGCGCCGCAAGGGCATGCCGATGGAATAAACCAGCTGGGCCAGCAACTGTTCCTTGCCGGGCAGCTTGGCCACTTCGGCGACCTGCTTTTCGCTGACCAGTTTTCTTTCAATGAAGCCTGATTTGATCTTTATTTTCTTGCTCTCTTTCTCAAAATCGACCAGGACCTTGGCGGTCTCTACGAATTTTTCATTGCTGTAGGCGACGGCGATCGGACCGTTGAAGAGATCGCGCCCGATGGCGATTTTTTCCTTTTCAAAGAACTTGATGGCCAGACGGTTCTTGAGAACTTTGACATTGGCCCCCAATGCCTTGATGCGGTTGCGCAGATTTCCCATTTCGGAAACCTTCAAGCCCCGGTAATCGAAAAGGTAAACGCCGCTGCTGTTGAAAATTTCAGCCAGCCCGTCCACCGTTTTCTTCTTTTTTTCAAGTATCTGAACGCTTCCCATGATGATCTCCTTAGCCTAACTTTCCAGTTCCGAAATATTGATTTTGATCGAGGGGCTCATGGTCGAGGATATGAACACACTCTTGACGTATTTGCCTTTCAGGGTCACCGGGCGCGCTTTCAGGATGGCCATGATGAAGGCCTTGGAATTTTCGACGATCTTTTCGGCGTCGAAAGAGGTCTTGGCGATGCTGGAATTGATGATGCCGCTCTTGTCGACGCGAAACTCCACCCGGCCCTTCTTGATCTCGGCCACGGTATCCCTGATGTTGAAGGTCACCGTGCCCGATTTCGGACTGGGCATCAGCCCCTTGGTCCCCAGCGCCTTGCCGAGCTTGCCGACGCTCTTCATCATATCGGGAGTGGAAATGACCACATCATAGTCAAACCAGTTCTCCTTCTGGATCTTCTCGACGATCTCGTCGCCGCCCACGAAATCGGCGCCGGCCTCGCTGGCTTCCTTTTGCTTTTCACCCGCTGCGATGACCAGCACCCGCTTGACCTTGCCGGTGCCAAAAGGCAGGACCACGGTCCCGCGCACCATCTGTTCGGGGTACTTGGGATCGACCGACAATCGAACCGATACATCGACCGATTCATCGAACTTGGAGGCCTTGATCTCCTTCAGCAGGGTGACCGCTTCGCTCAGAACGTATTCGCGCTCCTCGATCCTTTCCTTGGCCTTGACATATGCCTTTCCACGCTTGGACATTATTTTATCTCCAGGCCCAGGCTGCGGGCCGAACCTTCGATGATCTTGATCGCCTGCTGCAGGTCCTTGGTATTCAGGTCCTCCATCTTGGTTTTGGCGATGTCTTCCACCTGTTTTTTGCTCACCTTGCCTACCTTGTTCTTGTTGGGTTCGCCCGAACCCTTCAACACACCCGCGGCTTTCTTGAGCAGATAGGAAGCCGGAGGCGTCTTCATCTTCAGGGTGAAGGTCTTGTCGGCATGGACCATGATATCCACGGGGATGATCATGTCGTCTTCCATTTTTGCCGTCATTTTGTTGAACTGGTTGACGAATTCCATGATGTTCAAGCCGTGTTGGCTTAGGGCCGGCCCAACCGGGGGGGCGGGAGTGGCTTTGCCGGCGGGGAGCTGCAGCCTGAATGTCTTAACAACCGCCTTCATTTTTGGACTTGCCATGGGTATTTCTCCTATATTTTCTCAACTTGCAAATAATTCAGATCCACCGGGGTGGCGCGGCCGAAAATGGTCACGGTCACCTTCAGCAGGTTCTTTTCCTCGTTGACCGCGTCCACCATGCCGTTAAAATTGATGAACGGCCCATCGATGATCTTCACCCCCTCGCCGACATCGAAATGATATTTGGGCTTGGGTGTTTCCAGGGTGGTCTCGATGTGCTTCAGGATGGTGGCCACTTCCTTGGCCGACAGCGGCTTGGGCTTTTTGCCCGCTCCGACAAAGCCGGTCACCTTGGGCGTGTTGCGCA
>JADFDP010000093.1 GCA_018262835.1 Candidatus Aminicenantota bacterium
AAATAATAAGCCCGGCTTTCGCGCTTCAGTCCGGAGCCGGCGCAAGCCGGGCACGGGCGGTCTTCGCCGCTTAAGCCCGTTCCCAGGCAATCGGGACAAGCGCCCTCGGGCGAGTTGGTGGAAAAGGTCCCGGGCTGTGGCTCGCTCAGGGAAATATCGCAGCGGGCACAGTACAGGCGGCTGGAAAAAAAGACTTCCTGGCCCTGGCAGCGGACCAAGATCTCGCCGTTGCCCTCATTCAGGGCCAGGGTGACGCTGTCGGCCAGTCGGGCATTGGCGGCAGGGCCGGCCGCGCCAGCCGTGCCGGACGCGACCTCCAGGGCATCGATCTGGATGGCAATATGGTGGCGGCGGTTGCGGTCCAGAACCGGGACATCGTCCAGGTAATGCACCTTGCCGTTGACCAGGGCTTTGAGGAATCCCCGCTTGCGGTACTTTTCGAACAGGGCTTGGTAATGGCCGCGGCGGTTGCGCACCACCGGGCTGAAAATATGGGCCAGCTGCCCGGAAAAGCGGCTGAAAATGGCCTGGACGACCTTTTCCGCCGAAAAGCGGCTGATCCTGTCGCCGCACTGCGGGCAATGGGCCTCGGCCAGCTTGGCGAACAGCAGGCGCAGGTAAGGGGCGATCTCGGAGACCGTGCCCACGGTGGAGTTGAAATAGAAGGAGGAGTGCTTCTGGTCGATGGAAATGGTGGGCGCGATGCCCTTGATGGATCGCACTTCCGGCCGCTCCAGGGACTTGATGAATTGGCGGGCGTAGGCGGAAAGGGATTCCAGGTACTTGCGCTGCCCTTCCTGGAAAATCGTGTCGTAGGCCAGCGTGGACTTGCCCGAGCCCGAAACGCCGCTGATCACGATCAGCTTCTTCTTGGGCAGGCGCAGGTGCAGGTGCTTCAGGTTGTGCTTGTGCGCGTCGATGATTTCGAGATATGGCATCAGAGGCTATAATATCACAGAACCTTGCTCATTGAGATAAGTGACAAGTGACGAGTAACGAGTGACGAGGAGCGGCAATATATCGATCTATTTCCAAGAATTCTTTTTCTTCCTTGTTACTTGTCACTGGTTACTTGTCACTAAGCCTGGAATGTCGAACTAGTCCTGGGTCTTGAACCTCTTCAGGTCATTCGGGTTCTCGATCCATTCTTCGATGTAGCCGCATTCGGTGCAGACAAAGCGGGTTACCCAGACATCGAGGCTGGTCAGGTTGACGGAGATCCGGCTCCAGCTGTTGAGCACCGGCGAACCGCGCTTGCGGCCGATGGCAGTGGAGTTGCACTTCGGGCACTTTTTATTGTTTTTCATTAGGGTCACCTCAAGAAACAGGTTATAGCAAAAAATAAAAAAAATATCAAGACAAAAGAGAGGGTTCGAGGTTCGAAGTTCGACGTTCGATGTTCGACGTTGAGGGCGCTAAACGAGGTTCGAGGTTCGAAGTTCGACGTTCGATGTTGTAAGAAAAGAAACTGAAAAGAAATCTGTAAGAAAAATAACAAGAAGGCTTCTGAAGCATTTTCTTCTTTCTTAAACTTCGAACTTCGAACTTGCGGCTTGTTCGAGCCGGTCTTGACTAACGCGCTGAAATATCATAAAGTTGACTTTCCAACGGCAACAGGAGGTCCAATGGCCAAAGAACTGCTCTCCGGCAACGAAGCCATCGCCCGCGGCGCCTGGGAGGCGGGCATCACCTTTGCTTCGGCTTATCCCGGCACGCCCAGCACCGAGATCCTGGAAAACATCATCCGCTACAAGGACGACATCTACGCCCAGTGGGGAGCCAATGAGAAGACCGCCATGGAAGAGGCCCTGGGCGCCAGCTTCACCGGGGCCCGCGCCCTGGTGGCCATGAAGCACGTGGGACTGAACGTGGCCGCCGACCCGCTGTTTTCCGCCAGCTATATCGGCGTTAGCGGAGCCCTGGTCGTCATCTCGGCCGACGACCCCGGCATGCACAGCTCGCAGAACGAGCAGGACAACCGCCACTACGCCGTGGCCGCCAAGATGCCGGTGCTCGAACCCGCCGACTCCCAGGAAGCCAAGGACATGGTCCTGGAGGCGGTGAAGATCAGCGAAATGTTCGACACGCCGGTCATGATCCGCATGACCACGCGCACGTCGCATTCGCGCTCGGCCGTGGAACTGGGCGAACGGCAAGCGCCTCCCCCGCCGGAATACAAGAGCGATTTTGCCAAGCGCAACCTGCTGCCGGGCAATGCCCGCAAGCGCCATATTGCGGTAGAGGAGCGCCTGAAAAAGCTGGCGGTCTTCAGCGACAGCTTCGCCTACAATGTGATCCACAAGGGCAAGGACAGGATCGGAGTATTGGCCTCGGGCGTCTCCTACCAGTACGGCCGCGAGGTCTTTCCCGACGCCTGGTTCTTGAAGCTGGCCCTGCCCTATCCTTTCCCGGTCAACCTGTTCCGGCGTTTCGCCGCCCTGGTCGACAAGATATACGTCCTGGAGGAAAACGACCCGATCCTCGAGACTTTCGCCCGCCTAGCCACTCCACAAAAAGAGATCGTCGGCAAGGACGTTTTCCCGCTGGTGGGCGAAATGTCGCAGGATGTCGTGCGAGCCAGCCTGGGGCTGAAAGACATGACCCCACGGCTCTCCGCCGACGGAGTGCCGGGGCGCCCCCCCTCCTTGTGCGCCGGCTGCCCGCACACGGCTTTTTTCTTCAACCTGGGAGTGCTGAAGGTCCAATCGCGGGGCGATATCGGCTGCTACACCCTGGGCGCCTTGCGGCCCTTAAGCGCCATGGACACGTGCGTGGACATGGGGGCCAGCATCACGGTGCAGCTTGGCATCGAGAAAGCGCTGGAAAAGGCGGGCAAAACCATCCAGCAGGTGGCCGTGATCGGCGATTCCACTTTCTTCCATTCCGGCATAACCGGACTGATCGATGTGATCTACAACCAGGGAAAATCCACGGTGGTCATCCTGGACAATTCCATCACGGCCATGACCGGCCACCAGGAGAACCCCGGATCGGGCAAGACCCTGATGGGCCGGGAGGCCCGGCCCATCGATATCGCCAGGCTGGTGCGCGACGGGCTCGGCCTGGCCCATACTTACGAGGTGGACGGCTATGACGTCAAGGCCATCCGCGAGCTGCTCAAACGGGAGATGCAGCGTGAAGAACCGTCGGTGATCGTCATCCGCCGCCCCTGCGTCCTGCTCTACCGCAAGGCCAGATGGTCGCCCATGCGGGTGGACAAGGAGAAATGCACCCGCTGCAAGGTCTGCCTGCGCCTGGGCTGCCCGGCCATCAGCAGCGACGCGGACGGCAAGGCGCTGATCAACGAAGGGCTGTGCACCGGCTGCGGCGTCTGCGCCCAGGTTTGCGCCTTCAAGGCGATTTCCTTCACTGACGACAAGGGACTGCACATCAACTCCATCAGCCTGGAATCATTCGCCAATGGAGGCCGGCAATGAAAACCAAATCGATCCTGATCTGCGGCGTGGGCGGCCAGGGCATATTGACCGCCAGCGACCTGCTGTCCGACGTGCTGCTGCTGGCGGGTTTCCAGGTGAAAAAGAGCGAGGTGCACGGCATGAGCCAGCGCGGCGGCGACGTGATCTCCACCGTGCGCTATGGCGACCAGGTTTTTTCCCCCTTGCCGGCGCTGGGGGAAACCGACTACATCCTGGCCTTCGAAAAGCTCGAAGCCCTGCGCAACATCAATTATTTAAGCGCCAGCGGCATTGTCCTGGTCAACGATTTCGAATGGCAGCCGCTGCCCGTGGCCGCGGGCTTTGAAAAATATCCCGCCGATACGGTCGAACAATTGCAAAAACTCGCCGGCGAGCTGGTCCTCATCCCGGCCACGCGCCTGGCCGGCGAACTGGGCAACGAAAAGGCGTCCAACGTCATCCTCATCGGCCTGCTGGCTTCGCGCATGGAGATCGACGAGAAGCTCTGGCTGGAGGTCATCAAAAAGAAAGTGCCGGCCAAGTTCATCGACCTGAACCTGAAAGCGTTCGCCAGCGGCTACCATTTCAAGCCCTGAACATGCCGCGGCGGGCCGGGCGCCGGATGCGCGGAAAGCAAGGAGAAAAACCATGATCCAGAATTTTGAACAGCTGGTCCGGGAAGCCAAAAACAGAAAAAACATCACGGCCGGCGTGCCCTGCCCCGAGGACGACAGCACCATCCTGTCCGTGATCCAGGCCAAAAAACAAGGCCTGGCCGATTTTATTTTGTGCGGCGACGAGGTCAAAATAAAGGAGCTGCTGCGGCAGCACGGCGGCCGGGCGGCCGATTTTGAAATTCTCGACTGCCCCGGGGCCGATGCGGCCGTGGCGCGGATCGTGGATCTGGGACGGGAGAAAAAACTGCAGCTTGTCCTGAAGGGCTTCCTGCCCACCGCAGCGCTGATGAAGCCGATCCTGGACAAGGAGACGGGGCTGCGCGGCGCCAACCTGCTTTCCGACCTCCTGGTGGTGGAAAACCCGACGATGGGCGCCGAAGAACTGCTGGGCCTGAGCGACGGCGGCCTGAACATCCTGCCCACGCTGCCCCAGAAAAAGCAGATACTGGAAAACGCGGTCGCCGTATTTCACTCGCTGGGATACGCCGTACCCAGGGTGGGAATCATGGCCGCCATCGAAACGGTCAAGGATTCCATGCCGGCCACCCTCGACGCCCGCGAACTGACCGAGATGAACCAGAGCGGCGAGATCAGCGGCTGCCGGGTCTACGGCCCCCTGGCCCTGGACATCGCGGTTTCCCCGCAGGCGGCCGCGCACAAGGGCATCGTCAACGACGTGGCCGGGCATGCCCAGATCATGATCGTGCCCAATATCGAATCCGGCAACCTGCTGGGCAAGGCCTTCACCTATTACCTGAAGCTCACGGTGGCCCACGTGGTCATGGGCGCCCGGCTGCCCATCCTGATCCCGTCGCGCAATGAAAGCGACACCGATAAATTCCACTCCCTGGCCCTGGGCGTGCTCAGCGCCGGATACTGAGGCCCGGCGCCTCCGGCAAAAATGAAACACTGCGCCCTGTTCACCGTTATCTGGCTGCTGGCGGCGCTGCCCCATCCCCTGCAGGGGGGGGACGATTTCCTGCAGCGCGTGCGCGACCAAATCACCCGCAGCCAGCCGTTCAAAGCCGATTTCATCCAGCAAGTGTACATCGAAGAGGAAAAAACCATGGAAGAGAGCGGCTTCATCATTTTTGCCGGCCGTTCCCGCGTGAAATGGCAGTACCTGGACCCCGAAGCCAAGACCTTCATCCTGGAAAACGGCCGCTACAGTTTCTACGACAAGGAAAGCAACCAGCTCATGAAGGGCCATATCGGGGCTCGCAGCGAACAGCTGATCTGGGAGCTGCTTTTTTCCGACCGTCCCGGCGATGCCAGCAGCGGGGATGCCCGCAGCCGCACCATCCGCCTGCGCCTGGACGGGGAAAACGGCGTTCAGGAGCTGAAGATCAAGGTCGGCGCCGATGACCTGCCGGAACGGGTGGAGCAGACCGCCGTCAACGAAGTCACCACCGTCTACCTGTTCCGGAATTACCGCCGCCGCATCACTTTGGCCCACGGGGAATTCGATCTGGATCTTCCCCCCGATGTTGAGATCATCGAAGAGTGAACCCTCGGAAAACTTTCCGGCGGCAAATACGTAAATGATAGTGGATGAAGATCAGGTACTCATCAAAAGAACGCTGCGAGGCGAAAGGAAGGCCTACGAGGAATTGATGCGCAAGTACGAAAAAAAAATATTCAGCTTCGTGATCCGCATGGTGCGCAATGAAGACGTGGCCGTGGACCTGACCCAGGATTTTTTCTTCAAAGTCTATACCGTCATGGACAAATACAATTTCGAATACAAGTTTTCCACCTGGGCCTATCGCATTTGCTACAACCTGGTCATTGACCACATCCGCAAAAACCAGGCCCAGGTCGATTCCCTCGATGACGAAAGCGTTTCGCCCCACAGCCTCCTGGCCTCGGAAAACGTCAGCAAGGAGGACGGTTTTAAAAACATGGCCCGGGAAGAAACCAGGGACTACGTCTGGCAGGTCGTGGACCAGATCCCCCTGAAATTCCGTGAATTGATCCTGATGCGCTACATCCAGGACCTCAAGTACGAAGAGATCGCCGAGATCACCTCCCTCCCCGTGGGGACGGTCAAGAACCGCATATTCAAGGCCAAGGAAATATTGAAAAAGGAGATGGAAAAAGATGGCATGCTTGACGGATGAAAAAATACTGGCCTGCGGCGAAGGCGACCTGAACGCCATCGAAGCGTCCCGCATCCGTGACCATCTGCTGGTCTGCCGGGCCTGCCGGCTGGCGGACGCCCGCTACCGGAACCTGAACCGGTCGCTGTCCCGGCCCGTATTCAGCGAGCCTCCGGCCGGAATGATTCCCCAGATCATGCAGCGCCTCTATCCCGCCCTGCCCCGCTATACATCCATTATTGCCGCCATCGCCGCCAGCCTGGTCTTTTTGATCACCTGGATCTACGTGTATTTCGATTTTTCCCGCAGCAGCCTGGTCCAGGCTCTGCGGCTTACTGCCGACGGCACGTCCGGCTGGCTGGCCAATATCATCAAGGCCATTTCCACGGTATACAATGCGGCCCAGGCCGCTTACAAAGCCGCCAACGCTCTGCTCAACGCGCTTCTCCCCGCCCCGATGGGAACGGCGCTCCTCACCGGTTCCGTCCTCGCCTTCTCCGGCCTGCTGGCCTTCCTGCTGCTGGGCCCCCGGCGCAAAAGAGCGCACGCGGAAAAATCATGAGTAAAATCTACGGCCTGCTTTTCCTTCTTTCGGCCGGACTGTTCTTGACCGCCGCAGACGGGAAAGAGCTCAAGGTGGCCGCCGGCGAAATCCGAACCCGGCCCATCAACGCCTTCAATTCCGTACTGACCATCCAGGGCAGGGTCGACGAATCGATTTTCCTTGTGGGCGGAAAACTGAGCCTGGAAGGAGAGGTCAGCGGCGACGTCATCTGCATCGCCTCCCGGGTGACGATCGGCGAAAAAGCCGCAATCGGCCGCGACCTGATCGTGATCGGCGGCCGCCTCGAAAAAGCGGAACGCTGCAGGATCGCCGGCCAGTTCTACCACGTCCGCACCCGAGAAGACGTGAAAAAGATCGCCAGCTCCATGCTCCCCTTCCTGGCCGAATCCAAAGGGCTGACTTTTTTCAAGATCATCAAGATATTCCTCTGGCTCATCCTGGCCCTGCTGACGCTGCTGATCCTGCCCGCGCAGGTCGGCCGGGCGTCGGTCATGCTGGGGGAAGCGCCGCTGCGCCATCTGCTGCACGGTCTGGCCACGCTGCTGGTTTTCGCGCTGTTGCTGCTCAGTTTCCTGCTCATGAGCATCGTGCTGATCGGCAT
The DNA here is from genome assembly GCA_018262835.1 of Candidatus Aminicenantota bacterium. Classification (GTDB taxonomy): domain Bacteria; phylum Acidobacteriota; class Aminicenantia; order UBA2199; family UBA2199; genus UBA2199. The sequence goes on from JADFDP010000093.1 coordinate 7,359, forward strand.
CCCTTTGCTGATCCTGCTGATCGCCGCCTATTTTCTGCTGCTGATCTTCGGCCGCGCCGTGGTCTTCTATTTCGTCGGCGGCAGAATCGCCGCGGCCATGAAACTGAAAGCCGGCGCCCCGCTGTTCGTCATCCTGGGCATCGCCGTTTACACCCTGCTCAAGTTCCTGCCCTTTCCAGCGGCCCTGCTGCTGATCTTCATGGACGTCTTCGCCATGGGCATCGGCGTCAGTTTTTTCCTGCACCGCAGAAAGACAGCTGTTTAAGCAAGGGAAAGGCTCGGCAGACGGTAAAATTAAATTCCAAATCACAAGCACCAAGCACCAAACAAACACCAAATTCCAATGACCAAATGACCAAAACAAAGGCAATAAAGCAAGATCATTTCAAGAAGTGCGCCACAATGCACAAAGTGATCTTCAGTGAATCGTAAGTGCCTTAGT
>JADFDP010000094.1 GCA_018262835.1 Candidatus Aminicenantota bacterium
GCTAGTGGAACTTGGAATTGTTTTGGAATTGGGTGCTTGTGATTTGGAATTTCAGTTTTACTGTCGTCTTTGTTCTTGCCGCCTGCCGTACACCGTCAGCCGTACGCCAAATTCGATCTGCTTCCTTTTGTTCTAGCGCGGATTCAGCTGCAGATTGGCCGGCGCTCCCGTGCAATCAAATCCGTTCTTTGTGCGCGAGTCAGTATATCCGGCGATCCCCGGGAATTTCGCCATGTAGGTGAAGGAGGCCGAACTTTTGGCCTGCGCGGGGACGTCGGCCGAGAAAACGTAGCTGGTGTTGGCGGTCACCGTGAATTCCTTCGCGGCAGTGCCCTTGGTGCTGCTGATGGACATGCCGATCTTGCCGCTGCCGCCGATGTTCTTCACATAGCTGAAAAAGCGGAAGCCGTTCGTAAGCACGCTCTCCTGCGTGCACCCCGAGCAGGCCTCCTGGACGAAATTCGGTTTTTCCGCATCGTCGTCGTCATCGTTGTCTCCGCCGCCGGTGACGCAGGAAAAGGACGCCAGGCACGCCACCGCCAGTATCCATGCCAGCCCCATCCAAAAACGCTTGAATTTCATTTTTGCTCTCCATGATTTTGCGGGAAAATATCTCTTGGCACGCTCTTTCTTCCCATGCCGGGATTTTGCTGGAAAAAATTTGAAATGTCAATCGGTCGCCTATTACTATTTGGTTTTATTCGCCATAGAATCACAACCCAAGCCGGATGTTCTGTCTGGTCGGTTCCATTGCTCTGCATCCGGCCAGACAGGCGCGGTTGCGAGCGCATCAACGTGGATTTATTGGGCGGGGGAAGCAACCTGGTTCCGGATTCCGCTCAAACCATCCTTTTGCAGGCTTGGCAGCATTCTCCGCAGGCGATGCAGTTGGTGGCATCGACGGTCGCTGCGCCGCCGCGCAGTGGGTGGATCGCCGCTGCCGGGCAATGGGACAGGCAGGCATTGCATCCCGTGCAGTTCTGGCCCCGCTTCATTTGCAAGCGGAAGAAGCCGAAATGGTTGATGATGCCGGCTGCCGCTCCGAACGGACATACATAGCGGCAAAAAGGACGAAAGAAAAACAGCGACGAAAGCAGCACCACGGCGGCAAAGATCAGCAGAAAAGTCGAGCCCCCCAGATTGAACATGGCCTTGAAGGGATCGATCTTCAAGAATAGCTTCTGCCTGATAATGAGCGGCCAGAGAATGATCAGGAACAGCAGCACATATTTGAGCTTTTGCAGCCAGCGGTCGATCTGCAGCGGGACATGCACTTGCCAGCGCTGGCGGAAAAGGAATTCCTGGACCGCTCCCTTGTGGCAGATCCAGCCGCAAAAAAGGTTGCCGAAAAGATAGATCATGAGAAAAACAAACAATACCTGGATGGCCGCCTCGGCCACTCCCGCCCAACGTCCCAATGCGGAAAAGAGAAAAATGTTCTGCAGGGCGCCGTTGGTGCAGAGGCAACTGCCCTCATAAAATCCGAAATAGGAGATCGCTGCGATCAGAAACATGTGGCGCAGCCAATAGAGGTGCAAGCGTGCCGCCACTGCCGCTACCGCCAGCCCGCCGGCCAAGATCCAGACCTTGAACGGGAAGGCCGCCAGCCCGTTGCCAGCGGCCTGAATGATCAGGGCGATGCTGAAAAGAGAGGCGAGAACGATCGCCCCGATCTTTTTGGGTGCCATCATTTCGTTGATTTGACTTTGAACTTCATGGTTTCTTCGGATATCCCTTTTTTCTCGCATTCACGGATGACCGCCAGCGAAGCCTTGGCGTTCTTGACAAGCACTTTCATTTTCAGTAGGAAGGAACCGGCCCCAAGAGTCTGCCAATCGCCCTTTTCGACGATCTCAATGCCGTCGGGCATGAATTGGGTGTCTTTCAGCTCGATGACGCAGCGGCGGTGTTCGTATTTGAGGGCGATTGTCACCGTTACCAGGTCGCCGATCCGGGGTTGGTTGTTGTCGGTCATGATCTCAATGATGCAGGCGGAAAGGGGGCTCATGCCCACCATGAGAATCAAAGCGAAGCCAATGATCCATTTATTCATTTTATTCTCCTTTTTAAAAGATAATGCGCATTTCAGCGGCGATCTGGCTGATGCTGCCAGACGAACCGCTGGTCTTGGCGTAATTGAGAAACAATTGATAACGCTTGTTCTTATCGATGGCATAGTGGAAGCCGGCATCCCATTCGCGGCTGAATACGTCGCTGAAAAGGCCGGAATCGTTCTGGTAGTACTGCAGATTGATTTCCAGCCTTTTTGCCGGGCGGGGCAGGATTTGCAGGGTGCCTCCCCAGATACTGCCCTGGCGCACGCTGTAATGCATCCGTTCGCCGAAACTGACGTTGCCATAGAGCGGGGTGAACAGCACATTGCCGGAAGCCGAGCCGTACAGGTGCTTCAATTTCAACTCAAACATCCCGACGCCGGCGATGGGGAAACGGCGGCCCAACTCCAGGAGGTGGCCATAGGCGATTTCCCCGTCACGGTCAAAGCGCTGCCCGGAAACCTCGAATTGAAATTTGAAATCCAGCGGCAGCTTGAACATACCATGAGCATCCAGTTGCTGAAAATCGAACAGGCGGTCGCGGGCGATGCTTTTCATGTAGAGCAAACCCAGCGAATGACCGCCCGTTCTCCAGGTGAGGTCGGCGAAAAGCAGCTTGTCATCACCCCAGGATGATTCTTTCAAGTTTTTCCAGCTGGACGTATATTCGAAAAAAAAGCATGTCTGGCAGGAAAAGGCTTCCCGGGCGACGGAACGGGCCAGTATCAGGGCTCCTATTTCGGCGTGCAGTTTATCCCCGGAATAGGCGATGCGCAGGCCGTCAAAAAAATCATCCAGGCCGAGGCCGAGTCCGGCGGTCACTTCCTGGCGGCCGCCGCTGACGGTGAAGCGATCCAGTTTCCAGTCAAGGGACAGCCGCTTCAGCTTGAAGGGGGAAACGTCCGACGGATATTGGCATTCGCTGTATTTTTTTTCTTTGTATTCCCCCTGGGCGAAAAAAGAAAGTGCATCGGTTTCATAGGCGAGAGCAGCGGCCAGGCCGAAAAACCAATAATTGCTCCCTGTTAAATTGATCGCGGTTGCGTGCAGCTCGGTTCCCCAACTCAGCGCGGATCCGCCAATTGGCCGCAGGTTGGGCAGCAAGCGCGAAGGGCATTCCTTAGCCAGGCTGGCCGTGGCCAGCAGCAAGAAGGCAATGGTCATTTTGCATATTTTATTCATGTTTAAAAATGGATGGCTGAAACCGGGCAGCGCGGGATGCAGGAAGTGCATTGGCTGCAGCGTTGGCTGTCGATCGAGGCTTGATGGATCACGCCGTTGACTGCGGCGGCCGGGCAGACATCGCGGCAGGCGCCGCAGGCGAGGCAGCGCGCGGGATCGATTTGCGGCACGCTGCCAGGGCGGATCGCCGCATGGGCGCAGGCGGGCAGGCAGAGATCGCAGCCGCTGCAGCGGCTGCGGTCGATATGCGCTTCTGCCTTGCGGATGGCCCCATAGCGACAGGCTTGGAGGCACAAACCGCAGCGGTCGCATAGATTGGGGTCGATATGAAATCCCCCCTGGTGCTTGCTGATCGCGCCCCGTGGGCAGGCGGCGATGCAGAGGCCGCATTTGCTGCATTGGCTGGTGATTGAATAAACAGCCGGATCAAGGTTAATCGCTTTCTCCGGGCAGGATTCAACGCATTGACCGCAACCGGTGCAATTCGCTGAAATCACCGAAAACCCCGGGCTTGAGGCGATGATCGCCTCTTCCGGGCAGGCCGTGAGGCATCGTCCGCATCCCGTGCAGGCGTCCGGAAGAATGCTGAAACTGCTTTTTTCCGGAAGAACGATGGCTCCGAAAGAACAAGCGGCAAGACACAAGCCGCAGCCGGTGCAATTGGCGTCTACCGTCAACATCCGTTTCAGATCGCTGCGGCTGCATGAAAAGGTCAGTGCCGCTGAAGAAAATGCAATGAGCCGGACGAATTCCAGGCGATTCATCCGGATTCCATATCATCTGTTCTTTGCGAGTTCATTTTTCCTCCATTGGCTTTGGAACCTCAGAATGCAAGTGTGGTGCCAAGTTGCTGCGGATTGGAGCGAATATTATAAAAACACGATCTGGCGGCTCATTTCATGCCTATATTTTATTTGCTCAGTGTGAAATGCGGGGATTTTTTGCAGAGAAATTCGCAGATTGTTGCGAAATCAGTAGTATTCTGCGAAGTGATCGACGATAGTATTGGGATTCCCGTAGAATCCCGGCCGTTAAAGCGGGTTTTTCGCAGAGGTGATCTCGCGGAAAAGGTTCAAGGCGAAATTGTCGGTCATGCCGGCGATGAAATCGATGATGCGCACCGGGACCGGATCCTCCACCGGGTAGGGGTTGATCAGCGCGCCCGGGTCGCGGCTGACGTGGGCGTGGATGGCCTGGATGACCTCGCCGATCTTCTCCTTTTCCACCAGCCGTTCTTCGCGGAAATACACGTTGCGGAACAGGAAATCGCGCAGGCGCAGCAGCTCGGCGAATACCGGCTCCGACGTGGCGATGATCTCCAGGCCGTTCTTCAGGGTTTCGCTGATGACGTCGATGACAATGGTGTCGATGCGCTTGGCATATTTTGTGCCCAACAGCCTCCGGCTCGACTCGGGGATGTCGCCGTCGGAAATGATGCCGGCGCGCTTGGCGTCGTCGATATCATGGTTGACATAGGTGATCATGTCGGCCAGGCGCACGATCTGCCCCTCGAGCGTGAGCGGCAGCAGCTTGCCGTTTTTGGGGATGACCTCGCCCTGGCCCTTGGAGTGCTTGAGGATGCCGTCGCGGACCTCGCGGGTCAGGTTCAGCCCCCGGCCTCCGTCCTCCAGCTTCTCGACCACGCGCAGGCTCTGCTCGTAGTGGCGGAAGCCCCCGGGGCACAACTTGTCCAGAGCCGCTTCGCCGATATGCCCGAACGGGGTGTGGCCGAGGTCATGGCCCAGGGCGATGGCCTCGGTCAGGTCCTCGTTCAGGTTCAGGGCCCGGGCGATGGTCCGGGCGATCAAGCTCAGCTCCAGCGTGTGGGTCAAGCGGGTGCGGAAATGATCGCCCTCCGGGGAGATGAACACCTGGGTCTTGTGCTTCAGGCGGCGGAACGCTTTCGAGTGCAGGATGCGGTCGCGATCGCGTTGGAACTCGGTGCGTACCGGCGACGGCTTCTCAGGGCGCTGGCGGCGGCTGTCGCTGCTGCGCGCGGCCCGCGGATGCAGGACATTGTTTTCCCTGGCTTCCAATTCGGCGCGGATGTTTTTCATGTACTGCCCAAAAGATCGGGGCAGCAGAATGAATCCTCCGTGCTCTGCAGCGGGCAGCCGCAGCCGCAGGTGGGGAGCCATTCGCATTCCCGGCACTTGTCCATGGCCCAGTCGCGCCGCCGCAGGGAAACCAGGAAATCGTGCTGGTAAATTTTTTCGAAAGGATCATTCAGGATATTGCCCAGGGGCCGGAAAAAACTCTGGCAGGGGATGACCGTGCCGTCGGGTTCGACGGCCAGGTTGTATTTGCCGGCCGTGCACTGCTTGACGCCCAGGTCGAGTTCCACCGGGTTCAGCCGGCAATACTGGGTCGGCGTGTACCAGGTGAACTTCATTCCCTCCTGTTCGGCCCGCTGCTGCAGTGCGTTGATGATGGGCAGCAGCTCCTCTTCGCTCAAACCGGGGTCCTGGTGGCGCGATTTTCCCGCCTTGATGATGGAGTTGACGGCAAAGGATTCCACCCCCAGTTTTTTCAAAAAGGGGACGATCTCCTCGATGGCGGAAGAGTTGGTTTGGGTGATCGTGCTGTTGGTCAGCACATGGATGCCCTGTTCGATGAGGTTGCGGATCCCCTGCACGGTAAGGCGGAAGCTGTCGCTGGCCACCATGCGGTTGTGGATCTCCTCTTGGTGGGATTCCAGGGTGACCTGGACGTAATCCAGCCCGGCCTGCTTCAGGCGCCGGACATAAGCTTTGTCGGCCAGGCGCACGCCGTTGGTCAGCAGCCCGGTGATGAGGCCCAGGTCCTCGGCGTAGGTGACCAGGTCGACCAGGTCGTCGCGCAGGGTAGGCTCGCCGCCGGTGAAGTCGATGTGGGGGATGCCCTTGTCCCATAAGGTTTGGATGATCTTTTTCCATTCCGCAGTGGTCAGTTCTGCCGATTCGCGGCGCTGGTTGTAGCAGTGGGAGCAGTTGATGTTGCAGCGATAGGTCAGGGCCAGGTCCATGCGGTAGGGGGCGGAGACCGGCGTCTGGAATGCCTCGATCTTGTCGATACCGAAATAGGTCACCGGGCAGATATCGCTGCGGTTGATGAGCAGGTCGATCTTTTCCAGGACCTCCTTGTAGTCCCGCGCGGCCTTGGCCCGGCTGATGTGAAAGGCCGCGGCCAGCTGCCGGCGGCTTTCCTTTTGCGGGAAATCGTCGAGGAAATACTTGACCATGGCGGCAGCCGTGGCGTTGAGATGAACCACCCGGTAGGCGTCGATCATCAGGATGGCCGTCTTGTCCATCTCCACCCGCAGGTGGATGCGTTTGGCGCCGAATTTGTCCGTGCTGTAATAATGATGCAACCCGGGGGCCAGAAATTCGGAAAAACTTTTGCGGGCGTAGGAGCGCAGAAGCAGCGGGATCAAAAGCAGGATCACGGCCAGGAAAACAAGCAAGGCCGGAAACCAGCCTTCGGCGCTACGGTAGCGGGAAACGCCCAGGTCTATCCCTAGAAAACGGCCGCGGCTCCAGATCTGGGACGTTGCTGCGGCGGCGAATGCGGCGGCGGCCAGAGCGACAAGCAGGACGGCGAATGCCTTTTTCCACGAATAAGTTTTCATCGGCCGCCTCCGGCGCAAGCGCAGGCACAGCCGGCGCAGGCGCAGGCGCAGGCGCAGCTGCTGCCACCGCCGCTGCTGCGGCCGCTGGAATAGTGCTGCACCGGCGGCGGATTGGTCACCTTGGTGACGGCCGACGTGAAGGCGGCGCCGTCGCCCAGCAGGGCGCCGGAAAATGCCTGCAGGGAATGGACGAGGCTCGCGGCCGTTCCACTGACGCCCCGGCCGAAACCCTTGCCCGGGACGGCGCTGCCCGCGGTTCCGGTTGTCCTTTGCGGGAAACGGCGGTACCAGTAATCCGTGCTTCCGGGAATGAGGACCGCATCATTGGCGTACGGCTCCAGCCTGTTTTCGTATTCCGGGTCCAGGACCAGCCATTCCAATGATTGGGCCAGCTCTTCGGGGAGCTTGTCTCTTGAGCAGTTCTTTACCTGCTCCCAGGCCTTGTTCATGATCGACTGGTAAAAGGCGTTGGTTTCCCGGCGTGAGAAACCGGCCATTTTTTTCCCCAGCGCGGCGATCATCCCGGTAAACATTCCGCGCAGGGAAGATTGATCCAGGCGGTTGTCGGCGTCAATGGCCGCGAAAAAAGCGGTTTCATATTCCAGGGGTTCCAATCCCTCTTTTTTCTGCCGGTGGAATCGGAAGTCCTTCGGCGATATTTCCCGGATGGCAAGCAGGTCTTTTTTAAGCAGGCCGAACACCACGAGCAGAAGGATTTTGGTCAGGGGCGCCTCCTGCAGAAGCGCCGCTTCCGGCGGGGTCAGTCCGCGTTTGATGCCGCCGCTTTCGATGCCGATTTTCGGCGGCAGGTACTGTTGCAGGCGCCTGCGGCCGCTGCGCGCGGCGAAAACGATGACCAGGACGATGATCCAGACC
>JADFDP010000095.1 GCA_018262835.1 Candidatus Aminicenantota bacterium
ATCCACTTCATTACCGGAGGAGCTCATGCCGCGAATGTTCGGGTCTGACAGAAAGAGCGTGATATCCGAGAAAATATCCCATATCCTGATAGGCTTCTTCCTGGCCCTGAAGGGGGTCGACAAGGCCGAGCATTTCAGCCGCAATCCTTCTCGGGCCGGAGTGATGATCTCTGGGCGACGAACAAGCGCCCGGGAAATTTTTACAGCACGGCTTTCATCATCTTCTCGAGATATGCCGCCGTGGGCCGGTCGACCGTGTGCTGACTTATGAACTTGAAGCGGACGATGCCGTCCTTGTCGAGTAGGTAGACCGCCGGGATGTTCTGGTCGCCCTTGCCGCCGTTCCATTCCTCGCGGAAAAGATCGAGCCCCTTGGAAAGTTCCCGTTTCTCATCGGCGAGCATCGGGAAGGGCATCGGCATGTTCGCGGCGGAGTAAACATATTTTTTGGGATAGGCCTGGCGCGTCAGTTCCATCCAGAATTTGACTTGTTCGTTTTTCAGTTCCTCGGCCTTGGGATTTTTCCAGCCTTCGACGGCTTCCAGCATCGCCGGAATCCGCGAAATCCAATTCCTGGTCATTTCGATCGAAAAAGGGAACACGTAGAGTATCTCCAGGTTGAATTTGTCTTTCCAGTTCCCCTGCTGGCAATAATCGGCCAGTTCGGCGTACTGGTAGCTGCAGATCGAGCAGTCGCTGTCAACGGCGTAAAAAACACGCGGGAAAACGAGCATCACGTTCTTGCCTTTCAGCGCCGAGAGCTTGACTGTCTTGCCGTCGATGGCCGCCAGCTCGAAATCCGACATCGGCTGCCCCAGGTACGCCTTCTTGATGACCGGAGCCTGGGCGAGCATCGGCGCCGCCAGCAGACCGGACAAGGCCAGAAGTGAGAATGCCGTTCTTAAAAATCTGATTGTCATATTTCCTCCTGTAATTCATATGCGGGCGTCATTGGGTGACGATATTGATACGAAACGATCCGGCAAAAGGATTAAGTTCCGTCTCCAGGGGTCTTTGCAGCAATGCTTGGCTTGTTGGCTGAAGCGTGAAGGATTTGGCGCCGCATTTCCTTTCTTTTTCCTTTTTGCTTTTAATTTTCCGCGTCCCCTATGCCATCATTTGTCATACCCCCGATATTATCATTGTGGCAGGAGAAAAAAATGCAAAAGCAAAAAGTGTTTTATTTCGCGGCGCCGGCGGAAGGCAGCGACAGCATGGTCAGCCTGGAGGAACTGCGGCAGATGGCGGCCAATTACGTTGGCCTGTACGGCGAGTCGTGCTTGAACGATCCCGAGACGCCCAGTTTCGTCAGAAGGATGATAGGGCAGAGCTCGGAAGCAAATCTGCCCATCGCGGGATAGAGGTTGATGTTCGAAATTGAAGAAAAGCAAACACTGGCTGCCGGGTAATGGGTCATAGGTTCTGGGTGGAGAGTGCCAATTTGAACTTTTTCTCTGCTATAACCTATTACTTATGACCTGTGTCCGATCAATTCATTTTGTGCCGAAACCATAAGCGGCAAGCATCTTGTTGAATAGATCGGTATTCTCGAATATTCCCGTAAAAACTTCAGCCTTGGGTCCGAAGGAATAAACCGGAACCATCACGCCGCTGTGATCGTCCGTTGAAAACTTGCCCTTCACTTTTCCGGAGGTGATATCGCCGCCGAGCAAAGTCCAGCCGCCGGTCTCATGGTCGGCCGTCACCACCACCAGGGTCCCGCCGTCTTTCGCCGCCCATTGCAAAACCTTTCCGATTGTGCGGTCGAAATCATGGACCTCGTTCATCAACCGGTCCAGATCGTTGTCGTGTCCCCCGTCATCGATCATGGAACCCTCGATCATCATGAAAAAACCCTGATCGTTTTTACTTAGAAGCTCGATCGCCTTCATGGCCGCCCGGGAGAGGGCTTCGCCCCTCTCTTTCGGTTTTGGAAGATTATCGTCAGCGATAAGGGCAAATACTTTGCCTTTGCTTATTTTCTCCAGTTCTTCAACGGTCCTTGGGAGTTGATATCCCTTGCCGGCGAGCTCTTTGGTCAGGTCCCTGCCATCCTTGCCGTTTTTAAAGTTGCTCCAGCCGCCGCCGCAGACGAAATCGACATCGCCGGCGACATACTGCGACGCGATGTCGGACCATTGATGGCGGTCGCCTTTCTTGGCGACAAAAACGGCGGGGGTGGCATCCAGAATGTTGCAGGTGACGACCAGGCCGGCGGCTAGACCATGCTGTTTCGCAATTTCGAGTATGGATGCTTGCGGCTTTTCGTCCGCGTCGACCCCCACGTGGCCGTTGTCGGTCTTGCGGCCGGTGGCGAAGGCCGTTCCCGCCGCAGCGGAGTCGGTGATCAGTCGGTTGGCGCTGGTTGTTTTGGCCAGGCCCACGTATTGGCAATTTTCAATATTCAGATGCCCCTGATTGGCGGTCCATGCCGTGTACATCGTGGCCAGGCTCATGCCGTCGCCGACCATGAGAATGATGTTTTTTGGCCTTTCTTGCTTTGCCTGTCCTGCAATCTTTTCCACCGCATAGGGTCGGGGCATCTGAAAAGTTTGAAATTTTTGCACGCAGGAGAAATTGCTGGCCAGTGGCAAAAAGCAAAAAGCAAGCGAGATCAGGGTTCTTTTTTTCATCATTAGCTGGCATTTTAGGTGTAATGCGAAAAAATATCAATGGCCCAAGTGAAGTAAAGTGTTAGTGATAGTGTTTGTGTTAGGAAGAAAATCAACGAAATCTCTAAGCCAAACGAAGAAAAGTGTTCGTGATAGTGTTAGGAAGAAAATAACCGAAATCCTTAAAAATCGTTGAAGTGCTGGTTGCTAACACTAACACTATTCTTTATATTTTTGCACCAGTCCCGCATCCATGACCGCGATGGCCGTGACGACAATGGCCGGTCCCAGGAGCAGGCCGAGGACGCCGAACACTTTCAGGCCGGCGAACATGGCGATCAGCGCCACCAGCGGGTGCAGGCCCAGCTGGCTGCCGATCACCCTGGGCTCCACGACGTAGCGGATGATCGTGATGGCGACGTACAGAACCATCAGGCCGGCGCCCGTCCTGGTATTCCCCAGCAGCAGGCTGGCCGCACCCCAGGGGACCAGGACGGTCCCGGAGCCGAGCACCGGCAGGATGTCGACCACGGCGATGAGGATGGCGATGACGAACGCGTAGCGGACGCCGATCAGGCTCAAGCCGATGAAGCATTCCGTAAAGGTTAGTGCCATCAATAGGGCCTGGGATTTCAGGAAACCGAGCAGGGAGTGGAGCATGCTGTTTTTAAGGGCCGCGAGCTTGCCGTAGGTCGCGGCCGGCACCTGCTTGGCCAGGAATCCCTTGATCGCCTCCTTGTCCCTGGCGGCGAAGAAGGTGGCGATAATGGTGAACATGGCGAACATCAGCATGTTCGGCAATGCCGACAGGATGTTGATGACCGATCCGGCCAGGGACGTGAGCACCTGGGTCAGCTTGGTTGCCAGCGACTGGATCGTGTTCTGCAAAGGAACGACGGCCTCCTTGGGCAGCTTCAGGTAGAGCTTCCTGCTCAGCCTCATGATGTCGTCGAACAAGGCGCTGAAGGTCCGGCTGTAGTCGGGCATGTGGCTGGAAAAATAGGTGACCTCGCGGATCAGCCTGGATATCGCGAAAAAAGCGAGCGCGAACAGGAAACCGTAGTATACGAACATGGCGATGCCGATGGCCAGGCCGCGCGGCAGCCGGCGTCGCACCAGGAAGCGGATGAAGGGCTCCATGGCGGCGGCGATGACGAAGGCGAACACGAAGGGCAGCAGGTAGGCGAAGGCCAGTTTGAAGGCGGCCAAAATGAGTGCCATGACCAGGATGAAATACAGGGATTTTTTGATGAAAGGATAATATTTTTCAAAATCTTCCTTCAGCATCCGTCACCTCAAAAAAGAATTTTTTGCTGCAATCCGTGCTACGGTCCCCATTATAGTTTCCAGCTAAGATAAAGACAAGTTCTGTAGAAAAAGACGATCCGCGCCGCGTCGATTCCAGGCTGATAGGAGAATTAATTTGGCACGAGCGCAGAGTGTAGGGGATAAGGCCGGGAATGTCAACCGCCCGGGGGGAATGCCCGGCCTGCGATGTGCGTCGTACGGCTGGAAAAAGGCGAAGTTCGAGATTATAGAGTTGTTCTTCCTACTCGCTGTTGACATTTTTCCTATTGCCCCTCGCCTATAGCCCCTTGCCTATGACCTATTACCCATGACCCATCACCTCTTGCCCATAGCCCATTGCCTTTAAAGATCAAATTCAACCGTGCACCGGGTGCCCGCATGCTTTTCCATGGAAAAACATCCTCCCAGCTGCTGGCTGAGCATTTTGACCAGCGTCAGGCCGAATCCTTTTGTTTTGTCAATGTCAAACTTGTCCGGGAGCCCGACACCGTTGTCCTGCAGGACAAGCGTCACGCGGTTGTCTGTCTTGGCCAGGGAGAGCCGGATCCGCCCGCTTTTTTTTCCGGCGAATGCATATTTCATGATATTGGTAAGCAGTTCATTGATAATGATCCCGAGCGGGAAAAGCCGTTTCGCGTCGAGGTGAAAATCGTCGACGCGCTGTTCGAGCTTGACCTTGGCTTGCTCGGGAAACAGGGAGATCACCGCTGCGGCCAGGCTCTCCACGTAGCTTTTCATGGTGATATCCTGATAGTCCCCGCTGAGCAGCAGCTTGTCGTAAAGGACCCGCATGCTGTCGATCTGGCCGATCGCGTCCTGCAGCACGGCGATGGCCTCGTGATTGGCGATCGACTTCAGTCGCAAGCTGATGAGGCCGCCGATGGAGGCGATATTGTTCTTGATGCGGTGGTGGACCTCCTTGAGCAGAATTTCCTTCTCCGCCAACTGCCGCTGGATCTCCGCCTGCGCCTGTTTTCTGTCGCTAATGTCCTGATTGACCCCATAGGTTTTAATGGTGCGGCCCTGGGTGTCCTTGACAATGAAGAAGCGCACGGCGATGTGTCCGATCTCGCCGTCGGCATAGAGGATGCGGTGTTCGATCTGGCGGCTGTAATTCGGATCGGGAGATGCAATGGCCCCCCGGGTTTCTTCGCCGACCTGGACCGCATCGTCGGGGTGACAAAATCTTCGCGCATACTCCGCGGAGGACATCTGATAGCCGCCCACCGCGGCGGCCGTTGTCCGGAAGATGCGGTAGAAGTTGTCGTTGAACGTGAACCGGTCGCGGTCCACGTCATACTCCCAGTGGCCGGATTTGGTCATCTGCAGGGCGTTGGATTGCTTGGCTTCACTGGCACGCAGCGCCTCTTCCGCCAGCTTTCTATCGCTGATGTTGATCACCAGCCCGGTCACGTTCAGCGGCTTGCCGGCGGCGTCCCTTTTGCCGATGGAACCGATGTCGTGGAACCATATGTATTCGCCGGAACTAGTTGCGATCCGGTAATCCACTTCATAACGGGTCAGCGAACCTTCGAGGTGTCCGCGCATGGCGTTCATTGCCTTTTCCCGGTCATCCGGATGGACCAACGCTACAAAATCCCTGTAATGCTTAAATTTATTTGGGGAGAAACCCAGCATTTGCGCTTTCCTTTTCTCAAAAGCAACATTGCCGGTGCCCAGGTCCATTTCCCACCAGGCCATATCGGCCGCTTGCATGGCCAATTCCAGCCTTGAATTGTTCTCCTGCAGCGCCGTCTGTGCCCGCTTGCGTTCGGTGATGTCTCTGGCCGTGCCCTCGAAACCGATGACCATGCCGGCTTTGTTCCGCAAAGGAACTGCACTTGAGGTATGCAGGCGCCAGGACCCGTCGGCGTGCCGTACGCGGTATGCATCCACGCCCTCTTGCCGTTGCCCTGTCTTGATCACTTTTTGCAGCCATGCCATGCATCCGGGAAGGTCGTCCGGATGGACGAATTGTTGGAACGGTTTTCCGACTACCTCCGTCAACGGATGCCCCAACAAGATTGTCCAGACGGGGGAAACGAAGGTGAATACCCCATCGGCGGTGAGCGTGTAGATGATGTCATGGCTGTTCTCGACGAGGATACGGTACTTTTCTTCGCTCTCCCGCAGGGCCTTCTCCGCCTGCTTGCGCTCGGTGATGTCCTCGAAGATCACACAGAAGCGACTTTTGCTGTCCCATGGGCGATAGACGTTACAATGATAGAGTTTCTTCGTCGGACCGTGAAACATTTCGAATTCGCTGGAGACGCCCGTAACAGCAACCTCGCCATACCTTCTGACCCATTCCGGTTCGGTTTCGGGCCATACCTCATGAACCGACTTTCCCTTTACTTCTTCGTTCTTCACCCCGGTAATGCGCTCATACGCATTGTTGATATAGACAAACCGATAGCTGATAAAATTTCCGTCAGCATCGAAGATCGATTCGAAAAGGACGAAGGCGTTGATCATGCTTTTGAACAAATGCCGCAGTTCATCCTCGCTCTCCTGCAGCGCTTCGAGCGCAGCCTCCATTTGGGACTCTTTCTCCTGCTCTTTAGTTTTTGCCTCGAAAAGCTTGAAGGCCATCTTGATCGATGTGTCGAGAACGGTGCCGGTGGAGTCCTTCACGACATAACCGTAAGAAGTTATCTTCTCCGTCTTGGCTACGACTTCAGGTTCGGTGTGGCTCGACAAAAAGACCACGGGCAGGTCGCGCTGCCGTAGGATGATCGCCGCGGCCTCGGTGCCATCCATGCCGGCTCCCAGGTTGATGTCCATGAGGATCAGGTCGATGGCGGGCGTTTCTGCCACGGCCGCCACGGCTTGTTCGCCGGTGAGCGCGGTCAGCACTTTATACCCGAATTTCTCAAGGGTTGCTTTTTCGGCAATGGCTGTGATCGCTTCGTCTTCCACGAGCAGGATCGTTTTTTGCTTTTCAGTGTTCATGGTCTACTCCCAAAGCCCCGTGATTTGTAATGTGTCAGGCGTGATTCGTGAGCAGGAAGAAGGGTGAGGTAATAGGTGACAGGTAGTAGGGAAAAATGCTCGATTCCTTCCTACCCAGAACCCATCACCCATAACCCATCACCTCTTGCCTATAGCCCATCGCCTATTGCCTTTACACATCAAATTCAACCACGCACCGGGTGCCCGCTTGTTTTGCCATTGAAAAATTCCCTCCCAGCTGCTGGCTGAGCATTTTTACCAGCATCAGGCCGAAGCCTTTGGATTCATGGATGTCAAAGCCTTCAGGAAGCCCGTTGCCATTGTCCTGGATGGCGAGCGTGGCATGCTGGTCAGCATGGGTGAGGGATATCTGTATCAGCCCGGCATCTCTATCAATGAAAGCATATTTCATTTTATTGGTAATCAGTTCATTGATGATGAGCCCCAGGGGGAACAGCCGTTTCGGATCCAGGTGAAAATCGGCGATGCGTTTTTCGACCGCGACCCTGGCACTGCCCGGGAACATGGCGACGATGGCATCGGTCAGGCTTTCGATGTAGTTTTTAACGGAAATATCCTTATAGTCTTCGCTGAGCAACAATTTGTCATAGAGTACCTGCATGCTGTTGACACGGCCGATCGCGTCCTGCAGCACCACGACCGCCTCGGGATTGGTGATTGATTGCAGGCGCAGGGATAAAAGGCCCGCAATGGACGCGATATTGTTTTTGATGCGGTGATG
>JADFDP010000096.1 GCA_018262835.1 Candidatus Aminicenantota bacterium
TTGACCGAGATCGTCCTGAAAGTCAGTCCCCTGCATAAAAACGCCAACGAGATCCGCATCAAGGCCTTGAACGGCCTAAAATCCGGAACCCGCAATTTCATTGAAAAAATATGGCTGAACCATGCCATCAGGCAATGCGAGGAAAACCTGAGCCAAATGCCCACGAAGGAGAGACAATGAAAACGCAGCGCCGCTTTTTCTTTTTCCCTGCCGCCAACGGGCGCCAGAGGATAATTCAAAAATACGAAGGAATGCGTTCCACATGGAGGTCAATAATGAAAAAAAGGTGTTTCGTATGGATGCTGGTCATGCTTTTCTTTTTGGGAACGGTCTGCCGCCTAGCCGCCGCGGCGGACGCCACCGCCGAGCACGCGGCGGTGAAGCACGCGATCGAGCAGTCGATCGGCTGGGCCATCGAAAAGGACTTCGAGGCCATGTTCCGCCTGTGGGCCAACGACCTGTTCCACTTCTGGCTCTTCTCCGACAGCATCGTGGTCGGGCTGGAAAACATGAAGAAACACGCCGAGCAGTGGCGCGACCCCGACTTCCGCGGCACGCGCTTCGAGTTCCGCGACCTGCGCATCGTGTTCTCGCGCTCGGGCGACGTGGCCTGGTACTCCTGCTTCCTAGACGACTGCGGCTCCTACAAGGGCAAGGAGTTCTGCCTGAAGGACGTCTTCCAGACCGGAGTGCTGGAGAAACGCGACGGCCGCTGGCAGCACGCGCTGATGCACGGTTCCTACCCCGTGGACAAGATCCCGGAAAACTACGTCCGCAGGTTCTACTCGGGTTTGTTCGAAAAGAAGGACGCAAAATAATCTCCTTGGTCAGGAGGACCCCGGTTATCAACGGCTTGCTGCGGGCTCGCGGCAACACCGAAGCCCGGGTCGCCGAGATGCTGGCGGGGGCGAAGGACGCCAGCTTCGCCGCCCGCAAGCACGAGGGATAACTGAAAAACGCCTTCGCGCTCGGTCGTGGGCTCGGCGCATTGGCATGAAGGGAGGATCGCAATGATAAAGGAAAAAGATCTTCAATCGCTGGAGAAGGTTTCGGCAACCGAAGCCGCCAGGTTCCGCCGCTTTCTCGAGTCTCACCGCGAGGCAGTGGTCGAGCTGAACGGCAAAAGCGTCCCCTACCGCTCCGGCGGCCAGGGCGGGCGGACGCTCCTCACCTTCGCCGGAGGCTGGGGCGGGACCGAGCTGGCCTACGATCTCGCCCTCAGCTTCTCCGTCCGCAACCGGGTGCTGGTCATCGATATCTCGGCCTTTGACGATCCCGATCAGATGGCCGGCGGTATCCTGGCGGTCATCGAGCGGGAGAAAGCGGGGCAACTGGTCGTGGTCGGACAGTCCCTGGCCGGCATTATCGGCCAGTCCTTCTTCCGCAGGCACTACCCGCGGATCGACGGCCTGGTCCTGACCAACACCCTGTGGCCGCGCCCGGAGCGGAGCAAAAAATGGGTGGCCATGCTCTTCGCCATGCTGCCGCTAACGCTCCTCAAGCTCCTGCTACGGCGCAAGATGACCCGCCTTGCCGCTGTCGAAAAGGCCATGCCCCCCGAGGTGCAGGAAAGGAGAAAATTCGCCATGGCCTTGCTGGGCTGCATGGTCGACGGCTATTGGTCGAAGAAAGGGATGAACAACGTGCTGCGGCTCGCCTTCGCCTTCAACGAGCGCGATGGTTACGCGGCGGACTCGTTTCCCGGCTGGCAGGGCAGGGCCCTGGTCGTCACCAGCCCCGACGATCCCTGCTACGCCGATGCCGGCTTCCTGATGAAGAGCCTGCCCAATTCGCAAAAGCATGAGTTCCCCAGCGGCTTCGGGCACATGGCGCCGCAAATATTCCGGGACGAGTACTTCGCGCTAATCCAAGCCTTTATCGATCGTCTTGATGAGCGCACGGTCTGATGGTACCACCGATCACAGGCGAGATTCATCCTGCCCGCGGCCGGAGTGTGACGCTCCCGGAAGTCTGGGCGAGGCCTACATGAAACGCGGCGACACCCGCGGGGCGATCGAATGCTGCTAAAAGGCGCTTGCCCTCAATCCCGGGGATGACAAGGCCAAGGAGATGTTGAAAAAATTGAGGGAAGAGGGATGATGAAAATACTTGGCTTGCTTGTTGCGTTATGGCTTTTACTGATCAGCCTCGGTTGCAATTCAAGTAAAAAAAACGCCATTCCCATTCCCGATGCCGTCGGCGACGGCTGGGACGTGGCCTCTCTCGATTCCGTGGGCATGGATGAGGGGAAATTCTTTAATTTGCTCGACCGCCTGGAGCGGATCGGCGATCACCGCATCCACGCCATCCTGGTCGTCAGGGATGAAAAACTCGTTTTCGAGCGATATTTCCCGGGCCGCAAGTTCAATCTGGGGCAATACACCGGCGGAACCGGGTATGACCGGAACGACCTGCATGTGCTCTGCTCGGCCACCAAAAGCGTGACCTCCGCTCTGCTGGGAATCGCGATCGATCAGGGGCACATCAGCTCGCTCGAGCAGAAAGTTTATGACTTTTTCCCGGAATACGCCGACCTGCTGACCCAGGCGCCGGCGAAAGGGAAAATGACGATCCAACATCTCTTGACCATGACCTCGGGATTGACCTATGACGACGAAACGCTGCCCTACACCGATCCCAACAATGACATGGTCCGGTTTTTCACCAGCAGCGATCCCCTCGGGTTCCTGTTGGCCAAGCCGCTGCATTTCGAACCGGGAGCGGTTTTCGAATACGCCAACTGCAACACCAATATCCTGGGAGAAATCATTCGCAAATCGGCAAGACAAAGAGTGGATGAATTTGCCAAGGAGCACCTGTTTGATCCGCTCGGCATACTGGAGCATCAATGGCAGACTGTCCGTGGCGATATCCTCCTGTGTTCCGGAGATCTTCATCTGAAACCGAGAGACATGGCCAAATTCGGCCTGCTTTTTCTGAACCGGGGAGAATGGAAGGGCACGAGGATCGTCTCATCCGCCTGGTGCGACGCTTCGACCGCGACGTTTCTCAATCCCAACCAGTACGGCGGGAATTATTCATGGGCCGACGGCTACGGCTACCAATGGTGGCAAAAAACG
This sequence comes from Candidatus Aminicenantota bacterium, assembly GCA_018262835.1. Lineage (GTDB taxonomy): Bacteria > Acidobacteriota > Aminicenantia > UBA2199 > UBA2199 > UBA2199. The sequence goes on from JADFDP010000096.1 coordinate 3,081, forward strand.
TATGCCGTTGGCTCGCGACGCCATCCCTCCTTTTTTGCCGCCGGCTGGGGAGGGCAGAACATCATCGCCATCCCGGATCTCGACATGGTCATCGTCACCACGGCCGGCAACTGGTACGATCCCGAACCCATATCTCCCTTTGAAATCGTGTCCGATTACATCATCCCGGCGGTGAAGTAGGATTCGCAGCGAGGAGAAAAAGGCGTGTGAACAAGAAGACAAAGGGGACACTAATGCTGATCGGTCTGATACTGGTTGCGGCATTCGGTCTGAACCCCCAGGAAAAGGAATTTCCCAAGCTCTCCGGCCCCAAAATCGGCCAGGAGTCGCCGCGGCTTTTCATCATGGGCGGTTTCAGCGAGAAGGAGACGTATTCCGCAGTCTATTCGATCTCTCTCCCCGATTTCGCCAACGGTAAAAAAGATATATGTAACCGCGGGCCCTCCCTTCCCAAGGCGCTTCAGGGGCACACGGCCGTGGCGATCCACAACCGTATATTCGTGCTGGGGGGACTGGAGGGATTCAACGAGAACCGGCGGGCGGTTTACTCGCCGGACGTTTTTTCAGCGGAGATCCAAGGCGGCCAAATGGGCAAATGGAAAAGGGAGAAGCCGCTCCCCCACCCGCTGGCCTACCACGCGGCCGTATGCTGGAAGGATTTCATCATCGTCAGCGGCGGCCAGTCCCCCGCCGACGCCTCCGCCGTTTATGTGACCACCGTCACGAAAAGCGGAGAGATCGGGGACTGGGAAAAAGCGGGCGACCTGCCGAAGGCGATGCGAGGGCATGCCGTCGCCATGGTCAACGACCGGATGCATATATTCGGCGGGCACGACAACCATGGATTCTTCTCAGATGCGTATTCGGCTTCCGTGACCGCTGACGGGAAAATCGGGGGCTGGGAGCCGGCCACGCCCTTGCCGCTGCCCTTGGTCCATTCCGGGATCGCCGCGCACAAGGAGCGCGTCTACATCGTCGGCGGGCAGGACACGGAGGACTACCTGCATGCCGAGATCTATTCGGCAGAAGTCGCCGGAGCGAAACTGGGGAGTTGGCGCAAGGAAATGCCCTTCCCCGCTCCCCAGTCCAGGATGACGGTCCATGTCGTCGACGGGCAAGTCATCGTGACCGGCGGCGGATTCGGCTGGGCGCCCCCGGTCTATTCCGCCATCTTCGCCTCCAGGATCGGCGCGGGAGGAAGACTCGGAAAGTGGCGCAAGCTCGGCGATCTCCCCAGGCCGCTCGCCTTCCATGCCGCCGTGGTATGCCCGGAAAAACAACGGTAATGAAAAGGAGACACATAAAATGAAAAAACCAATCCTTACCATGTGTCTGCTGCTGGCAGCGACAATTGTAATTAGCGCTCAGCAAAAGAATTTTCCCAAACTCGCCGGCCCCTACCTGGGCCAGAAGCCGCCGGGGATGACTCCGGAAATTTTCGCGCCGGGGATCGTATCGACAGGAATGAGTGAATCGAATATCGCCGTTTCAGCGGACGGGATGGAGATATTCTTCACGAACATGGCCACCGGAACCGAAACCCTGATCACCACCCGGTTCGAAAACGGCAAATGGACCGAACCCGAAGTGGCTGCTTTTTCAGGCAAGTACCTGGACGGGTTCCCCTCTTTTCACCCGGATGGTTCGAAATTATTTTTTCATTCGTACCGGCCCCTGGACAATAAATCTTTGATAGCCGATGTAGTAAATATCTGGTATGTTGAAAAGGAGGGCACGGGATGGAGCGAACCCAAGCCCGTTGGTGCGCCGATAAACGGATCGGAATTCGTTTCAGGGCCATCCGTAACCCGAACCGGGACATTGTATTTCTGCCGGAAGCCGAAAACGGGAGGCGAGAAGGTGTTCCGCTCCCAATTTTTGAATGGGCAATACATTGAGCCGGAAATGCTGCCCGACAATGTAAACTGCGTGCCGGACATTTTTCATGCCGCCGTTTCCCCCGATGAGAGCTATGTGATTGTACCTGTCGCGGGTAGAAAAGACGCCTTGGACGGCCGGATCAACTATTATGTGTCGTTCAGGGACAGCAAAGGGAATTGGAGCGACCTGATCAACCTGGGCAAGGATGTAAACAACGGTAGAAACAGCGCCGGCCCCTCCATATCAGCGGATGGGAATTTTTTTTTCTTCGAGGCATATCCTGATTTCAAATGGGCCGAATATCATGAAAAAAGGCACAGTTATGAAGACATCAAGAAATTTGCGCTGACCCAGCCTTCCCTCTATAAAACGGACATTTTTTGGGTGTCAGCTAAAATCATCAAGGAGCTCAGGCTAAAAGAATTGAAATAAGGAGAAGTTTGCGCAGAAAGGGAAACCCCAACAATTCGACGAAATGTGATCTTCCCAACCATTCATGTTAACGATAAATATGAGCCTTCTGGCTGGCCAGTGGCAATGGCGTTTCACTCTTTCCTGCCGAGGATCTCTATGATCTTAATCCGATGATCGAGCGGACCATGGGGCTGCCGCTCGACAACCCGCAAGGATACGAACAAGCGTCGAGCCTGAAGCTGGCTGATAAACCTCAGGGCGACCTGCTCCTGGTCGGGGGCACCAGCGACATCAACGCTTCGTTCACGGCGGTCATGAAAATGGTCGACGCGCTGATAGGGGCGGGCAAGCAGTTCCGCATGATCGTCATGCCCGGGCAGAATCATGGCCTGGGCATGGGCTTTGACGTTGCCAAGGACAGAACGATTTCCTTGCGCGAAAGCGCCGGTTTCATCCATGAAGCCGTGCGCAAGCACTTTCAGGACACCCCGATCCGCGGTCGTTGACTGGGATGAAAAGTACCACGTTGATCACCACGACAATTGCAATTTTTTCGGGCGCGGCATTCCGGGCCAACAAAAACAATATTTTCCGGTTCTCGGCCGCGGAAATCAAGCAACTGCGGCCGCAGCAAATACAAGAAAATAGGGGGGGGAAATGAAGCTCTGTCGACCAATTGTCATTGTCTTGGTGATGCTGTTTACATTTGCATTACGCTGCCTGGGGAATGATCCTGCTCATCAGTCGGGAGATTTGCGCGATAGGGAATATAAAAGAATCGTTCTGAAAAAGATCGCCGGACTGGTCAAGGACAAGTACGTATACAAAGAAAAAGCGAAAGACTATGCGGAAGAATTGCTTGGGAGGTTCCGCCGTGGAGCCTACGCGGCCATAATCGATGCCGGGGAATTCGCCGCAAGGATCACCGCCGACCTGCAGGCTATCACCCATGACAAGCACGTCAGCCTGAGGAGGATCGAATCCAGCGACATCGGCGAGAGGGCGGTGGGAGCCCTGCATCACCCCGTCCGTTTCCATCGCTTGGCCCGGAAGGAGAACACGGGATTCCGCAGGCTGGAGTGGATCAACGGCCACATCGGCTACCTGGACCTCATCCGCTTCAACGCCATTGACCAGGCCAGGGACAAGATCGAAGGGGCGATGAGGTTTTTGGAGAACGCCGACGCCATCATCATCGACGTGCGCGAGAATGGCGGCGGTTCCGGCGATTACCTGAGCAGCTTCTTCCTGCCCCATCCCACCCAGTTGACCGGCTGGTATTACCGCGAGAACGATTATTTGGAGGAGTGTTGGACGACGAGCGAGATGAACGGCAAACCGCTCACCGAGGTCCCGCTCTTCGTGCTGATCGGCCCGAACACTTTCTCGGCCGCTGAAATTTTCGCCTACGACCTGCAGGCCCTGAAACGCGCCGTGCTGGTCGGCGAGCGGACCCGGGGCGGCGCCCATTCCATCGACCTCTTCAAAATTGACGACCAGTTCGAGATCAACATCTCCACGTCGTACGCCATCAATCCCGTCACCGGCGGCAACTGGGAAGGGACCGGCGTCATTCCCGACGTGCCGGCTCCCGCCGGCCGGGTCCTGGAGATCGCCGTCGAGCTGGCCGAAAAGGCGGGAATGGAATACGCCAAGACCAGGGAGCAGAAACTGAAGCAGGCTGTGGACAGGATGCAGGCCCAGCTCGACCTGGCTGAAAAAGGGTCCCGCGAGCACGACCTCCTGGCGGTGAAATCGGCGCTGGATTCCATGTTCCGTATCGGCGGGGAGGCCGGCCTGATCGACTATTTCTTCGTCTTCGTCCTGGCCTACCACTACCACACCTATTCCGGCAAGGCGGAGCCGATCGAAATCGCCATCCTGGAAAAAAGCGCCGAGCTCTTCCCGAATTCCGTCATGGCCCAGCGGGTCCTGGCGGGAGCATATCGCGACATCGGCAACAAAAAGCTGGCGCTCTATTATTACGAAAAGGCGCTGGCTCTCGATCCCGACAATATTGTTCTAAAAAAAAAGTTGGCACGGTTAAAAAATGAAAAAAACAGGCGGAGATAGTGTATGAATTCGATTAAAAAAAAGTTGCTGTTTTTGCTGGTTGGCATCTCT
>JADFDP010000097.1 GCA_018262835.1 Candidatus Aminicenantota bacterium
GGCGGATGCCGACGGTCGGCGGATCGAAGCTGATGGAAATCGCAATCGGTATTCCTTCAGCCCGGTACTGGTTCGCTGCCGTTGGCACAATCTGGAATTTTAGGCCGGAAGCGTCGACGAACAATTTCCCCGCCTCGACCGCGAGTTGCCAGATCGTGCCTGTCTTCTGATTGCGATAGGCGCCGGCTTTCTTCGCGAGTTCGGCGGCCGGGACACGGATGGCCGGCTTGGAACTCGCTAGCTGCGCCGGGGTTTCGGGCTGCATGCGTTCCGCAAGATAAATCTCCGCGACCTTCATTGCCAGGCCGTTGGGATTCATCGAGCCGAGGTTGCACAAGCAGATGACGGAAAATTTCTGGTCCGGGAAGCGCAGGAGTTCGGCCCGGTACCCCGCCCAGGCGCCGCCGTGGCTCACGGTTTTCATTCCCCGGTGCTCGCCGATGACCAGCCCGGCGGCATAATCCTGAATGGTGCCGTTGTTGAACTTGCCCGGTGTGAGCATCTGGGCGATGGCATCTGCCCCCCCGACCTTGGGGTCGTAGAAATTGCGGTCCCAAAGCAGCATGTCCTCGACCGAAGTCAGCACGGCGCCGTCGCCGGTCTGCTCCCAGTCGGACATGGAAATTTCAAAACCGCCGTTTCCCGGCGCGTAGCCCGTGGCGCGGTTGGGAATGATGCGGGTGTGGCTGTCGTTGTACTGGGTGTGGCGCATGGCCAGCGGCCCGAAAATCCTTTCTTGAGCGAAATCGCGCAAAGGCTGGCCGCTGACGCGCTTGACGATCACGGAAAGGAGGAAAAATCCGGAGTTGCTGTAAAGGTATTCCTCACCGGGCTGGAAATTGAGCGCCTTCTGGCGGGAAAGAATCTGCAGCGCGTCGGCATCGGTCGTGAGATCCTCATCGCGGAAGCCGGAGAAGGCCAGGAGCTGGCAATAATCGCGGATGCCGCTGGTGTGATGCAGCAGGTGCCGGATCGTAATCGCTTTACCGTAATCCGGCATCTCCGGGACATATTTGCGGATGTCGTCATCCAGGGATAATCTGCCTTCCTTGGCCAGCAGCAGGATGGCGAACGCGGTGAATTGCTTCGAGGTCGATCCGATATCGAAAACGCTCTGGGACGTGATCCGGACACCCAGCTCAAGGTTGGCCATGCCATAGCCTCGGGCATAGATCATGCGGCCGTCGCGGTACACGCCGAGGGCGCAGCCGGGAGAATCGGACTTGTCCCATGCAGCGAAAAGAGCGTCCACGCGGGATTCCGTGCTCGGGGCTTCCGCCGCGCTCACGACGCAGGTCAGAATCAATAAAAAAGAAAAAACGACCGACAAGGGCTTCGCTGAATTCATGGGCCGCCTCCTTCAATGAATATCATATCCATCCGCTTTTTTCATTTGGGTTCCCGCGATTTCAATGTTTCGACAGTTATTGGACCTGTTTTAAATATTTTTTGCCAGCTTTTGCATCAAGCCATCCATGTCATCATGAATTGTTTTCCGCAGTTCGGCGGTCCAGACATTATGGCCCCCGCCGCGCGGGAAGCGGATGTCCGCTTCGATGCCTTTCTTTTTCAGAATTTTCTGGAAGGCGTGCACCGGCTTGTTCAATCCGAAACTGTCGTCTTCGGCCACATAAATGTGAATTTTGCCCTGCAGCAATTTCCTTTTCTGCCGATCCAGCCGGGAAACGACTCTGCTCAAGTCATGCGTTTCCCATGACCGCGCCACCTCGGGATGGATCATTCCGGTATCCCAGTTATAGAGAGGCTGGGGCTGCCCGTCGCTTTTTTTCCTGCTGAAAGTGGCATCAAATGAATACATCTGCTCGCCCCAGCCCGCGATCCGATCCAGCCCGGTAAAATCTTCCAGGGAGATTTTTTCGAACAGGTACTTTGTCTCGCCTTTGGGATTCTTGTACATGTTGGCATTTTTCCCATATATGTTGGTCCCGATAAATTCAGTAAAATCAACGGGATCAGGAGACCCGACGTATGCCCCGCCAAACCGATCGGGGTAGGTGATCAGCAGCCATAGTCCCGCCCAAGCCCCCGATGACTGCCCCATCAGGAAACGGGTTTGTGGATTTTTGCTGACCCGGTATTCCTTTTCCATGAAGGGCACCAACTCCTCGAAAAATGTCTCTTCCCTGGGGCCGTTGGTTTCTGAACTGCAAAAAACATGATAACCCGTGCGGCATTCGTGATTGACAAAAACAAACACCTTCTCCTCGCCGAAACCCCTCATGCCGTATCTTTCCTGCGGATAACCGGCCAGCGCATCGAAGTGCGTCGAGCCCCAGCCGCCGAAGACATAAACCGTAGGATATATTTTGCTGCGGTTCGAAAAATAGCTTTGGGGAAGAATGACCGCTGCCAGAATGGCTTCCGCTTCACCATAAAATTCAGTCAGCAATTTGCTGTGAATATTCACCTCTTTAACGAATTCTTTTTCGGCAAACTTTCCCGGTCCGCCCAGGGGATTGGTAAAAAGCAAATCAAGCGGCCTGCACATCTTGCCCTTCTCGATATAGACGATGTTTTTGATTGTCTGGGCATTGCCGTCTGCTTCCAGTGTCCGTGCCCCTTTATTGATTCTAATTACGGCCTGCACTCCATACCAGCCGCTCAGTGAATTCAGGTTTCCGTTCAAGCTGATGGCACTCGAGCCGTCCAAAACAAGCGATTCGCCGGGTTTCCAGTTGCTTACTTCCCAGGCAAAAGTGGGTTGCTGATAAAACAAGCTTTCTTCTCCCATGGTGTTGATGGGCGTTGACAAATCATTGTGAAAGCCAACGATGATCCTGCCATTGATTGGCGTCTTGCTTATCTCATCCGTAAATGAAAAACGGATCTTAAAATCAACCGGGTTGCTTTCCGCTCCGGTTCCGGGAGCGGTTTGACAATACAGGATCGAAACCTGCAAAAAGATCGCCAGGGCCACAGCCAGCAGTTTTTTCATGATCATCTCCTTTTTTTATAGTTGGGTAGTTTCCCGGACAAGAAAATCAGCGAGCCGCTCGAGGTAGATCTCCCCTTTTTCCGCCGACGCTTTCGCGGGATCGCCGATGATGCCGTTCTTTGTCAATGCCGGCATTCCCTTCTCGATGATAATGCCGACTTCTTTCTCGGTGGTCGGGCCCAGGTAGCCGGGCGCGAATTTGTCTTGGATAACCAGGCCGCTTTCCAGCGCCAGCATGATGGACGTCTCGCTCTCTCCCGCATGGGCGCCGGATTCGTCATCCGACACCCCGAATTCATTGGACACGGAATTCAGAAAATGGGCGAAGGCCAGCAGATCGGTGTAACCGACAATTTTCACCTGCGGATGCGCCGTTTGCGATTCTTTTATCGCCTGGGCGATGGTGCCGAAATTGCCGCCGTGGCTGGGCAAAAAAATGATGCGCTGGAAGCCGCACTTGCTGAGGCTCCGGATGTAATCGAGGATGATCATCCTCAGCGTCTCCGGCTGCAATGAGATGGTGCCTCCGAAAGCAAGATGGTGATCGGAAATTCCGACCGCGATGGTTCTCGCTTGCAGGGCGTTTCCCAGTTTCACGGCGACGCGGTGAGCCATTTCTTCGGCGATTCGGGTATCGGTCATGGTGGGGAGGTGCGGTCCATGCTGCTCGGTCGAGCCGACGCCCACGACGGCGGTCGAGTACCCTTGGGCTATGGCCGTGTTGATGGCCGGACAGGTCATTTCTTCCATGCGAATGGTCTTCATTTTGGCTTTCTCCTTTGCTTCATTTGTTCCGGCTCAATTCGTATTGTAACCCGGAATTCAACTTTCTTTAAGGAGATACGGTCCAAAACTTTCGGACTGTCTGTCTTTCGGTTGCAGTGAATTGATTGCCGAGGCCCGGCAAATGACCGATGCGCCGCGGCCGGGCTCTGATTTGGATCCGCTGACGGTCTTGATGGTCGTCCCATTTTATTGTTTTAATCCATTCGCGGCCCAGGCCAGAAAATTGTCCAGCAGCAGCCCGGCCAGCTGCTGCATTTCTTTTTCTTTGGCCCGGCATTCCTTGACAATGGAAGCTTTGGATTTGCCGGCAGCGGCCAATTCGTCCCGGTAGGCGTCGGCCCAGGCGCTGGCCTCGGCCGCGGTGGTCTCCAGGTGGAACTGCAAGCCCACGGCGGGCCCGGAGCGGAAGGCCTGGTTGGGACAATCCCGGTCCATGGCCAGGCAACTGGCTCCGGGCGGAATGGCGAAAGTATCCCCGTGCCAGTGGAAGACTGGAAATGCTGCGGGAAACCCCCGGAACAGGGAGTCTTGTCGCCCCGCGGCGGTCAAGCTGACCTGGTAGCTGCCGATTTCCTTCACCGGGTTCTTTTCCACCGTGGCTCCCAGCAGCCGGGCCAGCAATTGGGCGCCGAAGCAGATGCCCAGTGTCGGCTTGCCGCGCCGCAACGCTTTTTTCAGGAAGCGGCCTTCCTTCAGAAGAAAGTTGCGGGTATGGATCTGGTTCACCGACACCGGTGTGCCCCCGACGATGATAACGTTGTAGCGATCCAGCGGCGGCAAGCTCTCGCCGGCATAGGCATGGATGGTGTTGTGGCTGATGCCGAGCTCCTGGAGGCGGGTGCCGTAATGTCCGATCCCCTCTTCCCGGCAGTTCTGCAGGATCATGATCCTCAACCTGTTTATGGAGCGAGCTGTTCCGTTCATGGGGAAATGCTGCGGCGATTAAAAGCCGGTCAGTGGCCTGTCCGCGCGTTCAGGACCAGCTTGAGGTTGCGGGCGATGTAGGGCAGGTTGTCGCCGCCGCCGATTCGTTTCAGCTTGGCGCGCAACGAACGTTCCGTCTCGGCGTTGGTGCGATTTTCCAGGAGCAGGGCGGTCTCTGCCTCACTGACCTCGCCCAGGTCCCAGACGTCATTTTTCAGCTCCTCATCGCCCGGGCAGTTGGTTTGGCACTTCAGGCAGCCGACCAGGGCGTTGTGGGCGCCGGCCGGGACCCAGGCGGGGATGGGATCGGGCAGTTCATTGTACAGGCTGATGCATTTTTCCGGATCGATGATGAATTCGTTTTTACGGATGGCCCGGGTGGGGCATTCTTTCAAGCAGATGGAGCATCCTTTGCATAGGCGCAGCATCTTCAGCCGGCCCCAGTGGTCATCCAGACGCTGCTCGGTATAGAACGCCAGCAATTGGTGGTAGCTTCCGTAACCGTCGACAAAAGTGATGTTGTTTTTGCCGTATTCGGCCAGTCCGCTGCGCACGGCCAGCTGCTTCATCGGCAGCTTGGCGAGTTCGAGTTTCTGCCCTTTGCCCACGATTTGATTTTCATAGACCAGGTTGTGATAATCAGCCAGCCTCAGGCCGTCATCCACATATCCGGCGGGAATCATGACCGCATGTTTCTTGCCCTGCACATGAAAGGCGATGGTGGATATCTTCAGTGGCGTGGCCATGACGATGAGCGATTGGGCGTTGGCCATTGTTTTGGGTGGCGCGTATTCGAAGTAGTCGATGTAGCTGCGAAAGGTTTTCTGCCGGCTGATTTTTCCGGCCTTATCCAGCCGGTCCATCCAGGCCTTGAGCTCCGGGATGTGCCTGACCGAGACGGTGCGGTACCTGAAATCGTGACCCGCTTCCGCCCTGGCGTCGGCAGTCGCCTTGCGCAGCGAAAAAAGGCGGCTGCCTCCCAGGCACATCAGGGCTCCCATCCACCCGGCCTGCTTGAGGAATTCCCGCCGGGATCGCGGTTCCGGTTTTTCATGGATTTTCATGGCTGACTCCTTGATCGTGATCCGAATGTTTTAACGTCATCCGCCTCTTTCCTTCAATCGGCTTGGCCCAGGCGAAAGGCCGTCACCCGGCCGTCGAGCCAGGTGGGAAAAACGAAAAGGCCGAGTTCGGGGATGAAGGTGAAGTCGGCGAGGTTCTGGGCGATGACGGTGGTGTCCAAAAGCAGGGTCACCCGGCCGCCCAAGCCGACGCGCATGAGGCGGCCTTCGTTGTGGGTGACCAGTATGCTGCCATTCCCCTCGACCATGATGCCGTCAATGATCCCCGGCCCTAAGGCGGCGATGGTCTTGATTTCTTTGCCTGTCAGGTCGGCCGACTTCAGTTTGCCGTCGCCGTTGTTGCCCCAGAAAAGCTTGTTTCCCGCAACGGCGAGGCCGTTGGGCCGATCCACTTCGCTGCAGCACAGCCACTCGGCGCTCCGGCCCTGGCTGAACTTGAAAATGATGCTTTTGACCGGATCGGAAAGGAATATGATCCCTTTGGGGGTGACGGCGATATCGTTGAGCGCCAGGGCGCCGGCTATATCGAAACGATTGCTGATCCTGGCTTCGGCGATGTCGATCTCTACCAGCGCTGTCCTTTCCACCACCAGGAGTTTGTTTTTATACACCGCCACGCCGGACGGGTTCTTCAGTCCCGTCACCCAGTCCGGCTTTTCGATCGCGCCCTGCGGGCTGAGCCTGGAGATGCTCTGCTTGCCTTCAGACAAGCTGCGGTTGTAGGGGTCGTAGTTGGAAACATAGAGCGACCGGGTTTTCGGGTCGTAGGCGGCCGATTCCGGGGTCCGCATCTTTTTGGGACTCTGCCAGACCCTGGCCACCCCTGCGGCGGCAGTCACGGCATTGCCGTCCTGGGCCTTGAAGCCCCAGCCGCCGCTGAGTTCGGCGACCGCCAGCAGCAATTCGTTGTCGCCTTTTTGCAGCGGCAGGGAAACCGTGTCGAAAAAGCCGATGATGCCCAGAAAGGACGGGTCGCGGCCGCCATAGGGGCTGGCGCCGCTGAAAAGCAGCCGGCCGTTCAGGAACACGCTGACGTAATCGCTGTAGCCCAGGTTCAACTTCAGTGTTTTTTCATCCTCGGCATAGACCTTGGTCCTGGCGAACACCAGGTCCGGCTCGCCGCTGCGGGGATGAAACCGGGATATGTCGACCAGGCCGTCGGCTTCGGCGCTGACCGCTTGCCAGGCCAGGCCTTCCAGGCCCTGCTGTTCCGGGGTCCGATCCATTTCGATCTGCAGGGCCTTGAAAGGCTGGGAAAGTTCCCATACCGTCAGCACGCCCGGGACGGGAAATTGCGGTCTGGGAGGATCGAAGACCAGATCGGCGGACGGGCGGAATGAAAAATTGGCGAAATAGGCCGATCCGTCCGCAGGCCCCATCAGGCCAAGGCCGCCCTTGCTGGCCCCATGCTTCAGCCGGTCGACCTGCAGCGCCGGTTTTTCGGCATTGTCCAAAAAGAGCCGGGCTTGGTCGCCGAGGACTTCGACTCTGACGTGAAACCAGCGGCCGCGCGGGATAACGGCCCCGGCGGTCATCCCCTCGCCGTTGTAAAATTGCCAGGAATCAACCTGGTGGAAGGCGGCCACGTACTGCACGACATCGGAGTACAGGGGGGGCGGCTCGCTGCCGGAGCGATGCGGC
>JADFDP010000098.1 GCA_018262835.1 Candidatus Aminicenantota bacterium
CCGGCCGCCGTCAGCAAGGTCTGCAATGCCTTCTTTTCCGGCAGCGTGTCGTGGCGGATCGGTTCACTGCTTCGGCCATGGAGGCGATCCAGAACTTCACGGCCCATTTGATGGGCGATCACCAGCAGCCCACCTGGCTTCAGGACGCGGTGGAATTCTTTCAAGGCCCGCGCCTTGTCGCTGAGGTGCGGGAGGAGGGCCAGGGCGATCACCTTGTCAAAATCGCCATCGGGAGCCGGGATGGCATGGGCGTCGGCCAGCATGAAGGTGACATGGGTGCCATGGGGCTTGCTGCGGCCGATTTCCAGCATCCCCGGGGCGAAGTCGAGCTCAACCAGGCTGCCGCCCGGCCCGATCCGCTCGCAGACCACGGGAATGAGGCGACCGCTGCCGCAGCCCGCATCCAGGATGCGCTCGCCGGGCCGAAGGCGGAAATGACCGGCAAAGCACCGTAGGCGTTCCCGCTCATCCTTGCCTGCGTGTCGTTCCTCCCATTCCTTGGACAGTTCTGAGAAAAAAACGTGTTTAGGCATGATCTTTTACCATCGGTTCCTTCATTTTGCGTAGTTTAGGGATCAACCAGGGAAGGATCGCCAGCATCATGGCCAGTCCCGGCAGGCCGTGTATGACCGTCGCCCAGCCCAACATAGCTGTCGGCAGTTGCATGAATTTGGCCATTGCCTGGGTCATGAAGAGCAACAGCGCCCGGTCGAGCAGCAGGATAATGAAAAGAGTGAGCCAGTCCGGCATGCGGAGCAGCTTTTGCAGCGGCCGCGGCAGACCGGTGAACAACAGCCCCTCGCCCATCATGATGAAGGCGATGGGCGGGTAAAAAGGGGGCATGCCGGTGAGCAGGGCCGAAACCAGCGGCGCCGAAATGCCGACGATCATGGCCAGCGGCGGCACGGTCAGGAACCCGGCCAGGGCCAGAGGGTAGAACATGGGCATGAACGTGCTCCCCGCTCCCAGGGCATGAAACAAAATGGGCAAGGCCAGGGCCGCCGCCAGGAACAGGCCGGCCAGGACGTAATCGAAGCTGGGATGCTTCATTGCTTCCAGCGCAGCCCGACGGAAACGTTGGGGCCGGGCTTGGCGAAAAATTTCAGCAGCCAGAGATGCAGCATCAGACGGCCTCCCCTTGAGTAATACGAAAATTAAATAAGTAGCACGATACGGGTGCCCTGTCAAGGTGGCCAAAGGGCGAGATGAAGTCAGTCCCTGACGGCCTGCGAAGGCCGTGGTCCGTCTATCGTGCTCAACCCTTTTGAGTGAACGGTAAGCGGCTGGCCCGCTGCCGTTCTTCAGTCCGAAACGCGGTTTGGCTTTTGGCGCCTCAACCCGGTGGCCAGCAGGGCCAATAGGGAGTTGCAGAACACGATGGTATAGCCGGTGGGGAAATCGAAGTGGTAGGAGAGGGCAATGGCCGCCACATTGGTCAGCGTGCCGATCACCCAGGCGTTGATCAGTGGTACGCCGCGGCGAATGATGGTAGCGATCAGCGCTGGGCCCACCAGCAACGAGAACAGCACCAGCACGCCGGCCAGGCGCACGGCACTGGTGACCGTAACGGCGAAGGTCACGAAGAACAGGATGTCACGGAATACTCCGGAGGTATGGCGCTGAAAGTACCAGATGAAAACGCCCAAGGCGGCGTACAGTATGGCCGTATGGATGATGTCCTTCATAGGGGTGAAGAGGATGTCGGCGGCCATGAGCTTCTGGAACTCCTCCATGCCGTGGAAGGACTTGGAGAGAAGGATGTAGACCCCGGCGAATCCGAAGGCGTACATCAGGCCGATGAAGGCTTCGAGGTGCCCGCTACGCCGTGCCACAAAAGCGATCAGCAGGCCGGCGAACAGTGCGGTGGCCAGGGAGATGGGGTACATAAGCCGGCCGTCCAAGAAGAACAGGGAAACGGCTGCTCCCAATGCGGCCATCTGGCCGATGGCCAGGTCGGTGAAGATGATGCCGCGGCGGATGATCTCCAGGCCGAAATAGGAGTTGATCCCCAGCAGGACCACCGAGAGCAGCAGGGCGGAAAAGAGGATGTCATTCATGGGTGAGCCTCCGGACGATCTCGTCGAACATCGAGAATACGCCTTCGGCCTCGCGCACCGCGCCCACATCATGGGGCAGCTTGATCATGGGTACGCCGTGTTTGGCCGCCAAGTGGCGGGAGGCCTCGTCGGAGTTATATATGTCCTGCAGGATGAAACGCACCTTGGACTCGGTGATCTTCCCTTCCAGTTCCTGGATATGTTTTGAAGTGGGGGGAATCCCCGGCAGCAGCTCGACGGTGCCCAGGAGCCGCAGGCCGTAGCGGCGCAGCAGGTAGTCGTAGTTCTTATGGTATTCGATAACCAGCGCATCCTTCAGACCGGCCAAGCGCTTTTCCCATTCAGCCAGCTTGGCTTTCCACTTGCTTTGGAAATCGCTCAGGTTCTTGCGGTATATCGTGCTCCCTGGACCGTCCAATTCGCATAGCTTCGCCGCGATGGCCTCGGCCAGGGGCAGCATATTGTGCGGGTCCAGGTAATAATGGGGATTGCCGTCGGGATGAATGTCGCCATGGGCGCGTGAGACGCTGTCGGGAACATCGATCAATTTCACGGAGCGTGAAAGGTCCATCATGCCCCGCGAGCCGACGTTGACCTTGGGATTGTTGGCCTGGCTCAACAACGGCGGCAGCCAACCGATCTCGAGCTGGGCGCCGTTGATGACCAGCAGGTCGGCGCGGCGCAGCTTGGCGATAAAGGACGGCTTGGCCATAATGGTGTGCGGGTCCCACTGGCCGCCGGCCAGGGCGTGGACAGTGACCCGTTCGCCGCCGACATGTTCGACCAGGCCGGCGATGTAGGGATAGGTGGTCACAACCTGCAGTTTCGTCGCCAGCAATGGAAGGGCCAGGACAAACGCGGCCAGAATGACAATTAATTTCCTTGTGTTCATTTGATTTTCTCCTTGAAAAACTAAAAAGCGTGGGCGCCGTGGGCGCCGATTGTGATATTGACTTGCAGGGCCAGTTCGTGGACCGGCTCTCGCTGCCAGATGCCGTAGACCTGTGCGTGGCGGCTGCGGTCGAACGTATATTGCAGGCGCAGGCGCGAGAACTCGGTCGGGTTCCATTCGCCCATGGCTGTGTAGCGTGCCAGATTTTCCGGCAGGTCCTGCCGGATGCCGGCGCAGCGCACATCGTTCTTCCAGATCAGGTCCAGGCGCGCTCCAAGGCGCAACCGCTTAGTCAGGCGGGCCACGACTTGAGTATACATGCCCGCCTGGCGTCCCCGCTGTTCACGTCCAAGCCAGCCGTCGACGGCATCGAGATCATAACGGTCGCCGCGGGTGGAGCGGCTCATCACCTCGGTCTGCAGCGACAGGTAGCGGACGGAATCGAACAGGTACTTGAGGGTGAGGTCGGCACCGAACACTTTGCTCGTGCCGGCAAAAGCCATCGTGCTGTTTTTATCCTCGAGGTCGGGAGACAGCCTGGCCCGGCCGGAGGCATTGGAAAGGCCGGCCAGGACGGTCAGGTTGCCCGCGTCGAACGAGCTCTTCGCCGTGGCGATGACCAGACCAGGGGCCTGCACGTCGTCGACAGAGACGCCTGGCAGCTCAAAGCCGCCGCGGCCGAAACTCATGCCGTTATCGCCCTGCAGGACTTCCACGGCGAGCTGCAGGTACACATCGAGGGGCGCCACCCAGGAGAGGCGGGCGCCCAGCTCTCCCATGCCGCCGCCGCCGAAAAACGCGGACTGAATCAAAGGGGCCGAGGCGAAATCCCAGTAATGGGCATGCTGGCCATTGACGCGCCCGAATTGGCTGAGAAACTTTCCTCCCCGCACCTGCAGCCCGGCCGGCAGGCGCCGGGTGGTGAAGTATGCTTCCTCGATGGCGAAGCCCTCGTTGGAAAGGTGGAACACGGCGAACAGGTCAAAGTAGGGATCCACCACCGAGGCCAGGCTGAGCTCGGCGTAATTGAGGTTGAAGCCTTTCTCAACGTTCGTCTCGTTTAATTCCGCGGCCCGGTCTTCGGTGCCGGCGTGGGAGAAGCCGGGCAGCCAGAGGCTGGTGAACCACTCATCGTCCAGGTCGCGGATGACGAACGAGCTGTCGAGGATCAGCGAGATATCGGGAACGAACTTCGCCTGGGCAAAGGGATTGCCGGTGCTCTCCTGGCCATGCAAGCGGACCGGTGCGGCCAATATTCCCGTTATTAGTATGATCGGTAAAAATATTAATTTCATCAGTTCTCCTAAAATTGAATTTTGCCATCACCCCGGGGGCAATGGTCGGGTCGGCATTCGCTAACTTAGGAGAACTGGGGCGGAGGTGCCCGGGATTGTTTGTGAAAAGACGAAACGAATAAAACTGGGAAAGACTCAGCAACGGCCATAAGCCGCAGGCAGGTGAAGGTGATCAGGAACAGGAACAGGATGAAAGCCAGCGCGATGTTGGACTGTTGAAAGTGGCAGGCAGGGCAATTTCGCTGGTTATCCAGGATAGAATCGGTGTGAAAAAAATTAATGAAAGCGACAAAGGCGAAAAAATAGAGCAGGTGGATAAGAAAAATTTTCCTGACGCCGTATTTTTTCATGAGCTAAAATTATAGTGGATTCTATAGGCTCTTGTCAACTTTGCTTTGCGGGTGTAAAGATAGAAATTGCACGGCGGGTTCGAGGATTTGGATTGATTGGTTTGTTTATCCCAGTGTTTTTTACTTAAAATGTCTTCCCTGTCTTCTTCTTTTTCTGCCGGAAGAAAAATCGTTTTTGCCTGAATTTTCATGCGTATCGAATGGAGTGTTTTTTGATAAAATTGAAAAGAATTTCAATAAACCACCGCCAATGAAAGCGATCGTGTCAATCCATTTTCCCGCCTTTTCCATCCTGTTCTCTTTTTTATCCATAGCGGTTCCATTGGCGGCAAGGGCATTTGATTTTTCTTTCGCATCATCCAGGATCTCCCCTTCAAGTACTTCGCTATTTTTATTTTTTTCCATCTCTTTCCTTCGCTCCATGAATTTGGCCTCGGCCCAGGCTACGACACGTTCAGCAAAAATGATTTCCGCCCTGAGGCGATAGAGCGGCCGCTGGAAAGAAAGCACCCATGCCCGTATTTCCAGAGAAACATTACTGGGAACAGGCTGCACAAAGCGAACATGAAGATCCCCGGTGACCGCCCGAACTCCCTGGTGAAACAAGCAGTGGGTCATTGCCGCATCCAGCAATGAGGAAATGACGCCTCCGTGCAGCATCCCGGCATATCCCTGGAGTTCAGGATGCGCCTGGAACCGCGCCGTTACGGTTCCTTTTCCCGCGGGCTGAAATGTCAGTTTGAGCGACCTTGGATTCAGGTTCCCGCACAGCCAGCATCGGCTGTGATTATTTTGGGCGCTGAACGTTATGGGGTCTTCAGTGGTCGCAGACATTATCCCCCGATTGCAGGGTCCCGGCCAGGTACGAGTTCACCAGGTTTTCCGGCGTCTCGGCCGGAGCGCCGATGACCACCTCGATGCCGTGCTCGGCAAAGAGCGCCTGGGCGCGCTGGCCCATGCCGCCGGCGATGATCATGTTGGCCCCCCGCTCCGCCAGCCATTTCGGCAACAGTCCCGGTTCATGAGGGGGAGCCTTGAGTTCATCTTGCTTGATTATCTTCTTTTCCTTCGGATCCACGTCGATCAGGGCAAAACGCTCGCAGTGTCCGAAATGCGTTGACAATTTGCCATCAACTACAGGAATTACGATCTTCATGTTTGCTTTCTCCTTATTTTCGATTTTATCGTTCATGGGTGCGGCTGCCGCGGCAGGTTCCAAGGCCAGTAGCGGCCGGATGATCTCCCGCATGACCTCAGCGGTCGGCGAGGCGGCGTTATGACGTACGAATGGCCGGCCGCTGTCGCCCGATGCAGCGATCGCGACGTCCATGGGGATGGAGCCGAGGAACGGCACGCCCATGTCGCTGGCGATGCGCTTGCCGCCGCCGCTGCTGAAGATCTGCGTGATCTCGCCGCATTTCGGGCAGGCGAAGCCGCTCATGTTTTCCACCACGCCAAGCACCGGCACGCCCAGCTGGCGACAGAAGGTGATCGACTTGCGCACATCCACCGCCGCCACTTTCTGCGGGGTGGTAACGACCACCGCCCCGTCCAGGTTGCCGATCAGCTGGCAGACCGAGAGCGGCTCATCACCGGTGCCGGGCGGGGAATCGATGACCAGGTAATCCAGGTCCCCCCAGGACACATCCTTGAGGAGCTGCTTGATGGCACCCATCTTCATGGGGCCACGCCAGATCACGGCCTGGTCGGCGTCGCCGAGCATGAAACCCAGCGACATGACCATGAGGCCGTCGGCATCGACAGGCTGCAAACCGTCGGCACTGTTCTGCAGCTTGGCGCCCTCCAGTCCCATCATGGTCGGAATGCTCGGGCCATGGATGTCGATATCAAGCAATCCGACCCGTTTACCGGCCATGAGCAACGCCACGGCGATATTGACGGCCACCGTGCTCTTGCCGACGCCCCCCTTCCCGGAAAGAACGACGATCTTGCGGTGGATGCGGCAGAGACGAGATTCGAGTGCCTGCCGGTCCGCGAAGTCCTGGTCGCTCTCGCCCTTTTTGCGCTTGGCGGCAGAGCAGTCCTTGTCGCTGCCGGTGGGGCAGGTCGCCGGCTTGCCGACGTTTTCTTCCAGATCCTTTTCAATTTCCTTGGGTCGCATATTTTTTTATCTCCTAGAGGTTGATGTTCTTCCAGACCTGCTGAATGTCGGCCACGCAGGGAGCCGCAGTTTCCACCACCGCCCGTTCTTGCAGCTGCGCTGCAGTTACGGCGCGATCGTAGCGGATGCGGCCGGCGATCTTCGCCCCGGAGCGGCGGGCCATGTCCTCGATCCGTTCGGTCATTTCCGGGTTCAGGTCCCACTTGTTCACGCAGACCGCCGCCGGCATGTCAAAATGGCGGGCCAGGGCCAGCACCCGTCCCAGGTCGTGCTCGCCGGACACGGTCGGTTCGGTCACCACCAATACCAGCGTGGCGCCGGTGAGCGAGGCGATGACCGGGCAACCGATGCCCGGCGGGCCGTCGACGATGATCAGGTCGCGGTTCTCCGCTTCGGCGATGTGCCGTGCTTCGCGGCGCACCGTGGAGACCAGCTTGCCCGAGTTCTCGGCAGCGATGCCGAGACGGGCATGGACCATGGGGCCGCAGCGGGTGTCCGAGACCATCCATTCGCCGGAGAGGCTCTCGGGGAAATCAATGGCCCGCTCGGGGCAGAAGCGAACGCAGGCGCCGCAG
>JADFDP010000099.1 GCA_018262835.1 Candidatus Aminicenantota bacterium
GCGCATTGGCGGTTATCGGGAACGCCTGGCCTTCGAGGGCGCCTGAGCGTGAGAACGGCCAGGGCTTGGGTGGTTTCGGTCCTGATGGGACTGGGGCACCTGCGCGCCGCCTATCCACTTCGCGAAATCGCCCACGACGGCATCATCCTTTACGGTTCCAGGCGCTCGACGCCACCGAAGGAATACCGCATCTGGCGCCGGCTTCGTAAACTATATTACTTTTCCTCCAATGTGGGCAAGGTGCCCATCCTGGGAAAGCCTTTGCTGAAACTGTTGCTGGCCATTCAGCACATTCAGCCCTATTACCCGCGCCGCGACCTCTCCGGACCGAACACCGCTGTCCGCTACCTCAATCGGCTGATCGTCCGCAAGGGGCTGTGCTCCGGTCTGCTGGAACGCCTGGATGGGGCCCCCCTGCCCCGCGTCCACTCTTTCTATGCCACGGCCATGGCCGCCGCCCGCCGGCCGGGCCCGGCCGAGGACTACTTGCTGATTTGCGACAGCGACATTAACCGCGTGTGGGTGCCCCGAGAACCGCGCGCCGGGAGGCTCAAGTACCTGGCGCCATGCACCCAAGTGCGAAATCGGCTGCTGGCTTATGGCGTTCCCCCTGAGCGCATCTTCCTGACCGGATTTCCCCTGCCCAAGGAGAACATCGGCAGCCGAGAACGCCTGGAAATTTTGCGTGAGGACCTTTTTCAGCGCCTGCTGCGCCTCGACCCTAAGCGCAAGTTTTTCTCCTACCACCTGCGTTCGGTGCTGGGCTGGCTGGATCAGCAGAAGGTGCCGCCCGCCGTGCCCGGCCATTTCAATTTAACCTTTGCCATCGGCGGCGCCGGAGCGCAGTGCGAGATGGCGCGGGTCATCCTGCAGAGCCTGAAAGCCGCCGTTGAAGCGAACCGCATCCATATCACCGTTTCCGCCGGCATCAACGAGCGGGTCTACGAGCGCCTGCTGGGATTCGTCAATCGCCTGAACCTGGGCGGGGAAGTGGAGAACGGCCGTATCGGACTCGTCTTTGATCGCGACGTCTATGCCTACCTGGAAAAATTCAACCGTGTCCTGCGCACGACCGATGTGCTATGGACCAAGCCCAGCGAACTTTCATTCTATTGCGCCCTGGGCATCCCCATCCTGATGGCCCCGCCCATCGGTGTCCAGGAGGAGTTAAACCGCTGCTGGCTGCGGGAGATCCATGCCGGCGTCGACGCCACGGGCCCCCTGAGCTACACCCATGAATGGCTGTTCGACCTGCTGGAAAATGGCAGGCTGGCCGAAGCGGCATGGGACGGATTCCTGAAAGTCCGCAAGCTCGGGACTTACAAGATCGAGGAATTGATCCGAACCGAAGTATGCCCTGGTGGCCTTAATCCCCTTGATCAATGAATTGAGCGGACTGACCATCCTTTCTCTTTGAACTCCTGCTGCTGATGCCTCCCCGGGATTCCCTGCCCCTGAATGAACTTGACAAAAAGCGGATTGCTGGTAAAATTAATTTTATCCATTCTTAAATCCCATTTTTACTTGAACGATCGAAGAGGAGGATGAAGTGACGCAAAAAAAAATGTGGTTCCTGTTTTTAGCGGTCTCCACTATATTGCTGCTCGCTTCCGTTGCCTGCAGTCGCGGGGGTCAGCAATCCAGCTCCATCCAGATCAAGGGCTCGGACACCATGGTCAACCTGGGCCAGGCCTGGGCCGAGGCGTTCATGAAAGCGAACCCCAAGGTGTCGGTGGCCGTCACCGGCGGCGGTTCGGGCACGGGCATCGCCGCCCTGCTCTCCAACACCTGCGACATTGCCGAGCTCTCGCGCGAATTGAAGCCCGAGGAGATCCAAATGGCCAAGTCGAAGGGCTTTGACCCCAAGCAGATCACCGTGGCCCTGGACGGCCTGGCCGTGGTGGTCCATCCCGCCAACCCGCTGTCGCAGCTGACCATGGAACAGTTGGCCGATATCTTCTCCGGCAGGGTTACCAACTGGAAGGAGATCGGCGGCAGCGACCTGCCCATCGTGGTCCTTTCACGAGAGGTCAATTCCGGCACCCATGTCTATTTCAAGGAACATGTGCTGCGCGGCGGGGACAAGGATAGCCAGGCGGAATTCGCCGCCAATGCCCTGATGCTCCCCAGTTCCCAGGCCATCGCCGACGAGGTGGACCAGAACCCCGGTGCCGTCGGCTATTACGGCATGGGCTACATCTCCCCGCGCGAGAAAGCCCTGGCCGTCGCCAAGGACGCCGCCTCCCCCTACGTGCAGCCGACGATCGATAACGTGGTCAGCCAGGCCTATCCCATCTCGCGCCCGCTGCTCATGGTCACCCGCGGCCAGCCCCAGGGCCTGGTGGCCGACTTCCTCGGTTTCGTCCTGAGCCCGGAAGGGCAGAAGATCGTGGTGGAGATCGATTTCGTGCCGGTGAAAAAGATCTGACACGCGATGACCCCCAACCGCCTGCGCAAGCTCAAAGAATGGTTCATTGAGAAGGCCATCCTGCTCAGCGGCGTGTTCTCCGTTGTTTTCGTGCTTCTTATATTCCTGTTCCTGTTGCGTGAGGGGTTCTCCTTGTTCCGCGGCGAAAGCGTGGGCGACTTTCTCTTTGGCAAGAGCTGGTACCCCATTTCCGATCCGCCGCGCTTCGGCATCCTGCCGCTGATCATGGGCTCCTTGCTGGTCACGCTGGGGGCGGCCGCGATCTCCGTCCCCATCGGCATCGCCGCCGCCCTGTTCATCGCCGAGATCGCGCCCCGTCGGCTCAAGGAGGGTTTGAAAGCCGGCATCGAGCTCCTGGCGGCCATCCCCTCGGTGGTCATCGGCTTCATCGGCATGATCACCCTCGGCCCCTGGATCAAGAACCTCTTCCACATCCCCACCGGGCTGACCGCCCTGACCGGGTCGGTCACCCTGGCCTTTATGGCCATGCCGACCATCGTCTCCATCGCCGAGGACGCCATCACCGCCGTGCCCCGCCAATACCGCGAGGCGGCCGTCGCCATGGGGGCCACGAAATGGCAGACCACCTGGCGCATCGTGGCCCGCGCCGCCCGGCCGGGCATGGTCGCCGCGGTCATGCTGGGCATCGGCCGCGTCATCGGCGAGACCATGGCCGTGATGATGGTCACCGGCAACGCCGCCATGATCCCCTCCAGTATCCTGCAGCCGGTGCGCACCCTGACCGCCACCATCGCCGCCGAAATGGGCGAGTCGGTCCAGGGCGGGGCCCATTATGCCGCCCTTTTCGCCATCGGCATCGTGCTTTTCATTATCACCTTCCTGATCAACGGTGTAGCCGATATTTACCTGCACCGTTCGCGCCGGTGACCATGAGCGCGCGCCTGGCCCAGAAGATCGCCTTCACCATCCTGCTGCTGGCCACCCTGCTGGTGGTCCTTCCCGTCATCTTTATCCTGGGCATCATCGTGGCCAAGGGCGCCAGCGCCATCAGCTGGGAGTTCCTCTTCTCCATGCCGCGCGACGGCATGACCGCCGGCGGCATCTTTCCGGCCGTCCTGGGAACGCTATACCTGGTTCTGGGCGCCGTCCTTTTCGCCGTGCCGCTGGGCGTGCTGGCCGCCGTCTACCTGGTCGAGTATTCCAGCGATAACTGGTTCTCGCGGCTGGTCAAGCTGGCCATCGTCAACCTGGCCGGCGTGCCGTCGGTGGTCTACGGCCTGTTCGGCCTGGGCATCTTCGTCACTTTTTTCCGCTTCGGCGCCTCCATCCTGTCGGGGTCGCTCACCCTGGGCATCATGATCCTGCCGGTGATCATCACCTCGGCGCGTGAGGCGCTGGAGAGCGTGCCCCGGCACTTCCGCACCGTGAGCCTATCGCTGGGAGCCAGCCGCTGGCAGACCATCCGCCACTCGGTGCTGCCCCACGCCCTGCCGGGAATCCTGACCGGCATGATCCTGGGCCTGGGCCGCGCCGCCGGCGAGACCGCCCCCATCCTTTTCACCGTGGCCGCCTTTTATCTGCCGCGCCTGCCGCAGTCGGTCTTTGACCAGACCATGGCCCTGCCCTACCACCTGTACGTCATCTCCACCCAGGTGCCCGGCATAGCCGAGAACGTCCGCTACGGCACGGCGCTTGTACTGCTGACCTTGGTGCTGCTGCTGAACCTGGCCGCCATCGTGCTCCGTTCCCGCTTCCGCAGGAAGAAAAAATGGTAAGCGCGCCCGCCAAGTTCTCCATTGCCGGCCTGCATGTGCATTATGGAAAACTCTGTGTCCTGCGCGACCTGAACCTGGACATCCAGGCCAACGAGATATTCACCGTCATCGGGCCGGCCAACTCCGGCAAGACCACCTTCCTCCATGCCCTGAACCGGCTGGTGGACCTGGTTCCCGACAGCCGCCTGAGCGGCGAGGTCCGGTTGGACGGCGTCGACATCCGCTGCGGGCTGGAGGTCGAGGCCCTGCGGCGCAAGGTGGGCATCGTCTTCGCCCTGCCGCTGCCGCTGCCCATCTCCATTTTCGAGAACGTGGTCTACGGGCTGCGCATGCAGGGCGTCCGCGACGCCGCCGTTCTGGATGAGGCGGTGGAACGGAGCCTGCACGAGTCGTACCTCTGGGATGAGGTCAAGGACCGCCTGCGCTCGCCGGCCATGAACCTCTCCGGCGGCCAGCAGCAGCGCCTGTGCATGGCCCGCATCCTGGCCGGCCGTCCCGATGTCTTGTTGTTCGATGAGCCGACATCGGGACTCGACCCGATCTCCACGGCCCGCATCGAGGAGACCATGCTGAACCTGAAGGAGAAGTACACCATCGTGCTGGTGACCAACAACGTGGCCCAGGCGGCGCGGGTGGGGGAGCGCACCGCTTTTTTCCTGATGGGTGACCTGGTCGAGGTCAGCGCGACCAGCAAAATGTTTACCGCGCCGGCCGACAGCCGCACCAGCGACTACATCACCGGCAAGTTCGGATGAGCATGAGCGGCATCGCCATCGCAACCCAGCGGCTCGACCTGTTCTACGGCGATTTCCAGGCCCTGACCGCCGTTGACCTGCAGGTGCCGGAACGCGAAGTGACGGCCCTGATCGGCCCCAGCGGCTGCGGCAAGAGCACCCTGCTGCGCGTGTTCAACCGCATGAACGACCTGATCGACGGCGTGCGCGTCAGCGGCCAGGTGCTCATCGGCGGCAAGGACATCTATGCCGTGGACGCCGACCTGCTGCGCCTGCGCGAGAAGGTGGGCATGGTCTTCCAGCGCCCCAACCCCTTCCCGCTGTCGGTTTTCGAGAACATCACCTTCGGCCTGGCCGTGCACCAGTTGGCCCCGCGCCGGGAATACGACATGATCGTGGAGAAGGCGCTGCGCAGCGTGCTGCTCTGGGACGACCTCAAGGACAAGCTGCAGCGTTCGGCGCTGGGGCTCTCGCTCGAGCAGCAGCAGCGGCTGTGCATCGCCCGCGTCCTGCCGTTGAAGCCGCAGGTGCTGCTCATGGACGAGCCCTGTTCGGCCCTCGACCCCATCGCCACCCTGCATATCGAAGAGCTGATGCAGAAGCTGAAGCAGGAATACACCATTGTCATCGTTACCCACAACATGCAGCAGGCGGCGCGCGCCTCGGACCGCACCGGCTTCATGTACTTGGGCAAGCTGGTCGAATTCGGTTTGACGGCGAAGATTTTCACCCAGCCCGCGCAGGAACTTACGGAAAATTACATCAGCGGCCGTTTCGGTTAAAAGGAGAACGAACATGGCAAGAGAGCATTTTCAGAATTTGCTGCGCGGATTGGAGCAGGAACTGGTGGGCATGGGGGAGATGGTCATCGCCGCCATCGACCGCTCGATCCAGGCACTGAAGAACGTCGACAAGGTCGAGGCCGAGCGCATCATCGCCGACGACGCCCTGATCAATTCCAAGCGTTGGGAAATTGAAAACAAGTGCATCCAGCTCTTTGCCACGCAGCAGCCCGTGGCCGGTGACCTGCGCGAGATCGTCTCTTTCATGGACTTGATCACCAACCTGGAACGCATGGGCGACCATGCCAAGGGCATCGCCACCATCGTGGTCCGGCACGACCAGACGCCTCTGCTCAAGCCGCTGATCGATATCCCGCGCATGGCCGCCAAAGCCGGCGAGATGATCCAGAAAAGCCTGACCGCCTTCATCACCCAGGATGTGGACGCGGCCCGCGCCATCATTGAGATGGACAATGAAGTGGACGCGTTGTACGAGCAGATTTTCCGCGAGCTGCTGACCTACATGATGGAGGATGCCAGGACCATTACCCGCGCCGTATATCTGATTTGGGTCAGCCACAACCTGGAACGCATCGCCGACCGGGTGACCAACATCTGCGAACGGATCATCTTCATGGTCACCGGCGAAATTTCCGGGAACTGATTGTTTTTTTCGGCCGCCGCGATTTTTCCGTAAAAAATATTATTTTTATTTCGCTATCTATTGACAGGCGTTTAAAAACAAATTATATTCGTAACTGATAAATGGGAGGCACACAAATTGAAAAAAGCCAATCACGTTATGGCGATGAAAGAAGCTGAAATTCCCAGTGAGGAGGCTGAACCTCCAAGCAGTGCGCTGCTGGAGGAAAGCAACAACGCTGTCCCATCGTTGTTGTTTCCCGAGTTAATACAATTCCCCAATTCCAAACCTGACAAGACATTTCTGAAGATCGGATCCCGTTCCCTGCAGTTTCTGAGGAAATATTTCCCCCTGGCGACAAAGGAAGACTGGAACAATTGGGAATGGCAGCTGCGCAACAGCATCACCAGCTGGAAAGCGCTGCAGCAGGTTTTGCAGCTGTCCGAAGACGAAGTGCGGGCCATGACCGTCGAGAGCGGCAACCTGCCGCTGCGCCTCACTCCGTATTATGCCAGTCTGCTTGATCCCCTAGACCCCATGCAGCCGTTGCGCCGCGGCGTCGTGCCGGTGACCGCCGAGCACCTGATCGCCGGCGGCGAAGCCTCCGACCCGCTGGGTGAAGACACCCACAGCCGCGTGCCGGGGCTGGTGCACCGCTATCCCGACCGTGTGCTGCTCCTGGTCACCGGTTTCTGTTCGACCTATTGCCGCTACTGCACCCGCTCGCGACTGGTGGGCGACCAGAACAAGCGCCATCTCAACCGCGAACAGTGGGACCGGGCCCTGTCCTACATTGAACTGAACCCGGCCGTGCGCGACGTCCTGCTTTCCGGCGGTGACCCG
>JADFDP010000009.1 GCA_018262835.1 Candidatus Aminicenantota bacterium
CAGATGGACCCGCTCAATCAGTATTATGCCTACGACAACGACTGGCGCGGCGAATATCTCAATACCCAGATCCGCGTCCTGACCAGCCGCTCGCTGGCTAAAAAGGTCATCGCCGAGCTGGAACGCCTGCCCGGACAGGAAAACAAAAAACCGGCGCCCAAACCGGGCTCCCTGCAGAGGATCCTGGGCGGCGAGCAAAAGGACGCCGACCCCGACGCGCAAATGGCCGGGGCCGCCTCGGGCTTTTTAGGCGGGTTGAGCGTAAGCAATATCCCGGATACGCGATTACTTGATATTACTTATGTTTCGGCCGACCCCAAGATGGCCGCCCACTCCGTGAACACGCTGTTCGACAAGTTCATCGAGTTCAACCTGGAGATGAAGGCCGAGTCCACCAAGCAGGCCGCCGAATTCCTCACCGCCCAGATCGAGGAGATGCGCCGCGGCCTGGCCCAGAAAGAGCAGGAGCTGCAGGAATACGGCAAGCGCAAGGAATTGTATTATATCCGCGGCGAGGACAGCACCGTGGTGCAGAAGCTCTCCGACCTGAACGGCGCCTACACCGCCGCCCAGATCGAGCGCATCAACCGCGAGGCCACCTACCGCGAACTCAAGGGCAAATCCTACGAAAATTATTCCGACGTGCGCAGCAGCACCCTGGTCCAGGGATTGAAGCAGGAATATTCGACGCGTGAATCCGAGATCAAGAAAAAATCGCAGATCTTCCAGGATTCCTATCCGGAAATGCAGCGCCTGCGCAGCCAGCAGGAAGGGCTGCAGAAGCGCATCGAAAGCGAGACCGCCGACATCGCCCGCAAGGTCCTGAACCAGGCCGAGGCCGAATACCAGGCGGCGCTGAAAAAAGAGAACTACCTCATGGAGCTGCTCAACCAGCAGAAGGGGAGCGTGGTTTCGAGCAACGCCAACGCCATCTACTACAACAGCCTGAAAATTGAAGTGGAAAACATGCGCAACCTCCTCGATTTTCTCACCCGCAAGCAGAAGGAGTCCATGCTCAGCTCGCGGCTGGATGGTCTGCAGACCAGCAACATCAAGATCGTGGACCGCGCCGAGATCCCGACGAGCGCCTTCTCACCCAACAAGCAGCGCACCCTGCTCCTGGCCCTGATGCTGGGCATCGCCGGCGGCATCTTTCTTGTCTTTGCCCTCAATTACCTGGACAACTCGGTGAAATCGCCCGAGGAGGTGGAAAAGCTGCTCCATTTGCCGGCCCTGGGCTTCATCCCCTCCGTGGGCTCCAGGCCCGGCCACTCCTACTATCAGCACTACTATTCCGACCGCAAGAAGCAGCAGGCCGAGCAAAAGATCAAATCCGTTGAGCTGGTCAACCTCAAGGACCCGGAATCCACTTTCGCCGAGCACTACCGCAATATCCGCACCTCGCTCCTCCTCTCCGCCCCGGATGCGCCGCCCAAGGTCATGGTCCTGACATCGGCCCTGCCCCAGGAAGGCAAGACCGTGACCACCATCAACCTGGCAGCGGCCTTCACCCAGCTGGGGAAAAAGGTGCTGGTCATTGACTGCGACCTGCGCCGGCCGCGTGTGCACAAGATCTTCCGCATCAAGAACACCGTGGGCATCACCTCTTTCCTGGTCGGCCGCAGCCGCATCGAGGACATCATCTACCGCTACCCCGCCGAGCCCAACCTGCACGTCATCCCCTCCGGCCCCATCCCGCCCAACCCGGTGGAGCTGGTCATCTCCAAGGCCATGGGCGAGATGATGGCCAGGCTGCGCGAGCACTACGACTTCATCTTCATCGACGCGCCGCCGCTCATGGGCATCTCCGACGCCATTTTGCTGGGCGAATACGCCGACGGGCTGCTGCTGGTGGCCTGGGGCGGCAAGACCCCGCGCAAGGTCATTGAAAAAGCCAAGGTCGAGATCGAGAAATACAACGTCAAGCTCTTCGGCCTGATCCTGAACAACGTCAACCTGCGCCGCTTCGCCTACGCCTACTCATCCTACCATTACAAGTACGGCGAATACCGCGGCGACCAGGAGAGCCGGAGCGAAACATGATCGACCTGCACGGCCATTACCTGCCCGCCGTGGACGACGGGGCCGAAGATATGGAGGCCTCGCTGGCCATGCTGCGCCACGCTGAAAAAGACGGCATCCAGACCGCCGTGGTCACGCCGCACGCCTGCGGCAGCACCTGCCGGGTCAAGGACCTCGACGCTTTGCGCCACGGCTGGAAGAATTGGCGCACCGCTCTGGAAAAGTGCGATATCCAGGTCGATATCGTGGCCGGGGCCGAGGTCTATTTCACCTCGGAGCTGCTGCCGGTGCTGAAGGACAACCGCGACCTGCTGACCATCAACAACGGTTCCTATTTCCTGCTCGAATTCCCCGGCGACTACGTCTACGCCCACAGCAGGGAGTTCATTTACAATATCCTGAGCGAGGGCTTCATCCCCATCATCTCCCACGCCGAGCGCAACAGCGAGATCCAGCGTTCGCCGGGGATATTGCGCGACCTGGTCAAGACCGGCGCGCTGTGCCAGATCAACGCCGGCAGTCTGCGCGGCGATTTCGGCGGCGCCGCCCGGCAAAGCGCCTATGAACTGCTGCAGGACAACCTGGTGCACGTCATCGCCTCCGACGCCCACGACCTGGAGAGCCGCAAACCCGAGCTGGCTTACGTGCCCGCCCTGCTGCCCAAAGTGGACCCGGAGAAGATCGCCATGTACCTGCACGACATCCCGGCCGCGGTCATCGCCGACCAGGCCGTGCCCGACATCGGCGAACCCGTCAGCCATCATCCGCGCCGCTCATTTTTTGATTTCTTCAGGAAGCGCGATTCATGAATAAAAAAACATTGCGCGTCTTGCTCCAGGCCCTGATCGTGATTTCACCCCTGCCCCTGGGCTGCGTGAGCGGAGTTTGGCTGCCCCTCTGTTTTGCGTTCTTCGCCTTGTTCGCCCTCCTGGCTTTCCTGGGGCCGCAGGCGCCGTTCAAGTTTCTTTATCAGCTCCCATTGCGCGGTCTGGCCATTGCGTTGTTCCTGCTGCTGGCCTGGCAATTGGTTCCGCTGCCCATTTTCCTGCTCAAGTGGCTTTCCCCCGGCGTCCCGGGTGTACTGGAAAGCCTTTCCGGTTCAATGCCGGCTTTTCACGGCTTGAGCTTGATCCCGGAGGAAACGCTGTCGGCTTTGGCCCGTTTCCTGGTCTACGCCCTGTTCTTCATCGCCCTGCTGCGTTTGGACTGGGAAAAAAAAGACATTTTCGTCCTGTTCGGCACGGCGGTGGCTTCCGGGGTCGCGCAGGTCATTTTCGCCCTGCTCAAGCTGGGGCAGGGCAACACGAAATTTTTCCTTTTTTTTATGCCCGATATGCGCATTTCTAAATTCCTGCGCGGTACCATATATAATGCCGACCATTTTGCCTTTTACTTGGAGTTGCTCTTTCCCATAGCCTTGGGCCTCCTTTTTGCCCGGCTGCATATCTTTGATCCCGGCGCCCAGTCCCTAAGGGAGAAGATCCTGCATATTGCCGATGACCGCCGGCTCATTTTACTGTTCCTGGCGCCCATCATCCTGGCCGCGGGCATCTACCTGACCGGCTGCCGCTCCGGCATCGCCGTTCTCGTCTTGTCCGTCCTGTTTTTCGCCCAGATGTCGGTCTATCTGCGCGCTAATTTCAGCGCCCGCCGCCATTTGCGCCTGCTCTTCATCCTGGCCACGCTGCTGGCCGTTTTCATCGGCGTGCAGAGCACCCTGGACAAGTTCCTGACCGGCAATTATATCGAGGGCGGGCGCATCGATTACTGGAGCAACACCCTGGCCATGTTCGGCGATTTTCCTTTTTTTGGCACCGGCCTGGGAACTTTCAAATACGCCTATTTCCTCTACGGCAAGGAAATAGGCTGGGTGACTCACGCCCACAACGAATATGTCGAGTCGCTGGCCGAAATGGGCGTTTTGGCTTTTGTTGCCTTTATTGCCTTGCTGGCCGTGCTGGCCTTCTCCCTGCTGCGCATGTGGATCGCCCGCCGCCACCCCGAGGTCAAGCCCGTGGTCTTGGGCGTTCTGACCGCCCTGTTCGCCGCGTTTTTTCATTCGTTTTTCGATTTTTCCCTGCGCATCCCGGCCAATGCTTTTTTATTCCTTACCATCTTGGCCCTGGGCATGAAGCTGGTCACCCAAAGGCATGAATTCACCGATGAAAAAAAGTAAATTTCTTTTTGTCGCCGCCCTGCTCTCGGCTGTATTTTTCCTCAGCCAATTCGCGGCAGAGATGTTTCCTCCGGCCGGACCCCAAGCCGGACCCGGGGAAAATATCACGGGACCGGCCTGGGATTTGGCAGCATTTTCCCTGTCCAGCCGCCTCCATACCGAAAACGCTTTCGCCTGGCTTGAAGCCGGGACAAGCCGTTCCAGCGAGAAGGCCGTTAAAACGGCCATGTCGCTGCTGCGCCGGGCCCTGCAGCGCAATCCCCTGGATTACCAGGCCCGCTATTACCTGGCCAAGGCCTACCTGCAGCTCAGCGCCGTGAACAACGATTATTTCGATCTGGGCGTGCGCGAGCTCAAGCGTGCCGCCCGCATCCGCGGCAGCAACAAGCAGATCGCCCTGGATTGCGCCCGGGTCTTTTTTTCGATCTGGCCCCTGCTTGAAACCGAAGACCAATCCTTCGCAATGGAGCTGCTGGCCAACACCATGCCGGCGCTCTCCTGGGCCGAATTCTCGCCTTTGCTCGAGATGTGGTCGTTCTATGTCCAGGATGCGCCGCTGCTCATGGAGCTGCTGCAGCGCCAGCCGGAGTTTTTCGGCCCCGCCGCCAACCAATTGGTCGCATCCGCCATCCCCATCGGGCTGCGTCGTGAACTATTGGCCCTGTACGAGGTCCACACCCTGGACACTGTGGAGCGGCGCTACAATGAATTGACCCTGCAGGGGGAGATCGGCCTGGCTGACGCCAGATCGCTTTTAGGTCAACTGCGCGCCATCAAGGGTTACTACCATCTCCAGCCCGCCAGCGGTTTTGTTCCGGAAAAACTGGCCAAGCTTCAGCGTGCTCTCCTGCTCGAGGTCATAACCGGCCTGCTGACCGATGCCCAGGACCAGTCCGATCCCAAATTGCAGCTGCAGCTCAGAGAGCATATTAAAACTTATATCGCCGACCATCCCGAGCTGAACAATCTCGACGAGCTGCAGAAACTGCTTGAGGAAAAAAAATATTTTAAAAACAATGATTTCCCTTCGCTGTACCTGAAAACCCTTATTGCCTACAGGAAAGGCGGCTACGGCGACATCATCGCCGAGATCGAGGCCCTGCGCCGGACCATCTCCTTTGTCAAGAAAGAGCAGCTGGCCGATTATACGAATATTTTGCTTTTGCTGGTCGATTCCTACTACAGCAGCAAGCTGCTGACCGCGGCCGAGAGCGTGGCCAGGGAGCTTTATGAAAGCCAGCCCGACAACTTTGATGTCCTGTTCCGCGTCCTGCGCATCCGCAATATTCTGGGCGCCGAGGGCGCGGCCGATGCGGTCCTGGACGCAAAACTGGAGGCCGTGCCGAACAGCCGCTTTATAAACGCCGTCAAGGCGAACGGCATGTACGACGTTTTCCTCTTCAACCAGCCCGAGATCGTGATCACCCTGGATCCGGCCTTGCGCGCCAAGCTCAAGCCCAAGCAGCTGCTGCAGGTGTTCGCCGACGGCCAGATCGCCTTCGAGAGCTACATCGACGGCCTGCCGGAAAAGATCGTGATCGGGCCGCCGTTTGTTGTGATCGAAAGCAAGGTCAAAGTCCAAGTCGTAATTTTGTAATCAGTGACAACGAATATCGGCTCAGTGACGAGTGACGAGTAACGAGGAGTAGCAATATTTTGCATTATTGTGATTTTTCTCTTTCTTCCTTGTCACTTGTCACTTGTTACTTGTCACTTAGCTTGAGGTAACTTATGAAGATCCTCAAAAAAGACCTGAAACGCAACCTGGCCAACCTCAGCCTGGTCATCCTGGGCTCCATCATTATGGGTATCGGATACTCATTATTTCTAATACCCCATCACTTCGTCCCGGGCGGGGTGTCGGGCATCGCCATGATCGTCAATTACTTCACCCGCCTGCCTCTGGGCGTCCTGATCATGGTGCTGAACATCCCGGTCTTCATCATCGGCTTCAAGATTATGGGGCGCAAGTACGCCCTGCGCAGCCTGCTGGGCATGGTGATCTCCTCCATGCTCATCGACTTCTTCAGCCAGGTCGTCTCCCTGAAGTCCGCCACCGACGACCCCATCCTGGCGGCGATCTACGGCGGCTTCATGCTCGGGGTGGGACTGGGGCTGGTCTTCCGCGGCCGCGCCTCGACCGGCGGCTCCGACATCCTCGGCCAGATCCTCAACCGCTGGACCGGCATGTCGGTGGGCATCGGCATCATGCTCATCGACTTCTTCATCATCTCGGCCTCGGGCCTGGCCTTCCGGCAGCTCGAGGCGCCGCTCTACGGCTACATCGTCCTCTTCATCTCCTCCAAGGTCATCGACATGATCCTCGAGGGCTGGAACTACACCAAGCTGGTGATCATCACCTCGACCAAAACGGAAGAGATCCAGGACTTCATCCTCAACACCCTGGACCGCGGCGGCACGGCGCTGAAGTCGCGCACCCTCTACCTCAGCCGCGAGGGCGAGACCATCCTCACCGTCATCCACCGCAAGCAATTGGCCGAACTGCGCGAGTTCATCAAGTCCATCGACGAAAACGCCTTTGTCATCATCAACGACACCTATGCGGTTTTAGGAAAAGGCTTTAAAGCAACCCAAGTGAGTTAGTATTATGAACTATAGTAACGAGTGACAAGTGACGAGTGACAAGTAAGAAAGAAGATAAAACGAAACATAAATAGATGAGGAGGACGTATTGCAGTCGCACAAGGATCTGAATGTTTGGAAATTGAGCATGGCATTTGTTTCAAAAATCTATCGTTTGACCCGGGATTTTCCTGCGGAAGAACAATATGGACTTTCGTCTCAAATGCGTCGCGCTGCCATATCAATTCCGAGCAATATAGCGGAAGGTGCTGCACGGAATTCGAGCAGGGAATATAGGCAGTTTTTATACATTTCATTGGGTTCAGTTGCTGAAATTGAAACACAGTTGGATATTGCTGAAAGATTGGGATATGTTGCGGATTCAAGTGCCTTATCGAAAGATTTAATTGAGATCAGGAAAATGCTGCTGGGATTACTTGCTTATGTCGCCAAAAAGAATAAAACTCCAAAAACATAACAGTTCAACAATACTTTCTTCCTTGTCCTTTGTTATCGAGCTCGTTTAATTGTTGTTTCTTGTCACTTGTTACTCGTCACTTGTCACTGAGTTCAAATAGTTCTTCTATAACCTTCTCCAGCCTCTCGCGGGCACGCGCCAGGTTCGGATCGATCGACAGGCTCTGAAGCTCTTCCTGCTTGAGAAAGTGATAAGCCAGCTGAGCGGCAGCTGCAAGATTTATTTCCTTCAGCAGGTCAAAAAAGCCCTTTTCTCCCCCGGCTTTTTCGTTGCGCAATAACCGGTTCAGGTTCGGCCAGGCAGTCTCCAGGCGCTCGGGCAGGACCAGGTCGAACAGCGGGTCGGGGGCCCGCAATTCGGCCCTGATCTTCATGGCCGCCGGAGCGGAGTCATTTTTTGTCAGCCGCCGGAACAACAGGCTGGCCGGGTAGGGGACGATGAAAGGCGCGTGGGCCAGCAGGCCGAAATTGGGAAAATCTCGCTGAAATATTGCGATCAGGGCCAGTTCTTCGACGAATTCATCCCAGGTCGAGTCGCCGTCGCTGCTGATCCAGTAATGAAAATGGCGCAGGCCGCGCTTTTCGAGCTCGGCCAGAAGTACGGCAAACGCCGGCGGCGAGGGCAGGCGCTTGCCCAAACGCCGCGCCCTCTGCGGCAGGAACACGTCGGTTCCCAGCCAGAGCAGGGGCCGGCCGTCAAGGTAAAGCCCGGGATCGGCGGCGAGATCCAAGACCCCGGCGTTCGCCTCGTCGCCGCTTTGGACCAGCGATGCCGGCGAGGTCTGGATGCCGTGGATGCGGAAGCCGTATTTCCTGACCAGCGCGAAGATCGCGGCCGCGTAAGCCGGGTCCTGCAGGATGTCGTCGTCATTGATGTTCATGCCGCGGGCCGCAGTGCCGGGGATGGAAAATTCCGCTGTTTTTTCATCATATTTTTTCAGCAGCTCTTCGGCTTTTTCCAGGGGCAGCTTGCGGAATTTGCTCCCCTGCACGCGGCAGCAAAACACGCAGCCGCGCTTGCAGCCCCGCGAAAAGTTGATCTCCAGCCCCCGGGCCAGCTGCGCGGGCTTTAAAAAGCCGAGATCCATTCGCACGTGCTTGAACGTTTCCGGGCGGTTGATGCGGTCGAAATTCGCTATGACGATCAGCCCGGGCTGCCGCCAGAAAAGGCCCGACTGGCGGAACAGCGCCTCAATGTCGCCCTGGTTCAGGGCGTTGATGATCTCCGGCAGGGCCAGCTCGGCCTCGCCGCGCACCGCCAGGTCGATCTGCGGCAGGTGAACCAGGGCGGCCAGGGGCGCCAGGGTCAGCAGCGGCCCGCCCGCGGCCAAAAGGCCGGGATACTTCGGCTTCAGCCCGGATATAAAGTCGCGCGCCGGCAATATCAGGTCCTCGAACAGGGTAAAACCCAGCATGTCGGCCGTGCTCGCTTCAGCAGCAGTCGTTGCGGCCGGCAGGTCAAGCATCAGGGGCGAGACCTGGAAGCCGCTGGCTTGCAGGCTGGCGGCCAGGAAGAGCTGGGCCGCGGGCAGCCCCATGGTTTGCCAACGCCGGTCGCTGGGCAAGCGCGGAAAAAGCAGGTCGATCGAGCGAATGGGCCTGGCCAGGGGCTCCAGGTGGGTCCGGACGGCAAAAGCCCCGGGATCGGTCTCGGCGGGCGGCATATCGCTGCCGTTGTGCTTGATGAAGAGACGGTCGCCGACCGGGAAAAAGCGGCTGCGGCGAACGGCCCGGCTGAGATGGATGTTCAGGAATTTGTAATTGAGCCCCTGCTGCTCCAGCCGGGCCTGCAAGGGCGGCAGCAGGGTCAGGACCTCGGGATAAGCGAATTCCGCGGGCTCATAGCGGACCAGCCATTTGCCTTTGAATGCGAAATCGAGTTTCATATCAGTGACGAGTGACCAGTGACAAGAGACGAGGAAAACTAAAATTCCAAATTCCAAGCACCAAATCACAAACAAGCACAAAGCACCAATGAACCAATGACCCAAACGCGGAAAAAAGCAATGCGTGATGCGTTATGCGTAATACGTTACGAGAAGTTGCAATAGTCCGGTATATCTTAAAACTGATCCTTGTTTTTGTCATTGGAATTTGGAACTTGGAATTTATTTGAAAATTGGAATTTGTGATTTGGAATTTAAGAATATCGACCGACGTTTTTATTTCTGTCTCATCACTCATCACTCATCACTGATCACTTCTTCTACTTGATCGCCTTTATGGTCCTGTCCCAGCGGGTGCGGGTGAAAAAGCGCACCACGGTCAGGGCCAGGTCCTTGATTTTGTAAATGAAGCCCGGGGTCAGGTATTCGTCGGAATTGGATTCGTAGGACCAGTATATGCGCCAGGGCTTGCCCACGATGTAACCCGCCGGCACCGGGCCCCAGAAGCGTGAATCGAAGGAATTGTCGCGGTTGTCGCCCATGCAGAAATAATGGCCCTGCGGCACGATGTAATCCAGGCTGCCGTCCGGGTTTCTCTGCGTCTGGCGCAGGTCAAAGGGGAACTGGAAATACCAGTCGTAATGGTTTGGCGGCGGGAATTCGGCCCCGTAGTCCACGCTCTTGAAAACCGTGTAGCTTTCGGCCAGCGGCCGGCCGTTGATAAAGACCTTTTTGTCGCGGATGTGCAGCCGGTCGCCGGGCATGCCGATCACGCGCTTGACGTATTCCTTTTCCATGTCGGGCGGCGCCTTGAAGGTGACGATCATGCCGCGCCGGATCTTGACCTGGGGCAGCAGCAGGCCGCCGACCGGGCTGATCGAATTGGAATACGCCACCTTGTTGACCAGCAGATGGTCGCCGATGAGCAATGTTTTCTCCATGGAGGCGGTGGGGATGACGAACGACTGCAGCAGGAAGGTGTTGACGAAAAAGACGTATATCAGCGTTTCGACGATGAGTTCGAAATACTCGCGTCCGACCGAGACCGTGCGTTCTTTCTTGACCTTGGGCTTGCGTTTGAATAGTTTAAACATTTGCTATAATTTTACAGTAGTTTTGATAGTAAATCAAGGTGGATAGAGGATTTTCGATCTAAGTGACAAGTGACGAGTAACGAGTGACAAGAAACAGCATTCAAATGAGTTAATAACAAAAAAAGGCGATTGATGATACTTTATGTTTTTGGCAGTTTTTTCCTTCTGGCAACGAAGGCGATCAATCCCAGAAGCATTTTCCTTATTTCGATCACATCAATGGATAGATCATTTGAGTTCGCAATATATTCCAATCTTTCAGCAATATCCAGCTGAGTTTCAATTTCAGCCAACGAACCTAAAGAAATATATAAAAACTGCATATATTCTTTATTTGAATTACGTGCTGCACCCTCTGCTATATTGCTCGGAATTGATATGGCAGCGCGACGCATTTGAGACGAAAGCCCGTATTGTTCTTCAACTGGAAGATCTCGAGTCAAACGATAAATATTTGAAACGAATTCCATGCTCTGTTTCCAAACATTCAAATCTTTGTGCGACTGCAATACGTCCTCCTCATCTATTTATGTTTCGTTTTATCTTCTTTCTTACTTGTCACTCGTCACTTGTTACTTGTCACTATAGTTCGATCCCTTGCAGCTCCTTGTCACTCGTCACTTGTCACTCGTCACTGAGTTCTTCATTTCCGATCCCTTCTTCTGAGATATAGCTTCGTCATTTCCTCGGCAATAGCCGGCACCAGCGCCAGGCCGAGAACGACGCCCCATTCCCGCAGGGACGGAAAGTGAGTGTTGAAAATAGGCTGCAGGAAAGGCAACGTGACCACCAGGATGAGCAGGGTGAGGGAAAGCCCGACCGCGTATTGCATGAAGCGGTTGGAAAAAAGCCCCAGCTTGAAGACCGATATCCTTTCCGAGCGCACGGTATAGGCGCGAAACAGTTCGCACAGGGAAAGGGTCAGAAAGGCCATGGTCTCGGCGCTCTGCACGTCGAGGCCGCGCCAGTCGTAGTTGAGCAGGAACACCAGCGGGTTGGCGCCGGCCGGCAGGGAGTCGCCGCCGCGCAGGTGCCAGAGCAGCCCCAGGACGAATGCGGTCAGCACGGCCCCGGTCTGCGCCAGGGTCTGGATGGCGATGCCCAGACGCATATTGGCGTTGATTACCGGCTCCTGCGGCTGCCGCGGTTTGCGGTTCATGATGTCGGGATCGCCTTTTTCCATGGCCAGGGCCAGCGCCGGCGCGCCGTCGGTGATCAGGTTCAGCCACAAGAGCTGGATGACGGTCAGCGGCGAAGGCAGGCCAGCCAGCATGGCCAGGAAAATGATCATGATCTCGGCCACGTTGGAGGAGAGGAGGAAGAAGACGAACTTGCGGATGTTGTCGTAGATGATGCGCCCCTGCTCCACGGCCGAGACGATGCTGGCGTAATTGTCGTCGGTGAGCACCATGTCGGCGCTCTCCTTGGCCACGTCCGTGCCGGTGATGCCCATGGCCACGCCAATGTCGGCGGCCTTGATCGAGGGGGCGTCGTTGACCCCGTCGCCGGTCATGGCCACCACTTCCTGGTTGGCGCGCAGGGCGGTGACGATGCGCAGCTTGTTCTCCGGAGACACGCGGGCGAAGACATCGGTCCTCTCCACGTCACGCTTCATCTCGTCGTCGCTCAGGGCGTCGACCTGCTTGCCGGTCAGCACCTGGTGGCCGGGGCGCAGCAGGCCGATGGAGGCAGCGATGGCTTGGGCCGTGTTGGGGAAGTCGCCGGTGATCATGATGGTGCGGATGCCGGCGTGGTTGGCCTGGGCCAGGGCCGGGGCCACCTCGGGCCGCGGCGGGTCGATCATGCCGGCCAGGCCGACGAAGACCAGATCCTTCTCGACGGCCGCGACGTCACTGACATCGGGAAGCTCTTTTTCCACCCGGTAGGCCAGGCCCAGGACGCGCAGGGCGTCGCGGGTCATGGCGTCGTTGGCCTCCAGGATGCGGCGCCGCTGCTCATCGTCCAGCGGGGCGACCCGGTCATCGCTCATTTGGTAGCGCGTGCACAGGTTCAAGACCATATCGGGCGCACCCTTGACGGCGACGGCGTAGCCGCTGTTTTTGTGGCTTTCATCGAAAGGCGAGCTGTCGGCGCAACTTGGATTGAAGATGTGGTGGACGGTGATCATGTTCTTGCGCGTGGCGTCGAAGGGCACCTCGGCCACGCGCGGGTAGGCCTGATTGAGCGGCCGCGGCAGGGCGCCGGCCTTGGCGGCGACCACCAGCAGCGCTCCCTCGGTTGGATCTCCCACCAGGCGGTATGTCCGGCCTTCACCGTCGCTTTCGCCCGAGATCTCCAGGTGGGCGTCGTTGTTCAGCGCTCCGATCCACAGGGCGGTATGCATGGCGGGATAATCGTCGCTTTTGGCAGGCTGGTCACCGTCCAGGAACGTGCCGGCCAAAGAATTGCCCGATCCGGTGACGTTGAGGAATCGGCCGTCGGCCCACAGGCGGGTGACGGTCATCTTGTTCTGGGTCAGGGTGCCGGTCTTGTCCGAACAGATGACGGTGGTCGAACCGAGCGTTTCCACCGACGACAGGCGGCGGATCAGGGCGTGGCGCTTGACCATTTCGCGCATGCCCAGCGCCAGGCTGATGGTCACCACCGCCGGCAGCCCCTCGGGCACGGCGGCGATGGCCAGCCCCACGGCGAGCATGAACATCTCCAGCGGAGCGTGGCCGCGCAGCAGGCCGATGGCAAAGACCAGGGCGCAGATGGCCATGGCGGCGACGCCCAGGACCTTGCCCAGACCGTCCAGGCGCTTCTGCAGCGGCGTGATCTCCTTCTCGACGCCCTGCAGCATGGCGGCGATCAGGCCGATCTGCGTATGCATGCCGGTGGAGACCACGATGCCCTGGCCGCGGCCCGAGTTGACTATCGTGCCCATGAAGACCGTGTTCTTGCGGTCGCCCAGAGGCACGTCGGCTTCCAGGCGGATGGAGGCGTCCTTCTGCACCGGCACCGATTCGCCGGTCAGCGCGGCCTCCTCCAGGCGCAGGTTCACCGCCTCCAGCAGGCGCAGGTCGGCGGGCACGAAATTCCCCGCTTCGATGAAAACGATGTCGCCGGGCACAAGCTCCGGGCCCGGGACGGTCCGGCGCGAGCCGCCGCGCAGCACCTGGGCTTCCGGCGCGGCCAGTTTCTTCAGGGCGGCCAGGGCCTCCTCGGCGCGCCGTTCCTGGATCACCCCCAGGGTGGCGTTCAGGATCACGATGGCCAGGATGGCGCCTGAGTCGATCCATTCGCCGAGCAGCCCGGATATGGCGGCGGCGCCGATCAGCAGCAGGATGATGAAGTTGTTGAACTGGGCGAGCAGGAGCTGCAGGAAGCCGGGGCGTTCGGCGGATTCGATCTGGTTGGGGCCGTACAGTTCCAGGCGGCGGGCGGCCTCGGCCGCGGACAGCCCCGTCTCGACGGGGGTGGCCAGCATGCGCGAGATGTCTTCGGCGCTGAGGGTGTGCCAGTCCTGCGGGTTTTGGCTTGTAACGACGGCAGCGGTTTTTTTAGCGGGCATGATGAACTCCGTGATGGATTTTTCAGCGCAGCTTGATGCTGATCAGGCTGACCAGGGTGAAGATCACCGCCAGGATCCAGAAGCGGATGACGATCTTGGGTTCGGCGATGCCCAGGAACTGGTAGGTGTGGTGAATGGGGGCGCGGTAGAAAATGCGTCGCTTGAGCAGCTTGATGCCGATGTAATCCTGAATGAAAACAGAGAGGAACTCGATGACGAAGACGCCGCCGGCGATCAGGAAAAGCAGCTCGTGCTTGAGCAGCACGGCCGAGGTGGCGGTGACGCCGCCGATCAGCAGCGAGCCGGTGTCGCCCATGAAAATTTCGGCCGGGTAGGCGTTGAACCACAGGAAAGCGGCCAGGGCGCCGATCAGGGCGGCCAGCACCACCACCAGCTCGCCCGAACCGTTGATGAAGGGGAACCACAGGTATTTCGCCGCCCGCGAGTTGCCGACGATGTAGGCGAAAACGGCGTAGACCGCCAGCAGCAGTCCGGCCGGGACCGTGGCCAGGCCGTCCAGCCCATCGGCGAAATTGATGGAATTGGCGATGGCGATGATGACCAGGATGATGAAGGGGTAGTAAAAAATGCCCAGGTCGAGCAGCGGATTCTTGAGGAAAGGGACGAACAGCTTGCCGGCGATCTCGGGAGTGAAGGGCGAGGCGTCGGAGGCCAGCAGCAGCAGGGACAGGATCAGCCCGAACAGGGCCTGCAGGAAGAGCTTCAGGCCGCGGTTCATGCCCAGGTCGCTGGAGCCGCGGATGTTTTTCAGGTAATCGTCGAAAAAACCCAGGGCCGTGAACCAGAAGGCGGTGAAGATGATCGTGCCCAGGAAAAAATTGTTGGGCTTTTTCCAGCTGCCCCAGAGCAGGACCGAGATCAGCAGCGAAAAGAAGATGATCAGCCCGCCCATGGTCGGGGTGCCGTCCTTGTTGCGGGGCGACATGTCGCCGAAATCCCTGGCCCGGTCGCGGAAGTTCAACTGGTAGATGGCGCGGATCACCCGGCGCCCCAGCAGGATGCCGATGGCAAATGACGTGAGCACGGCCATCAGGGCCCGGAAGGTGATGTAGGTCATCAGCCTCTGGCCCGGCAGGTTGGCGAAGAAATCGCTGATCCAGATTATCATGGGTGATCGATCTCCCGGTATATGCGGCTGATGATGGACTTGATCCTGAATTCGGGCGTCAGATGGTCGGAGGTGACCAGCACCTGCTGGAGCTGGCGCTTGATCTCCGCCGGCGGCAGCAGGTTGCGGCGGTAGAAAGAGTAGAGCAGTTCCAGGACCTCTTCGCGGATCAGGGAGTTGCTGCCCAGGTACAGGCGCTGCAGCCGCGGCAGGTCGCCCGGGCCGCCCTTGCGGGCCATGAGCCGCAAACAGGCGATCTGTTCATCGAGGCTGCCGCGGTCGAGCCGGCGCTGGATGGTCTTTTGCAATTCGACGTATTCGCTTTCGCTGATATGCTGCCCCAGGTAATCCATGGCCGCCGCGCGCACCTCGAAATAGCCGTCTTGGAGCAGGCGCAGCAGCAGTTCCTTTATTTCCTGGTTCCAGAGATGGATGGCTTTGAGGGCGACCAGGGCGTTGCGGCGCATGAAGCCGTTGCCCTGGCCGGCGGCCAGCAGGTCGACCAGGTAGGCGCCCCTGCTTTTGTCCTTGAACAGGCCGATCAGCTTGATGCCGATATTCTTTATCTCCCAGTTGGGGTTGGAGAGGTACAGGTTGATTTTATAGCGGTATTCCGCCTTGTAAAATTCCGGATTGGCGGCCACGGTGTCCATGAAGCGAAAAGGCGAAAGCAGGGATACGGGGACACTGGGCCGGCCGCCGCCCCTTTTTTTAAAGATCAGGATGCCGGTGTTTTTGAAGATCAGCGACGAAAGAAAGTAAACGGCCGTGCCCATGAAGGTCAGCGACACGCAGAAAATGATGTTTTCGATGGTCCGTGAGTTGAACTGGATGCGGTTGAAGACGAATTTGGCCTCGATGATGGCGATGACCATCAATAGGCAGGCACTGAAAGTCTTGCCGGCCGCGGAGACCAGTTCGCCCGTAATGGTCTCCGCGCCCTCGCGCCTCAGTTTGCCCATGACGACCGCGATGCGGACCAGGGCGAAAAGGAGATAGGAAATGGAGGTGGCCAGGGCGATGCCGGCAAATTGCAAAGGCGTGCGCGCCAGCGAGATGACCAGGGGCACGTGGACGGCCAGCAGGAAAAAGTCGAGGAACATCGAGGTCCGATTTTCCAGGCGCGCGACGAAGAACCGCGTGGTCAGGGCGTGAACACCCCAGCCGATCAGGCCGATGGAGTAGAATTGCAGGGCCAGGGCCGTGCTGGACACCGCCTGGGCGCTGAAGTTGAACCTTTCCAGCAGCAGGGACACGATGGGGGTGGCCAGCGTGATCATCAGGATGGAGATGGGGGCCAGCAGGAACAGGTTGAAGCGCATGCCGTCGAGAAAGAGCTTTTTTGTCTTGTCCTTGTCCATCAGGGCGGTGGATTCGGAAAAATCCATCTGGATCGATCGGTTGACGGTCCGGGCGATCCATGCCAGCGGCAGGCGGAAGATCTCCATGGCAAAATAGAGGTAGGAAAGCGAGCCGATGCGCAGGGAAGAAGCCAGGAACTTGTCCACCAGCGCCGGGCTGTTCGTTAAAACCTCGCCCAGCCCGACCGGGGCGAGCTGAGAGGCGTACTTGCGGCCGGCGACGCTGTTGATTTTAAGGGACGGCCGGTAGGTGAACTCCAGGGCAGGCTGGCTCAAGGTTTTCAGCAGAAAAGGCAGCAGGAAAAGGATTTGCAGCAGACAGCCGAACAGGACGCCGTAGGCCAGGGAAAAAGGGCCACTGGCGGGCCGGAACAGGAAAATGCCGAGAATGGCGCCGGCGGCGAACAGCAAGCCCGCCAGCACGACGCTGGCGGACCTTTGAAAAGCCCGCAAATATCCTGCCAGGATGGCCGCCAGCGTGCCCAGGAACAAGCTGGGAAAGAGGATGCGGGTCATGCGCACGGCGTCCCGGGTCAGGCCATGGGAGGCTAGGCCGGGAAACAGAATTCCGACAAGGGCCGGAGCCAGAAGCATGCCGGCCGCGGCAAGCAGCAGGGAAAACAGCAGGGTGCAAGTTAGCGGGGGCGATGCGGCTTCCCAGGCTTTCTTGCGTGGGCCGCGCCGGAACAGGCCTGAAAAGATCGGCATCAAGGCCTTTTCC
Organism: Candidatus Aminicenantota bacterium; assembly: GCA_018262835.1. Classification (GTDB taxonomy): domain Bacteria; phylum Acidobacteriota; class Aminicenantia; order UBA2199; family UBA2199; genus UBA2199. Next base: position 16,964 of record JADFDP010000009.1, read on the forward strand.
ATGGCTCCGCTGCCCAGCAGCCGGGAGAAGAAACCGGCAACGGTGCGGGCGATGGAGAAGACGTCCATGGCCCTGCCGGCCCCGAAAATGGCGGCGGCGGTGATCTCGCGGCCGAAAACGAGAAGGCGGGAGGCCTGGATGGCGGATGCGGGGCCGTTCCGGACGGAAACGGCCAGGTCATCATGGCCGTTGCCCTTGGTCTTTTCCAGGTAACTTTTAAAAATATAGGTGCGGCCGTCGATGCCGACGCGGTCGTCGGGACTTAAGATTGTCCAGCCGGCGATCTCCCGGTCATTCAACTGGACGCGCCCCTGCCGGCGCCGGATCATGACGGATTGTTCTTCGTCATTCAGAAACCGGATGTCGAAGCGCACGCTGGAGCCGATGTTCTCCAGAACGACGTCGCTCAGGAAAGTGTTGCCCACGCTGGTGTGGGCAAACGGCAGTTCAAGGTTTTTTTCCTCTTCCACCGCCTGCAGGTAAAAAACATGGATTTCCTTTTCCGGGCCGCGGTCTTTTTCTATGATGCCTTCGACCGCATTCAAGATAATCGCGATGCTGTCCGGCCGGTCCATGGCAAGGAGGTTTTTGCGCATCGCGGCCAGTTGCTCGGGCGCGCCAAGGATCTCCGTGATGGCGTCGTAAAAAGTATCGGGCGCGAGAAAGATCTCGTTCTTTATCCCGCCGCCGCCGACCTCCTCGTAAAGGACCCGGGCGCCGCCAATTTTTTCTATCTCTCGGGCGTTCAGGATCTGATGGTCGGCCGGCAGGTTGATCTTGGGAACCAGGACGGCCGGCAGGCCCATGGCCGTGATCTCCTGGATGGCTCCGGCGCCGGCCCGCGAGACAACCAGGTCGGATAGGGCGTAGATTTCGGCGATGGGGTCGAAATATTCCCTGACCAGCAGCCGGCCCTCGATCTCGGGAGCCAGCCCGTTCTGCTCCAGGATCTTCACCGTGTCGTCATAGGCCTTGTAATCCTTGCCATAGGCCTTGCCGGTGGACATGATGATGAAAAGGTTGGGCAGGGCCAGCAGCCGGGGGATGATCGCCGCGGCCGCGCGGTTGATGGTGCGCGCCCCCATGCTGCCGCTGCAGACAAACAGGACGCGGCTGTCCGGGGGGACGTTGAATTTTTCGCGGCCCTGGGGGTCCCCGCCGAGGGGGTTGTTTTCCTTGCCGCCGCTGCGGATCGACCGGCGCAGCGGATAGCCCGTGGCCACGGCCTTGGCGCCTGCAAAGAAGGAAGCGGTCGAGGCGAAAGCGACGCCGATCCGGGTGGCGAAGCGGGCGCAGAAAAGGTTGAGCCGGCCGGGGACCGCGTTCTGCTCGTGGATAAAGACCTTTTTTTTCAGCAGGGCAGCGGCCAGCAGCACCGGGGCGGCCGCGTAGCCCCCGCTGCCGATGATGATGTCGGGCTTGAATTTGCGCAGGATGAAAAAACTTTTGACCGTGCCCAGGAAAATGGCGGCCAGGGCGAAAAAGGTTTTCGGAGTCCTGACGTTCTGCGGCAGTCCCCTGGACCGGACATGGACAAACTCCATGGGTTGGGAAAGCGCGGGGACGATGCCGGCTTCGCTGCCTTTTTTTGTGCCGACATAGAGGAATTCGGCGTCGGGATACTTGTCCTTCAGGGCTTCATAGATGGCGATATTGGGATAAACATGGCCGCCGGTGCCGCCGCCGGTAAAGAGAAACCTATACTTCTTCATTTTGATTTATCGGGACTTATTATACCTTAACGGACCATGAAATAATAGGGTGAATGCAGGTTCGATGTTCGAGGTTCGAAGTTCGAAGTTGTAGGAGAATAACATGAGTTATAAAAGAATTTTCGATCGATTTGCAGTTTAAAAAAATACGACTATTGGTTTTTTGACATTGAACCTCGACCTTCGAACATCGAGCGTCGTATAGTGCTTTTTAACGTCGAACCTCGAACTTCGAACATCGAACTTTTCATTCAGGTTCTAATAGATTATAATCTCTAAATGAACACCATAGCCGTAATCCTGGCCGCGGGCTCGGGGGATAGGTTCAAAAGCCCCCTGCCCAAGCAGTTTTTGCAGATCGCCGGCCGCTCGCTGCTCGAAATATGCCTGGAACGCTTCCGTGACCATCGCGGCATTGACGGCATCCTATTGGTTTCCCCGGCCGACCGCCTGGCCATGGTGGAAAAAGTGGTTGCCGACGGACCTTTCCCCAAGGTCATCAGGGTTCTGGCCGGCGGCAGGACACGACAGGAATCCTCGGCGATCGGCATTGCCGCCGTTCCGGAAGGGGCGGAGAACGTGCTGGTCCACGATGCCGCCCGGGCGCTGGTCCCGGTTGAGGTCATCACCAGGGTCCTGGAAGCGCTGTCTCGCCACCGGGCGGTCATGCCTGTTCTTCCGGTCAGCGATACGACCATCCGCATCGACGATGCCGGAGTGGTGGCGGCCGTTCTCGACCGCGGCAAGCTTCGCCGGGTGCAGACGCCGCAGGGGTTCAAGCTGGAGCTCATACGCCTGGCCCACGAAAAGGCGCGCGCCGGCGGCGTGACCGATGCCAGCGACGATTGCTCTTTGGTGTTGCGCTTTGCGCTCGCACCGGTGGTCACGGTCGAGGGTGCGGCCAGCAATATCAAGATCACCTACCCGCAGGACCTGGCCATAGCCGAAGCGATCTTAAAAGTTCGAAGCTAGAAGTTCCAGGCCCAGGGCATGAAATGATGTTCGAGGTTCGATGTTCGATGTTGTAAGAAAGCGTGCAAAAGCAAAATCCATTTGGCATAATAAAAAAAGATTTCAAACTACATCTTTTTATTTAACTTCGAACATCGAACCTGCAATGGTTTTGTTATATGTAAAACACGATCCTGAACTTCGCTCCGCCCGCGCTCTCCAGCAACTGAATGTCTCCGTTCAAAGCGCTGACCAGCTTCTTGACCGTGGCCAGGCCCATGCCGGTGCCCTTGTCGCGGGTGCTGAAGAACGGCAGCCAGATCCGGTCGCGGATGGCTGCGGCGATGCCGGGCCCGTCGTCGGCCAGCGTCAGCGAGGGAGTCGCCGCGGTGGAGAATTCCACCCTCAGGCGCTTGGCGCCCGCCTGCTTGGCGTTGAGGACCAGATTGGAAAAAATGACGTTGAGCAGCAGCGGATCGCTTTTCAGGTGCAAGGCGCCATCCGGCAGGTCGAGGGCCATTTCCTGGGCGGCCGCGGCCGCGGCGATCACCTTGCCGACATCGGTTTTCTTGCGGCTGATCTTTTCCACCGGCCGGGCGAACTGCAGAAAGCTTTCCATCATCTGGCTCAAAAAATTGATCTCGCGGGTGATCTTGCGCGTTTTTTCCGGTTCCGTGCGCATGGCCTTGCTGTAGCCCAGGATGACCCCCAATGAATTGCGGATCTCGTGGGCCAGGGCCGCGGCCATTTCACCGAGCATCATCAGGTTGGCGTTCTGGCGCTCGATCTTTTCCTTTTTCCTTTCGGAGCTGATGTCGCGGACCAGAACCAGGCGGCCGCTGTCCGCGACGGGCACCACGTCGACGTAAAAAATCTGGGAACCGCTTTCGATCTCGGCGGAATTTTTCTTTTCACTGCCCTGGATGAAGGCGGTAAGCCCTGGATGTCCCTGCAGAACCGACGCCAGGGAATTGTTCTTGGCGCTGGCCAAACTGCGGTTGAACAGTTTCTGCGCCGCGGGATTGAATATTTCGATCTGGTTGCTGGCGGAGATGAATATCACGCCCAGGTGGACGGTATTGATGATGCTCTTGTTCAACTCCCCTTTTTGGAAAGTGGAGCGGCTCTGCTCGGCAACCTGGTTCTGCAGCTCCAGCTGCGCATTTTTCATGTCGACCAGGTAGTCCTGGAAAATGGAGCCGGTGCCGGAGCCTCCTTCCGGTTCCCTTTTCTTCAGCAGCACGATTAGGTAAACGCCGCAGGCGACGATAAAAATTCCCAGGAAAATGATCAAAGCCGAAAGGATTTTTTTCAGCTGGCGGAGAGCGTCCAGCTGGCGCGACTGGATGGTCTTTTTAAAAAGCAGGCCCGATTTGCCGTCCAGCGACTTGCGGATCAGCAAAAGCTGTCCCTTTCCCGCCGGGATGACCCGCCGGGAACTTTCCGCGCCGGGCATGGGCAGGACCTGGTCGAAATAATTTGCCCGGCCCGCGCCGGGCAGGCGCCGGAGCGATCTTTGCATGTGCAGCTCGGCCTGCAGATCGCTTTGAGCGATGATGGCCGCGATCTCGTTTTTTTCCAGGCTCGTGAAAAGGGCGCGCATGTTCTCGAAGACGAACAGGGCCAGGATCTGGATGACCATGACCAGCACCAGAAAACTTTTTTTCATGTCAGGAGCCAGAGCGAGCCGATCCAGTCCAGGACGGCGTCGCCCCAGAACAGGGAGACGAAGCTGCCCAGGCTCAGGAACGGGCCGAAAGGCAGAGCCAGCCTGAGATTTTTTTTCCTGAAGACGATCATGAAGACCCCCACCAGCAGGCCGGAGAGCGAAGCCAGGAAAACGGCCACCGCCAGCCGGCGCGGCCCCAGAAAAAGGCCCATGAACAGCGCCATTTTGATGTCGCCGAAGCCCAGCCCCTCGATCTTTCTGACCTTAAGGTAAAAATAATACAGGCCGGCGAAAAACAGCGCCCCGCCCAGGCCGCCCAGCAAGGCTGCCAGCTGGCCGACTTCGGGATTGAAGAATGAATAGATGAAAAAAAAAGCGGCGCCGCTGTAGGTGAGCTCATCGGGGAGGATCATGTGCTTGCTGTCGATGGCCGCCAGGGCGATCAGCAAACAGATGAATACGGCGCTGGCCGCAGCCTGCGGCGTCAGCCCGTAATGGCGGACCGCCAGCCAGAAGCCGAAAGCGCAAAACCCCTCGACCAACGGGTATTGGGGTGATATTCTGCCGCGGCAGGCGCGGCAGCGGCCCATTAAAAAAACATAGCTCAGCAGCGGGATGTTGAAATAAAAAGGAATGGCGGCGTTGCAGCGCGGGCAATGCGAGGGCGGGAAAGCCACGCTTTCTCCCAGCGGCAGGCGGTGGATCACCACGTTCAAAAAACTGCCGATGATCAAGCCGAAAATGATGGTCAGCGCCGTTTCCATCGGAATATCCTCGCGGCGGTGACCGTGCCCTTTTCGGGATCGTAGATATAGTCGTTGCCTGAAAAATCGCTGGGCAGGGCGCTGACCAGCCTGGCTTTGATCAGCTCGACCAGGGATGACGGCCAGCGGCGGAAATTTTCACGGAACCTGGCGATCTTTTCCTCGAGCAAACCCGTATCGATTTCGGACTTGATCTGGTAAAGGTGGTTGAAGGCCGCGGCTTTTTCCATGGCGTCGCCGGCATTTTCGTAAATTTCAAGCCACATCCGGTAGGCCGCCCCGGGGTCGTCGTTCAGATACACCAGGTGGGCTTTCCAGCGCTTGACAAAAGCCGGGGCGCCGGGCTTGGCCGCGGCCCGCTGGTAATAAAACTCGGCCTTGGGGTAATCCTTCAAGAATTTAAAGCAGTAGTAACCGGCGTCCTGGTCGAAAAACCATTCGTCTGGATTGTGACGCGAGCCCTTGTCCAGCAGGCGCAAGGCCATGGGAATATCCCGGGCTTCGTAGACCATGATCAGCGAACCGATGATGTAAGGCTCTTTGTACTGCGGCGAGATATCGGTGATGGTGTCGTACACCCTTTCCAAAAAATCGAAGCGGTTGGTCAGGTAGGTGGCGGAATAAAACTGAATGGACCAGATGAACAGCAGGTCGGCGGCCAGGTTGCTGTAGCCGAAGGAGAGTGTCTTCAGCGCCTTGCCGGACGGCAGGGAAACAAAGGTGGCGCGGTCGCCGAAGTAGTTGACCGTGGCATCGTAGCGGTTCTGCATTCCGGCTGCCAGCAACAGGCCGGCCATGAAAATGACCGCCAGCAGCCGGCCCGGGATCATTGGAATTCCCTTCTGCGGAAGATCAGGATGGTGACGGCCAGCAGCGCCAGGATATAGGCCAGGGCATAGAGAACGGAAAACAGGATGGTCCAGGGGTTGAACGCCGTGTTCAGCACCACTTCGTTCTTGATGTTGAACTTGTCCAGGTTGGGCAGTAGGTAGTAGAGGCCTTGCATGAAATGCTTCCAGAACGGGACGCGCAGGACCGTCTTGAATTCATTGAACGTCCACATGATGTGGCCGATCAGGTAAAGCGAAACCGTGAAAATGAAGGAGAGGATCGGGGTGGTAAATGAGGAAAAGAGCAGGGAAATGGCCACGATGACCAGAAGTTCCAGGAACAGCATGAAGAAATAGAGAATAATCTTGAGGTCGAAGCCGCCGCCGCTCATCCAGACGAACAGAAAAAAAATGCCGGCCATGGCCGCCAGCGCCGTCAGCATGGTCAGGGCCAGTCCCAGGAACTTGCCGATGATGAACTGGTCGCGGGAGACCGGCTTGCTCAGGATGTTGAAAATGGTCTTTTTTTCAATTTCCTTGTAGACCAGGTTGATGCCGGTGAAGATGGCGATCAGGACACAGAAGAAATTGACGGCCGCCAGGCCGGTGTCCTTCAGGACCTTCATGGCGTCGCCCAGGGTCAAAAAACTGATCAGCTTGGAACTGAGGGCGAACAGGATGCCGAAAAAAACCAGCAGGTAAAACATCTTGTTGCGCGCCGATTCCTTGAAGGTGTTGATGGCGATGCCCTTCATGCTCATTTTCATTGGTTGTCCCTCCCGGCCCCTTCAGACCGGGACGTCCGGGCTCCATCGGCCCCTCCAGCCGTCGTTGCGGGGCGGTGCGGCTGCATTTCATTGAAAAAAATGTCTTCCAGCGTCATCTTGACCGGGTTGACCGCCGCAATTCTGCCGCCATTGTGGATGATCGATTCCACCACCAGGTTGATGTCGGCGTCGCTGGCCAGGGTGATGAAAAACTGGTCGTCGCGGCAGACGAAATTGGGCTGGATCTTGGCCAGCTCTTTTTCGGCAATATTGGCGCAGACGATCTCGTAATACTGGATGCTGCGCGAGATCAGTTCCGACAATTTGCCCTCGCGGCGGATGGCGCCGTTAAGGATGATGCCGACCCGGTCGACCATCATCTCGACATCCTGCAGGATATGGGAGGAAAAGAAAATGGTTTTGCCCTGCTCGCGCAGGGAAAGGATGAGGGTGCGCAGGTCCTTGCGGCCGATAGGGTCGAGGCCGGAGAACGGTTCGTCGAGGATCAGGAGATCGGGATCGTGGATCAGGGCCTGGGCCAGCCCCAGGCGCTGGATCATGCCCTTGGAGAATTTACGCAGTTTAAGGTCTTCATAACCGCTCAAGCCCACCTGGTGGATCAGCGCCGCCACCCGGTCCCGCACTATGGCAGCCGGAAGGTTGAACAGCGAGGCGGAAAAGAAAAGCAGCTCGCGGGCGCTCAGGTAATCGTAAAAATAGGGGTTTTCGGGGAGGAAGCCGATGCGGCGCCGGGCGGTGACGGAATGGGCGGGTTGGCCGTCGATCAGGATCTCGCCCTGGTCCGGGAAGAGCAAGCCCAGGATGCACTTGATAGTGGTGGTCTTACCGGCGCCGTTGGGGCCCAGGAAGCCGTATATTTCGCCTTTTTCCACGCTGAGCTGGATGCCTTTCAGGATCCGGTATTTCTTGAACAGGAAGTTGGAGCGAAAGGTTTTCTTCAGGTCTTTTATTTCCAGTGCTTTCATGGTTTGTTGGCTTTGTTCTTGCATGGGGAAAATGAATTGTAAGAAATTGATAGAAAAATGTCAATAGAATAAGGCGACTGATGTTCGTTAACTCATCCCCCAACCACCGCTTTGCGGGATGGCATCGCAATATACCTCGCTAAGGCCTCGGTATAGCGATGCGTACCTTCTCTTGGGAAGAGAAGGGGAGATGCGAGAAGGAGTGATTTTAATTTAGCATTAATTTGGAATTCAAGATCAAACTCACTTCTAATATCCCCCTCTCTTTGGGAAGAGATACGCATCGCTATGTTGAGGCCTTGCGAAACATATAGCGATGCCACTCCGCAATGCGGAGGGGGGCAGGGGGTGAGTTGACGGGCGTCTCCAACTCATCCCCCAACCCCCCGCTTTGCGGGATGGCATCGCAGTATACCTCGCTAAGGCCTCGGTATAGCGATGCGTACCTTCTCTTGGGAAGAGAAGGGGAGATGAGGGTGAAGAGGATGTCAAGTCAAATCAATTTTACTGTTTAAAATTGGGGTAAGAATTCCGGTTAAAAAGTGTGCCATATCTTCTTTTACCATTTTGTTTGTTACTCGTACCACTCTGAATCCAAGTTCATGAATGATTAGATCTCTATACTGGTCATATTTTTTTTGCTTAGAATGAATATCGCCATCTACTTCAATGATCAGTTTTTTCTCATAACAAAAGAAATCTGCAATAAAAAAACCCTTTTTGCCTTCTATTTCAAATTTGATCGGATGCTGCCTTATGAATTTTTTGGATAAGAATCTGCGATTTCGAAGTTCTTCCCATAAAAGCTTTTCTGCAGGTGTTTGATTTCTTCTCAGTTCTCGTACATTCCGTATGATTTCTTCTTGCATTCCTCTGATTATCCCATGGTATTAATTATTCCACCAATCCTTTTCATTTTTATTCCCCCTCTCTTTAAGAAGAGAGGGGGGCAGGGGGTGAGTTGCGAAATTCCTCTAAAAAAAAGGGGCAGGCCCGGAGGCTTGCCCCTTTTGATCCATAATTGAAGTTCTTTTTTTATTTTGCTTTCTTGCCGCGAACGATCTTACGCTTGCCCGGAGCTTGCTTCCTGATGGCCTTAACGATCTTTTTCGCAGGCGTTTTCTTTGCGATTTTTTTAGCAGCTTTGCCTTTGCGCGCGGGAGCGGCCTTTTTCTTGGGCGGCGCCGGCTTTTTCACCGCCTTGGCTTTCTTGACGGCTTTCTTTTTTGGCTGAGCGGACGCCTTTTCCTGGGAGGCCTTCTTGATCTCGGCCTGGGCTGCCGCCAAACGGGCGATGGGCACGCGGAAGGGCGAGCAGGAGACATAATTCATGCCCACCCGGCAGCAGAACTCCACGGATTTGGCCTCGCCGCCGTGCTCGCCGCAGATGCCGATCTTGAGGCCGGGCTTGGTCTGGCGGCCTTTTTCGATGCCCATTCTGACCAGCATGCCCACGCCGGCCTGGTCGAGCGACTGGAAGGGGTCGTCGGCGAAGACGCCGGCCTTTTTTTCGTCGACGTAGTCGGGGAGGAACTTGCCGGCGTCGTCGCGGGAGATGCCCATGGTCATCTGCGTCAGGTCATTGGTGCCGAAGGAGAAGAATTCGGCCACCTCGGCGATCTGGTCGGCCAGCAGCGCCGCCCGCGGCACCTCGATCATGGTTCCGACCAGGTATTTCAATGTTGCATTTTTGCTCAGGATGATCTCGTCGGCGACCCGGCGGGTGCGGAGCGCCAGGATCTGCAGCTCCTTTTTGTCGATGGTCAGCGGGATCATGATCTCGGGATAGACATGGGTCCCGGCGGCGGCGCATTCGCAGGCGGCTTCGATAATGGCTCGCACCTGCATGTCAAGGATCTCCGGGTAGGTGATGCACAGGCGGCAGCCGCGATGCCCCAGCATGGGGTTGGCTTCGTGCAGCTGCTCGACCCGGTAGCGGATCTTTTCGTAGGGGACGCCGATATCTTGCGCCAGCTTTCTCTGCTTTTCCTCGGTGTGGGGGACAAACTCGTGCAGCGGCGGGTCGATGAGGCGGATGGTGACCGGCAAGCCGTCCATGGCCTTGAATATGCCCTTGAAATCCTCTTTCTGGAAGGGGAGCAGCTTGTTCAGGGCGTCGACGCGGCCTTCCAGGGTGTCGGCCACGATCATTTCCTGGATGGCCAGGCGGCGCTCCTCGGTGTCGAAGAACATGTGCTCGGTTCGGCACAGCCCGATGCCTTCCGCCCCGAGCTCGACGGCCTTGCGGGCGTCGTAGGGCGTGTCGGCGTTGGTGCGTACCTTGATGGCGCGGATCCCGTCGGCCCAGCCCATCAGGGTCTTGAAGGAGGCGGGGGGCTCTGGCTTGATCAGGCGCATGGCGCCGCGGTAGACCAGGCCGGTGGATCCATTGAGGGTGATCTCCTCTCCCTTTTTGACCACGATGTCGCCGACCGACAATTCTTCTTTTTCATAATTGATGTTCAATTTCTCGCAGCCGACGATGCAGCACTTGCCCCAGCCGCGGGCCACCACGGCCGCGTGCGAGGTTTTGCCGCCGGTGGCGGTCAAGATGCCCTGGGCGGCGTGCATGCCGCCGACATCTTCGGGGCTGGTCTCCTTGCGCACCAGGATGACCTTTTCATCCCTGGCGGCGGCGGCTTCGGCATCCTTGGCGTTGAAGACCACCTTGCCGGTGGCGGCGCCGGGAACGGCGTCGATGCCCGCGACCAGGAAATTCTTCTTCATCTCTTCTTTCTGGTCGGGGTCGATGATCGGGTAAAAAATCCCCTCGATGTCCTTGTCCTTGATGCGCAGCACCGCTTCTTCCCTGCGGATCAGCCTTTCTTCAACCATGTCCACGGCGATTCTGAACGAGGCGCCGGGCGACCTCTTGCCGGTGCGGCACTGGAGCATGTAGAGGCGCCCCTCTTCCACGGTGAATTCCAGGTCCTGCATGTCCTTGAAATGCCCCTCCAGGATGCGGCGCACGTCGACCAGCTGCTGGTAGGACCGGGGGTCGGCTTTTTCGAACTCCGACAGCTTGATCGGGGTGCGGATGCCGGCCACTACGTCTTCGCCCTGGGCGTTGACCAGGTAATCGCCGTAAAAAATATTTTCACCGCTGTTGGGATCGCGGGTGAAGCAGACGCCGGTGCCGCTCTTGGGACCCATGTTGCCGAACACCATCTGCTGGATGTTGACGGCCGTGCCGATCACGCCCTGGATCTTTTCCACGCGGCGGTAGGTGACTGCTTTTTCGGCCATCCAGGAACCAAAGACGGCGTCCACCGATCCCCAAAGCTGTTCCTTGGGGTCCTGGGGAAAATCCTTGCCGATGTGGTCTTTATAGACGGCCTTGAATTCAGCCACCAGCTGTTCCAGTTCGCCTTCGTCCACATCGGTATCGTTGACCTTGATATGGGCCTCCAGGTTCAGCCTGGTCCGGGTGCGCTGATTTTTCAACGCTTCGAATTTCCGGTTGAATTCTTCCCGGTCGATGCCCTTGGCCGTGGAGCCGTACATCATGATGAAGCGGCGGTAGGCGTCCAGGGCGAAGCGGCGGTTGCCGGTTTTCTTGGCCAGGCCAGCCACCGAACGGTCGTTCAGGCCGAGGTTGAGAATGGTTTCCATCATCCCGGGCATGGAAAGCGGCGCTCCCGAGCGCACCGAAACCAGCAGGGGATCGTCGGCGTCGCCGAATTTTTTCCCCACTTCCTTTTCCAGCTTGCGCATGTTCTCATCCACTTCCTTTTCCAGGCCCGCGGGATAACGGCGGTTGTTTTTATAAAACAGGGCGCAGACTTCGGTGGTGATGGTGAAGCCTGCCGGGACCGGCAGTCCGATGCTGGCCATTTCGGCCAGCCCCGAGCCTTTGCCGCCCAGGAGATTCTTCATCTCCTTGCTGCCTTCGCTCAATCTCTTGGAAAAAAAATATACAAACTTGCTCTTCATGCTGCCTCCTTTATGATTCGGAGCACGGATCTTTGTCGGCGCTCTTTTTTTGCTTTTTTGCCGGATTTTCCGGCCACGGGAATTGGATCTCGAATTGGCTGAATTCCCCCGGAGAGGATGAAACGCGGCATGAGGCCCCGTGATTGGCGATAACCTTTTCACATATCACCAGTCCCAGGCCGGCATGTTCCGGGAACTTGGCATAAAACGGCATCCAGATGTTGAGGATCTCTTCTTCGCTCATGCCGGAGCCATTGTCGCGGATGACCATTTTCAGTTTGTCGTCCTCCAGGCGAGTGCTCAGGCGGATTTCCTTGTCCCGCGCCTCTTTCATTTTCAGCGCCGTCACGGCATTGTCCACCATGTTCAGCAGGAGAATTTTCAGCTGGGTGGCGTCGAGCGGCAGGTCGGGCGCCTGGGGATCCAGATCGAGCACGATCCGGGTCTTGGCGCCGGTTGCGATTTTTTGCCAGTGCCCCTCCAGTTCAAGCAGGATTTGATTGATGTTTCCTGTCTGCATGGGCGCCGGCTCGGACTTAAAATAATCCTTTAAAATATTGAGCGCTTCGGTCAATTCGGTCATGTTTTTTTCGATCTTGCGCAGCCGGTCGATGACGAACTCATCGCCGGACCGGGATTGCAGGATCTGGGCGTAACCCAGGATCGGGGTCAGTTTGTTTTTCATTTTATGAAAGATCAGAGGCAGTATTTCCCGAAAAATCTCGTTTTTTTGAAACCCATCGGCAGGGAATGCATCTGGAGAAAATGCGGTCGATTGGCCATCGGGATTAAATTCAATTGTTTTCATGAATTAGGATACTGAATTATAGTCCATTTTTCCCCCGAATTCAAGGAGGTGCTTGGCGAAAAAATGGAAAACTTTTCTCGGCGTAAGGCGAAGGGCGGACGGTTGACGGTGGAAGAAAAGGCGATAGTAAGAAATAATATTCCAAATTTCAAATTCCAATTTCGTAAACAAATGCATTAACAATATTCTCCTGTAGGGAACGCAGATCTGCGTTCCCTACAAAAGAAAATATTTAATGCCTCGTATGGGTTATTGAAATTTGGAATTTGTGATTTGGAATTTTTCTATCTTTTTCTTTAACATCGAACATCGAACTTCGAAAATCAAGAAGGGCGGGTCCAAGACGCCGCCCCTACGATTCTGAGCCTTTGTCTTTAACATCGAACATCGAACTTCGAACTTCGAACTTTTTTTCGACGGCATACTGTGTTAAAATCTCTGCTATGATAGCCAAAAAACACCAAAAATACTGGCTGCGCGGCCAGGATTTCCTGGGGGTGGAATATCCCCTGATCGCCGGCGCCATGACCTGGATCAGCACATCCAGCCTGGTCAAAGCCGTGGCGGCTGCCGGTGCGTTCGGCGTGCTGGCCGCGGGCAACATGCCCCCAGAAACCCTGGAACAGGAAGTGAAGACCTTGCAAAAGGATCGCTGCCAATTCGCCGTCAACCTGATCACCATCGCCCCGAATTATCGGAGCCATTTGGAGAAAGTGGCGGATTGGCGCGTGCCCTACATCGTTTTTGCCGGCAGTTTTCCCCGCCAGGAAGAGGTCAAGATCGCCAAAGCCAGCGGAGCCAAAGTGCTGTGCTTCGCCTCCAATGATTCCATTGCCGAGCGCATGATCGGCTACGGCGCCGATGCCCTGATCCTGGAAGGAAGTGAAGCCGGCGGCCACATCGGCCATGTTTCCACTGTTGTGTTGATCCAGCAGGTACTGTTTGCTTACCCGCAGCTGCCGGTTTTCGTTGCCGGCGGCATCGCCACCGGCAAGATGATCGCCCACCTGCTGCTGATGGGGGCGGCTGGCGCCCAGATGGGCACCCTCTTCGCCATGGCCGAGGAGAGCCCGGCCCATCCGGCGTTCAAGGAGAAGTTCCGCAAGGCGCGCGCCCGCGAGGCCTTCGCCACGCCGCAGTACAGTTCGGCCCTGCCGGTCGTGGCCGTGCGCGCCCTCAAGAACAAGGGGAGCGAGGAGTTCGGCCGCCTGCAGCTGGAACTGATCCAGAAGCTGGAGCGCGGCGAGATCCACCGCATTGAGGCGCAGTACGAGGTGGAAAAATACTGGGTCGGAGCCCTGCGCCGCGCCGTGCAGGACGGCGACGTGGAATACGGCTCCCTGATGGCCGGACAGAGCGTCGGCCTGATCCATGAGACCAAGCCGGTGAAGGAGATCGTCGAGAACCTGGTGCAAGAGGCCGAGGAGACGTTTAGCGGCTTGGGTTTATAAACTAAAAGTAGGTTCGAAGTTCGACGTTCGAAGTTCGAAGTTTAAAAAAGAAGATAGTGCTCAGAATCTTTCTTACTATTAATCTTGCAGATTTCATTTCAGCTTCTTCTTTTACAACATCGAACATCGAACCTCGATTAGCGCCCTCAACATCGAACGTCGAACTTCGAACATCGAACCTTATTTAGAAGTAATAACCTGTCCGGTTTTATAGTCAAGTTCAGAGCCCAACACCGAATGGGGGATCAAGTATACGATGATCATCAATATCGTCGCGGCAATTGTCCACCAGCGGCTTTTTTTGCGCAGGAAAAAGGCTGCCAGCCATACGCAAACGGCGAAAAGGATTTTGCTGTCGGTCAGGTCGTCGCCCAGGGGGAAGCCGGTCCAGAAGGCCCCGAAGGCGTATTTCTGCACGATGGGGCCAAGGAGCAGCCCGCCTGACGCGGTCACCCCAAGGGTCCAGGGAACAAGTTTTTGCCAGCGGCCCCCACAGCGGGTACCTTCAGGGCCTTCGTTGAACAGCGCGCCCAGGCCGGTGCGGAAGGCCAGCAGCAGCCCGGCGAACATGAATAGGACATGGACGATGAGCAGGATTGCTGGAACCTCGCCCTTGAAACGGGCGATGATCGGCAGGCCCCGGTTCAGCCAGCTGTTTTTGCCAGCAGCCAGGACCTCGACCTTGTAGGCCACCTTGCCTGCGGCGGGCTGTCCGGGAATTTCCGCCCGGAACAGGCCGTCTCTTTTTTTCATGGGCACGGCCGTCCAGTTCTCTCCTGCGATGAATGGAAAGCGGCGGTGATGGAGATGGAGATCAATTCCGTCTCCGGATGCGGCCACGCTGGCCGGCAACGGCTGGAAACGGGTCCAACTGCGGTAGAATTTATACTGGAGCGTCAGGCCGGAAACCTTTTCCAAGCCGCGGACAGGGTGGGTGGGACCGCTCAGGCGCTGGTATATTGCCAGCACAAGGGTCAGGAGAAATGCGAGTGCCCATAGTCCGATAGATCGTTTTCTCACAATTGCCTCATATTGAAAAAGCATTATATGCAATTAAAGACTAAGTGACAAGTGACGAGTGACAAGTGACGAGGGAGAAAAAAATGAATTAGCAGCAACAGAGCAAAAATTTGCAATTCCTTGTCACTGGTTACTTGTCACTTGTCACTGAGTTTATGCTTGCATTTGAGGCAGGGAAATATTAAAATGGCCTTTACCAATCCAAGGAGTTCTCCCATGAAAGGCAATATGAAGGCATTGCGCAAAATGAAGCCCGGACCCGGTCTGGAAATGCAGGAAGTTCCCGTCCCGGCCATCAAGGCCAATGAAGTGTTGATCAAGGTCCACAAAAGGGCCATCTGCGGCACCGACCTGCACATATACAAGTGGGACGAGTGGTCCCAGAACCGGCTCAAGCCCCCGGTCACGACCGGGCACGAATTTTACGGTGCCATCGTGGAAACCGGCGCCGACATCCGCCATTACAAGATCGGCGACCTGGTGACCGCGGAGATGCATATCGTTTGCAACCAGTGCTTCCAGTGCCGCACCGGCAACGCCCATCTCTGCGAGAATGTGGTCATCCTGGGCGTGGACGGTGACGGCTGCTTCGCCGACTACCTGGCCGTGCCCGAGTCCAACCTCTGGCGCGTGCCGGCCGGCATCGACCCGGAATGGGCGGCCATCTACGACCCGTTCGGCAATGCCGTGCACACGGTCATGGCCGGGCCCACGGTAGCGAAAACCTTCCTGATCCTGGGCGGCGGCCCGATCGGCATCGCGGCCATCCCGGTCTGCAAGGCCGCCGGGGCGTCCCTGGTGCTGGTCAGCGAGGTAATGCCCTTTCGCCAGGACCTGGCCCGCAAAATGGGCGCCGACCGCGTCATCGACCCGGCCAGGGAGAATGTGGAAGAGGTTGTGCGGGCGCAGACCGGGGGCCAGGGCGCGGACGTGGTGCTGGAGATGTCGGGCCACCCGGCCGCCATCGCCCAGGGCTTCCGCTCCATCCGCAAGAACGGCCGCTATTCGCTGCTGGGCATTCCGGCCAAGCCGCTCAGCCTCGACCTGGCCAAGGACATCATTTTTCCCGGCGTGACCGTGCAGGGCATCAATGGCCGGCGCATGTACGAAACCTGGTACCAGATGGACGCCCTGCTGGTTTCGGGCAAGGTCGACCTCAAGCCGCTGATCACCCACCGCTTCAAGATGGAGGAGTTCCAGAGAGCCTTTGAAGTGGGGCTTTCGGGCAACGCCGGCAAGATCATCCTGGAGTGATATCGCCCTGTTTGCCGGCGGCCGTTTTCATTCGGCTCCGTCCCAACAGTAGGTGCAGAGCTTTTCCTTCGGCAGGCCGATGGCCGCGATCAGATCATCCAATACCTGGTATTTCAGCGTGGTCAGATTCAGGCGTTTCCTGATGGATTCTTCCATGCGGTCATACGCAACCGTTCCGGCGCGGGTGTATTCGGCGTAATCCCTTGCGTTCGGACCTTCGAGCGCGCGAACGGCCTGGCGGCTGGCCAGATCCATTTCCGATCGCGAGCGCGAGAAGTTGAGGAATTTGCAGCCATGGACCAGCGGCGGGCAGGCAGGACGCATGTGGATTTCGCCGGCGCCGGCATCGTAAAGCCGCTGGATGGTGTCCTTGAGCTGCGTGCCGCGAACGATCGAATCCTCGCAGAACAGGAAGCGCTTCCCATCGATCAGCTCCCTGATGGGGATCAGCTTCATGCGCGCGACGAGATCCCTGACGTCCTGCTTCTGGGGCATGAAACTTCTGGCCCAGGTCGGCGAATACTTGACGAAAGGCCTTTTGAACGGAATGCGGGCCTCGTTGGCATAACCCAGGCCGTGTCCGATCCCCGAATCGGGAATGCCGGCCACGAAGTCGATGACGGCCGGAAAGCGGCGGGCCAGGGCGGCTCCGCAGCGGTTGCGCACGGCCTCGACGTTGATCCCCTCGTAGCTCGATGCCGGATAGCCGTAGTAGACCCATAGGAAACTGCAGATCTGCAGTTGCTTCTCCGGCTCTTTTATGCCGCCGCAGCCGTCGGCAGTCAGGAACACGATCTCCCCGGGGCCAAGAATTTTTTCGGTTTGATAGTCCAGGTTGGGAAAAGCGCAGGTTTCGAGGGTCACGGCCGTGCTGCCTTCTTTTTTGCCGATGATGATCGGGGTGCGGCCGCGCCGGTCGCGGGCCGCATAAATTCCATCCTTGGTCAGGATGAGCAGCGAACAGGAGCCTTCGATCTCGGCCAGCGCGCGGCGGATTCCCGCTTCGAAACTGTCCTCCCTGTTGATGAGCGAGGCAACCACCTCGGTCGGATTGATGCCGCCGCTTCCCATTTCCGTGAGGTGAATGCGGCGGCTGCGAAACGCTTCCCCTGCCAGCGCCTCGGCGTTCTGCACGACACCGACCGTGGCGATCGCGTAATCGCCGAGATGGGAGCGGATGAGCACCGGCTGATCGTCCGTGTCGCTGATGACACCGATGCCGATGCGGCCGCCCATCCGTTCGAGATCGGGATCGAATTTCGAACGAAACTGGCTGCTTTCGATATTGTGGATGACGCGGACGAATCCTTTGGCGCCGACAATGGCCATGCCGCCGCGCTTTGTTCCCAGGTGGGAGTGGTAGTCGGTGCCGTAGAAAACGTCGTCGGCGCAATTGCTTTTGGAAGCCACACCGAAAAATCCGCCCATTGGGTTCTCCTTTCTGTTCAGGTGTCTCGTTTCTGATTAAAAACTTACTTATATCAAAGCGTAGGGCGCATGTCAAAGGAGATCCGAAGAGCGGTTCGATGTTCGGCGTTCGAAGTTCGAAGTTAAAGAAGGAAAAATATTAAGCGAAAATTCATTCTGTTAGATCTAGATGAAGTTCGCTTAAATGCATTTTCTTGCAACATCGAACATCGAACATCGAACTTCGAACCTCGTCTTACGATTGTAATTCGCAAGGTTTTTGCCTACACTATGAGCCGAGTTGGAAGGAGAAACCCATGCCTTTAGAGTCAATCAACCCGGCGACGGGCGAGCTTCTGGAATGTTTCAGCGAGCAATCAGCAGACCAGGTCGAAGCCTCCGTGCTCAAGGCTCATGAGGCCTTTTGCCTCTGGCGGCAAACAGGGTTCGCCGAACGAGCCCGGCTGCTGCTGCGCGCCGCCGGACTCCTGCGCTCCGGAAAGAGTTCCCTAGCCCGCCTGATGAGTGAGGAGATGGGCAAACCCATCCTCCAGGCGATTTCCGAATTGGAGAAATGCGCCCTGGTCTGCACGCACTATGGGGAAACCGCCGAGGCCATGCTCGCTCCAGAACCCATCGCCACCGGCGCGGCTGACAGTTATGTCCGTTTCGATCCCCTGGGAGTGGTCCTGGCGGTCATGCCCTGGAATTTCCCGTTCTGGCAGGTTTTTCGCTTTGCCGCCCCGGCCCTGATGGCCGGCAACGTCTGCCTGCTCAAGCACGCCTCCAATGTGCAGGGCTGTGCCGCGGCCATCGAGGAAATTTTCCGCCAGGCAGGTTTTCCCGATCACGTTTTCGCCAACCTGCGCGTTGGCTCGGCCCAGGTCGCCGCGCTGATCGCCCAGCCGCTGGTCCGGGCTGTAACCTTGACCGGCAGCGAGCCGGCAGGGCGCCAAGTAGCCGCCGCGGCCGGCGCCCAGCTGAAAAAAACGGTTCTGGAGCTGGGCGGCAGCGATCCTTTCATCGTCCTGGCCGACGCCCCTCTGCCGGAATGCGTGGCCGCGGCGGTCGGCTCGCGCATGATCAACAACGGCCAGAGCTGCATCGCCGCCAAGCGCTTCATCGTGGCCAAGGACATATACAGCCGCTTCCAAAAGGCTTTCACGGCCGCTGTCGTAAAGTTGAAGACCGGCAACCCCCTTGATGAAAGCAACGATCTGGGACCGCTGGCCCGGGCCGACCTGCTGGCGGAGCTTGAACGCCAGGTCGAGGCGTCGGTCCGCCTTGGGGCCAGGATCCTGGCCGGGGGCAAGCGGCTGGACGCGGGCCGCGGCTTTTATTTTCAGCCCACGGTCCTGGCCGGCGTCACTCCCGGCATGCCGGCCTACCAGGAGGAATTGTTCGGACCCGTGGCCGCCCTGATCACGGCCGCCGACGAGGAAGATGCGCTGCGCATCGCCAACGACACGGCTTTCGGGCTGGGGGCATCCATCTGGACGGAAGACCGGGCCAAAGCGGAAAAAATGGCGGCGGCCATCGAAGCCGGCACGGTATACGTCAACGGCATGGTCAAGTCCGATCCGCGCCTGCCCTTTGGCGGAGTCAAAATGTCGGGCTACGGCAGGGAGTTGTCAGGTTATGGCATTAAAGAGTTCGTGAATATCAAGACCGTTGTTGTCTCTTAAATAACGTTCGATGTTCGAAGTTCGTGGTTCGAAGTTTTCGGAGCAGAGAATTCGGCGATCTCGTTAGGTTCGAAGTTATCTGATGGATTTCTCTAAATTGCCTTTTCTTACAACATCGAACATCGAACTTCGAACCTTACTCAGATTGAAGCCTTGTCATTTAAGAGCCAGTTGAGGTATAATTCTCTCGAACCCAAGGAGGAACACCAATGAAAAAACCGATCCTGATCGTTATGTTTATTTTGATCTTCGCCGCGAGCGCGTTCGCCGGAGCGGAGTGGCGGGCCAAGACGGTGACCGTAGCCCAGGCCAAGGGGCAGAGCAATACCATCGTCATGCAGGTATGCGCCAGCGGTGGCAACGTCAAGCAGATCTTCGAAGAAGTGGACAAGGATAATGAAATGTTCCAGAAGGGCTCTTACTGGCTGTTCAAGGCCGATGAAAGCGCCCTCTATATGGTGAATCCCGCCGAGAAGACCTATTCGCGGCTGCCCCTGAACGCCATGATGCAGATGGCCGGCGTGGTGGGCAAGCTGGTCAAGATCAAGATCAAGAATCCCGTGGTCAACATGGAAAAACTGGGGACCGCAGCGGTCCTTGGCTATCCCTGCCAGCACAGCAAAATGCTCATGGAATACGACATGGAAGTGAAGATCGCCATCATCAAGAGCAAAAGCCACGTCAAGATCGAAAAGGAAGCCTGGTCCACTCCCAAGATCAAGGCCATGGCCGAAATGGCCGAATCGTTCCGCTTCCGGGATTTCAAGACCGGCTACGAGGACTTGGACAACCTGATCGAAGCACAGATGAAAGCCGAAGCCGACCTGGGTTTTCCTTTGAAAATGGTCACGGTGAACACTTCCATCGACAAGAAGGGCAATGCCAAGGAAACGAGCCGCCAGACCATGGAGGTCCTCTCCGTGGGCAGCAAGAATTTCCCGGCCTCATTTTTTGAAATCCCGTCCGGCTATGAAGAAAAGCAGATGGGGTTCAAGGACGACGAAGAATAGAGAATCTTGATTGAACTATAGTGACAAGTGACGAGTGACAAGTAACGAGTAAGCGCCGTCTCAAGAACAATTGCGATTATTCTTCACTTGTCACTTGTTACTCGTCACTGGTTACTGAGTTTGTCTAGACCAGAGCTGCAGCCAGAACTATCGAATAGTACTTGGAATCGTCGTCGTCGGCGCGCGAGGTGAGGATGGCCGGGAAGGGAGCCCCGGTGACCACGGCGGCCAGCTTGCCCTTGGCCAGAATGGTGGTCGCCTTGTAGAAAATATTGCCCGCCTCGATGTTGGGCATGATCAGGATGTCGGCGTAGCCCTCGACCGAGGATTTAAGGCCCTTCACATCAAGGGCGCGCTTGGAGATGGCCACGTCCAGTGCCAGCGGCCCATCGACGACGGCTCCCTTGATTTGCTTGCGCTCGGCCATCTTGGAGATGACCGCGGCTTCCATGGTGCAGGGCATCTTGTCCGACACCTTTTCGTTGGCCGTTAGAATGGCCACCTTGGGGTTTTCGATTCCCAGCTTGGAGGCAATCTTGACGTTGTAGTTGATCATCTGCACTTTCTGGTTCAGGTCGGGGTAGGGGATCATGGCCACGTCGGAGACCAGCAGCAGCTTGTCGTAGGTCGGCATTTCCAGGATGGCGGTGTGGGACAGGACGCCGTCCTTGCCGACCAGGTTGTATTCCTTGTTCAGGATCGGCTTCAGGTAATAAGGGGTGGAGATCAGCCCCTTCATCAGGATCTGCGCCTTGCCTTCGATGATCATGCGCACGGCCTTGTCACCGCTTTTTTTTTCGTCGGGCTCGTTGACGATCTCGAACAGGCCGGGGTCAACCTTCAGCTTGGCGCAGACGGCGCGGATGACCTTTTCATCGCCGATCAGGATGGCATCGACGATCTTTTCCTCCACGGCGCGCTGGGCCGCCAGGATGGTGTCTTCATCCTGTCCATAGGCCACGGCCATCCGGGAATTCTTCTTGGACTTGACCAGGTTTTCGATCTCGCTCAGTTTTCTCATCGGGTTCATGCGTTTCCTCCTGAATTTATCCAGTGTTTTGGGGTTTCTTCTCCGAGCAATACGCGCAGCGCCCCCAGGGCCAGGGCCGTCATCTCGTCCTCGCCGGGCAGGATGATCAGCTGGGCCAGGAATTCGACGCGGCGGCGGATGAGCTCGATGAAAAACGGGTCGAAGGCGATGCCGCCGGTCAGGACGATGGCGTCGATCCTGCCTTCCAGCACCGCGGCCAGCGAGCCGATCTCCTTGGCCACGTTGTAGGCCATGGCCTCGAATACCAGGGTGGCGTCGCGATCGCCGGCCTTGACCCTCTCTTCCACCTTTCTCATGTCGTTGACCTTGAGATGGGCGACGATGCCTCCCTTGCCGGTGATCATCTTTTTGAGCGTCGCCAGGTCGTAGCGGCCCGAGGTGGCCAGCTCGATCAGGCTCCAGGCGGGCAGGGAGCCGGCGCGCTCGGGGGCGAACGGTCCGTCGCCGTTCAGGGCGTTGTTGACGTCGACGACCTTGCCGTCGATGTGGGCCCCGACCGAGATGCCGCCGCCCAGGTGGGCGACGATCAGACGGGAGGCGTCATAGGGTTTCCCGAGCTTTTTGGCCGCCTCGCGGGCGGCTGCCTTCTGGTTCAGGGCGTGGAAGATGCTGATGCGCGGGATCTCCGGCACGCCCGTGATGCGGGCCAGATCGATCATTTCGTCGACCGTGACCGGGTCGACGATGAAGGCGTCGACGCCGACCGGCCTGGCGATATCGCTGGCCAGCAGCGCGCCCAGGTTGGAGGCGTGCTCGGTCCTGGTCCTTTTCAGATACTCGGTCATCTCGTCGCTGACCAGGTAGGTTCCCGAGGCCATGGGGCCCAGCAGCCCGCCGCGGCCGACGACCGCCGCCAGCAGGTTGACGTCAAAGGCGTGCTCCTTCAGGAAGCCGAGGATCACTTTCTGGCGGAAATGGTGCTGGTCGATGATCTTGGGGAACGGGGCCAATTCCTCGGCCGTGTGCGAGATATTCTGGCCGAGGATCTTTTCCTCGCCGAGAAAGATCGCGATCTTGGTCGAGGTGGAGCCGGGATTGATTGCCAGGATGTATTTGTTTGCCATTTCTAAATTTACCTCAAAAAGCGGACGATTGCAAGGGGGAGCATCGCTATTTTTTATACTTTTTCAGCAATTTCCTACCTTCCGCCTTGTCTTTTTCGGTTTCCGGCAGCCAATCGGGGTCGGGTTCCATGCTGAGAAGATCCTCCAGGGTCTTTACAGCCAGCTCTTTTTCGTCCATGTCCCAATAGGTCTCGGCCAGGAAAAGCAGGTTCACCGAATTTTTGGGGGCGATCTGCCGGCATTTTTCCAGGTTCAGGCGCGATTTCTTGTTGCTGCCGCCGAAAAGGCCGGGCACTTTAAAATACAGCCGGCCGAGGACGCAGTAGGCTCCGCCTTTTTCATAGGTGCCGTCGATGGCGATGGCTTTGTTCATTTCCGCGATGATGTCGTTCTTCAGGAACAGCGATTTGAGCACGCCCCGGGTTTCGCCATAACTGCCGGTATGCACGCCCAGCCAATAATGGCCTTCGACGCTATGGGGCCGGAGCGTCACGGCTTTTTTGCAGATGTCCATGGCCTGCTTGAATATTTTCAGTTTTTCGGCGCTGCCGGCGGCATGATCGCCAATATAGTACATGGCCTGCGCGTTTTTCCAGAGCACCACGTAGTTGTCGGGGGCCAGGCGCAGGGCTTCCTGGTATTTGGATAACGCCTGGGCGGCCAAAAGCGGATCCTGCCGCTGCGCGTAGAGTGTGTCGCCCTGCTGGATGAGCTCTTCGGGCGTATCGCAGAGGAGCCCCGTTGTGAGTGAAAGAAAAAGGATGGCGATAAAAAGCAGTTTTTTGTTCATGCTACCTCCGTTAGGATATTAACATAGAAGAAAGTGTAAGTGATAGTGTTCGTGTTAGTCACGGCAATTAAGCGAACGAATACTATTTCGCAATTTTCTTCCCAACATTGAGATTCAAATCGCTTAAAGCGCAGTTCGGTCACTCACACTGGCTCCGGTTTCGGTGTCTTCGAGTTCCTGGAGGCGAACCATCAACTCTTCCCACCGGCGCATAAGCTCAGCAAGGCGACGGCCGGCCACCTTCAATTCCTGCATCAACGGCTTGATGCGCAGCGATTCTTTCAGGACTTGGGGATCGCAAAGCAGCTCCTGGTTCCGGACTTTAACCGCTTCCAGTTCCATGATCTCCGCTTCCAGTTTTTGGAGTTTCATGGCGATGTCTTTTTTGATCTTTCCGCGCTGGTTCCGGTCCTCGGCTTCCAGGCGGCGCAGTTCACGGGATTTTCCCGGCTTTTTCGTGCCGGGCAAGGCGCAGGCGGGGACCTGTCCGGCCGCATCTCCCGCCCCTGCTTCGGCGTGTTCAAGTGATTCGGCCGCCGCCCTTTCCGCGTTCCGCTTCTGGATGAAGTAGGAGTAATTGCCCAAGTATTCGTACAGGCTTCCGTCACGGATCTCGAAAACGCGCCGCACCAGGTGGTCCAGGAAAAAGCGGTCATGGGAAACCAGGATGATGGTTCCGGAATAGTGCAGCAAGGCGTTTTGAAAAATCTCTTTGGTCTTTACGTCCAAATGGTTGGTCGGCTCGTCCAGGATCAGGCAGTTGCTGTCGCGCAGCAGGATCTTGACCAGGGCCAGGCGGCTTTTCTCTCCGCCGGAAAGCACGGACACGGGCTTGTGGATGTCGTCTCCGGAGAACAGGAAGGCCCCCAGCAGGTTCCTCATGTCCAGGTCGCCGGCAGGGCTGTCCACATCCCGAATCTCCTGCCAGACCGTGCGCCCATAGGTCACGTTTTGCTGGCTCTCCTGTGAAAAGAAAGCGGGCTTTACCTGATAGCCCCATTGCACGGAGCCCCGGCTGGGACTTTCCGCCTGGGCCAGGATGCGGGAAAGCGTGGATTTGCCTGCGCCGTTGACGCCCAGCAGGGCGATCTTCTCGCCGCGGTTCACGGTGAAATGGATGCCGGAAAAAACCGTCAGCGCGCCGTAATTTTTACCCAGATCCCTGACTGTCAGCACTTCCTTGCCGCTGCGCTTGGCTTCCGGGAAACGGAAATTGACCTTTCTCGCCTTTTCCCCCTGGGGAACCAGGTCGAATTTTTCCAGCTGCTTGATGCGGCTCTGCACTTCGGATGCTTTGCTGGCCTTGGCGCGAAAACGGTCGATATAGGCCTGGATGCGTTTGATCTCGGCTTTTTGCAGCTCGCGCCGCTTTTGCAGGGCGGCGGCTTTTTTTTCCTTTTCTTTGAGGAAATGGGAATAGTTTCCCTTGTAAACCGTGATTTTACCGCGGTCGAGTTCGGCGATCTGGCTGATCATCTTGTCCAGGAACATATGATCGTGCGAAATAGCCAGCAGGGTGCCGCTGTAGTTTCTCAGGAAATTTTCAAGCCATTCCATGCTTTCGGTATCCAGATGGTTGGTGGGCTCGTCCAGGAGCATGATCTCCGGTTCGGAAAGCAGGATCACGGCCAGGAATATCCTCATTTTCCAGCCGCCGGAAAATTCGCGGCAATTTTTTTCGTCATCGCCGGCGTGAAAACCCAGGCCTTTGAGGATGCGCCGGGCCCGGGCTTCAAAACCATAACCGTCCTGGAACAGGAACGCTTCGGCCGCGGCGTCGTATTTTTTAAGATCGGCAGCGAAGCCGGCTTCGCGGTGGTCGCCCAAAGCGATCTTGTCCTGGCAATTGCGGATGTTTTTTTCCAGCTGCTCATGGCCTGTTTTTCGTTTCAGGTAGTCCATGACCGGCAGGGGCTCCAGCTCGACCAGGTCCTGAGGCAGGTAGCCGATGCGCTTGTTTTTCGCGATATCGATCGAGCCTTCGTCCAGGAAGGTTTCCCTATTGATGGCCTTGAACAGGGTGGTCTTTCCGGCGCCGTTGTCACCGACCAGGCCGATGCGGCTTCTTTCCGTGATCAGCCAGGAAATTCCCGCAAATATTTTTTTATCGTTGTACGTCAGACCGATGTTCTGCAGGTTGATCATGCCGGTTGGGCTCCTTGGCGAAATCCCGCAATCAGGTCTCCCGGCTGAAAACTCATTTTCAAATCAATTCCGTTTTTCAGCAGCAGACGCCGGGCGAAATTTTTTCTAGATCTTGTCGGTGAACACCTTGGCGTCCTGGATGAATTCGGTGATCTTGTTTTCCCGAATCAGGACTTCCAGTATCTTGTTGACCCTTTCCAGCAGGTCTTTGTCGCCTTTCCTGACGGCAATGGCCGATCCCAGGGGCAGGCTGTCGGTATCGCACTCCAGGTTTAAAAGGTCCTTGTTTTTAAACGCATAGGCATCGGCCACGGGCTTTTCCAATAGGATCGCGTCCAGCTTCTGCTGGCGAAGGGCATTGATCAGCTCGGAGATGCTCTCATGGATGACGAAGGCGGCTCCGGGGATCAGGTTTCGTGCCATGTCTTCCTGGATGGAGCCCTTTTGCGTGCCGACGACCTTGCCGCGCAGGTCATCCAGCAATTTGATCTTGTCCTTGTCCGCAGCCCGGATCAGCATGTTCTGGATGGCCTGGTAATAGGGGATGGAAAAATCGGCGATCTGTCTGCGGCTGTCGGTAGGACTCAGCCCGGCCAGGGCCAGATCGATGCGCTCGGCGATCAGCTCATCGAACAGCGTGCTGAAAACAACGTCCCGGATCTCCAGTTTGACGTTGAGGTTGGCGGCGATGGCTTCGGCGATGTCGATATCAATGCCGACCATGTCGTCCTGCAGTTCAGGGAGCAAGTGGAATTCATAAGGCGGGTAATCGGCGCTGGTACCGACAACGATCTTGCCGGCCGCCTTGATCTTTTCCAGTTTGCCGGTTTCCTTTTTGATCTCCTTGGTCTGCATCTTGCAGCCCGCTTGCCAGAAGACGCCGAGCAGGCCAAGAACCACGATAGCGCCCCAGGCGGTCCTTTTCAACCTTATTATTTTGTCTGACATCCTGACCTCCCTTGAATGATAAATGCATCCATAACATAGCAAAGTGTTTTTTTTTTGTCAAATGGCCCGGGTGTTTCCCGTTCAAGGTCCGGAACCGGAGCCCAGTGATGATTTGACAACCCCGGTGAATAATGATATTTTCGCTTTAAGCGGGCGCGAAAGTGGTGGAATTGGCAGACACGACAGGCTTAGGACCTGTTGCCGCGAGGCCTGGGGGTTCGAGTCCCCCCTTTCGCAAATTCATTGTCCGCCGGCCGGCAAAAAGGACAGGCCCCTATGAATACAACCTGGGCGCGCCGCGGAAGGGCGAAAAACCAGCTCATTTTCCCCATGGTCATGATGCTGGCATGTTCCGCCTGCGCGGTCAGGACCGAACTGGAAACCCTGAATATCCCGCGCCGGCAGATCGTCGGTCTGGCCCAAGGCCTGGCCGGCATTCCCTACGTGTATGGAGGCAGCGACATCGACGGCTTTGATTGCAGCGGCCTGGTTTTCTACGTTTACGATTGCTTCGGCATCCGCCTGCCACGCAGTGCCCGGGAGCAGGCGCGGCTCGAGGGCTCTGTCAGGCTGAAACACGCCGCTCCGGGGGATATCTTGATATTCAAACTGAAAAAAATATGGCATTCGGCCATATTCCTTGGCCAGAACCGCTTTGTCCACGCTCCCAATGCGCAGGGCTGGGTCAGGTTTGAGGAACTGAACGAATACTGGCGGTCGCACCTGCATGCCGTGGTGGCGATTTTGCCAAGCGTTCGTTGATCGGGAGGCAGCGTGGCAAGTATTGTTCTGGAAGCCCTGGCCATTGAGAAGAGTTTTACCCAACCCGATAAAAACAAGCTGGTCATACTGCAAAACCTCGATCTGCGGGTGGAGCAGGGGAGCGTGGTGGCCATCACCGGAGCCTCGGGTTCGGGAAAAAGCACCCTGCTGCACCTGTTGGGCTCTCTGGATTCCCCGGACCGCGGCCAGGTGCATTTTTCCGGACAGGACATCGGCGCTTTCGGCCGCAAGCGTCTGGCCGCCTACCGCAACCGGGATATTGGCTTCATTTTTCAATTCCATTACCTGATGCCCGAACTGACGGTCATTGAAAACGTGGCGTCCCCGGGCTTGATCCAGCAGTTCCAGCGCGAGCCGGCCTTTGCCGCCGCCCGCGGGCTGCTGTGCGAAGTCGGACTTCAGGACAAACTCGAGGCCATGCCCTACCAGTTGTCGGGCGGTGAAAAACAGCGGGCGGCCATCGCCCGCAGTCTGGTCAACGGTCCGCGGCTGCTGCTGGCGGACGAGCCCACCGGCAGTTTGGACTGGAAAACCGGCGAAGGCGTTTTTGCCGTTTTCAAGCGCATGATTCGCGAACGCGGGCTCTCTGCCGTCATTGCCACCCACAACCCCCAGCTCGCCGAACTCACGGACAAAAGATACTTGCTTCATGGGGGCAGGCTCGAAGAACTTTCATAAGGTTCGAAGTTCGAGGTTCGGAGTTCGAAGTTAAAGAAAGAAGAAAATCTTTACAAGAAACTTGCAAGGATCATCCGACAGATTTCATTTCAGTGCCTTTTCTTATAACATCGAACGTCGAACTTCGAACATCGAACCAAGAAATTAAGTTAAATCCTTGACATTTTTTTACGCGAAAACTATTATAAACCCAATGAAAAATGTATTGGCGATAATCTTGGGCGGCGGGCGGGGAACCCGGCTTTTTCCCCTGACCAAGTTCCGGGCCAAGCCGGCAGTTCCCATCGGCGGCAAGTTCCGCCTCATCGACATCCCCATCTCCAACTGTCTCCATTGGGACATCAAGAAGATCATGGTACTGACGCAATTCAACACCGCGTCGCTGCACCGTCACATCTCGCAGACCTATAAATTCGACGGTTTTTCCGAAGGCTTTTTGCAGATCCTGGCCGCCCAGCAGACCATCGAGGATTCGAACTGGTACCAGGGCACGGCCGACGCCGTGCGCAAGAACATCCACTACATCAAGCACCAAAAGGTAGACCAGGTGGTGGTGCTGTCCGGGGACCAGCTTTACCGGATCAATTTGCGCGATTTCCTGAACCACCACAAGGAAAAAAAGGCCGATATCACCATCGCCGTCAAGCCGGTTTTGCGCGAACAGGCCGGAGAATTCGGCATCCTGCAGATCGATGACCAACTGCGGATCACCCGTTTCGTGGAAAAGCCCAAGGAAAAAGTCCAGCTTGATGAGCTGTTCACGCCGAGCACCTATCTGGACATCGGCGAGAAAAACCTGAATTACATAGCTTCCATGGGCATTTACATATTTCAAAAGGATGTGCTGATCGATCTCCTGGAGCACAACGTCAAGGAGGACTTCGGCCGCGAGGTCATCCCCGATTCCATCGCCGGCCGCCAGGTCTTCGCCTATGTGTTCACTGATTATTGGGAAGACATCGGGACCATCAAGGCCTTTTTCGAAGCCAACCTGGATTTCGCCAATCCCTTCCCCCGTTTCGATTTTTACAATGAAGAGGCGCCGATCTACACCCGCAAGCGTTTTTTGCCCGGCTCCAAGATCGAAAACTGCGATGTTCATTATTCGCTGATCTCCGAAGGTTCGATCATCGAGGGCAGCAAATTGACCAACACGGTCATCGGCATCCGTTCGCTCATTCGCGCCAATTCCTACCTGGAACGGGTGGTCATGATGGGAGCCGATTACTACGAGAGCCTGGAGGAAAAAACCGAGAACTCACGCCGCCGGCGCGCAAATGTCGGCATCGGGCGCAACGGCATCATCCGCAACGCCATCCTGGACAAGAACGTGCGCATCGGCGACCAGGTGCGCATATTGAATGAAAAGGGCCTGGTGAATTTTGCCCATGACCGCTACAACATCGTGGACGGCATTGTCGTCATTCCCAAGGACATTGAAATTCCCGATGGCTTTGTCATCTGATGATCCGCTTCCCCGGCACCGGCTGTTTTACAAAAAATTCTGACTGAAGTTTGTTTTGCGGAGGACCCATGAGGAGTTCACATACCGGCCGCATCATCGGCAGCAGCGGCACCCCGATCAACCCCCTTGCCCTGGATGCGGAGGCGACCCCCGCAGGATCGCAAAAATCATGATCCGGCTCCAGTCCCTGGATCGTTGTCCTCTTTGCCAATGCCCGCAAATCAAGCTTTTTAAAAAAGGGACGGTGGTGCCGGAAAGGATCCGCGCCGATGATTTCAAAATCACCGACAGTCATTACGGCACGCGCTGGACATTTTTCTCCTGCCGGCAATGCGGTTTTGTCTTCGCCAATCCGACCCCGGCGCAAGGGGCGATCGCGCAATTTTATGCCGCTCTGGCTGACGAGGAGTACAGCCAGGAGGATGAGGGGCGAGGCCGGAATTTTTCCAATATCCTGAGAAGGTTGCGTCCCCATGCCCCGCCGGGTTCGACTCTGCTCGATGTCGGTGCTGCCAGCGGAATTTTCCTGAACCTGGCCCGAAACGCCGGCTACAGGGTGGCAGGAATAGAGCCCTCAGCGGCCCTGGTCGCGGACGCCGAAAAATTTTACGGCCTGAAGCTGTTTTGCGGAACCATGGAGCATTTTCCCGCCGGCGAGAAATTTGCGGTCATCACTTTGCTCGACGTACTGGAGCATGTGACCGATCCCGTTGCTTTCTTTTCGGTTTTAAGCGGTTTCCTGGCTCCGGGCGGCATGCTGGTTATTGTCACTCCGGATATCGGCAGCCTGGCGGCGAGGATCCTGGGCGGCCGCTGGTGGCATTACCGCGTCGCCCACATCAATTTTTTTAACCGCAGCTCCCTGGACTGGCTTCTGGAAAAACACGGTTTTGAGATCACTTTGCGCAAGCGCTTCGCCTGGAATTTTTCCGCGTACTACCTGTTGACCCGACTGCTGCCTTATTTAAAGGGAAAAGCTTTACAAAAGCCGCTGAAAAAGCTACACTTGAAGCTGCAACTGTCGGATTCCTGGGAAATCTATGCCAGAAAAAAAGAAAAGTAGGCTGTATCTCGCTTCGTTACGGCTGGACCGCTGGCCGCGCAGCACGGCCATCATCATCGGATCGGCCGCAGTCTTTCTGGTCCATCCCGGCTGGCTGCGCAGCTCGCTGTCCCCGTTCCTGCCGCTGAAAATCATTTTGGCTTTCATTTTAACCTGGATGGTTTCCACGGCCAATTACATCATCAACGAGATCACCGACGCGCCCTTTGACGCCTATCACCCGGGGAAAAAACACCGTCCACTGGTCGGCAACGAGATCAGCGTTCCGCTGCTGATGGCTTGTTGCGTTTTACTGGCGGTCTCCGCCCTGGGGATTGCTTATTTCGCATATCGCTTGCCTTTTGTTCTGAGCCTGGCCGCCCTGCTGTTGGCCGGAATCCTGTACAACGTGCCGCCATTGCGCTGCAAAGACATCCCTTATCTCGATTCCACGCTGGAATCGGCGAACAATCCGATCCGCTTCCTGATCGGCTGGTATGTGCTGGCGGCCGGTTTCCCGCCTCTGAGCCTGCTGGCGGCGTGGTGGGCTTTCGGGAATTTCCTGATGGTCGGCAAAAGAGTGGCTGAAAAAAAATTTCTTACGCCTGAAGAATCGTCGGCCTACCGCATGTCGCTCAGCCGCTACAGCATCACCGGGCTGGTGATCTTCATGGCCGCCAACGCCCTGCTTTTCCTGAGCCTGTTCATTGTTTTCTCCCTGCGGCTGAACTTGAAAACATTTTTGTTCGTGCTGCCTTTCATTGTTTTCTACCTGATCTTTTTCATTTACAAGTCCATTCAGGACCGCGATGCGGCCGAAGAGCCGGAAAAAATGCTGAAAAATCCCTATTTCGCCCTTTATACCTTGTTTTTGCTGCTGGTTTTCATAGTCGCCTTTTGGCTGAGGTGAAGCCATGGAAGTCGATATCATATTGAAGATCCTGCTGGCGGCCATGCTGGGAGGGATCATCGGCATGGAAAGGGAACTGTCGCACAAGGAAGCGGGCCTGCGCACCAATATCCTGATCGCCATCGGCAGCACCCTGATCACCATCCTTTCCTGCAAGATCGCCGCCTTGAGCCAGACCGCCGATCCCGCCCGCTTGACGGCGCAGATCGTTTCCGGCATCGGTTTTCTGGGTGCCGGGGCCATCATCCAGGCTCGTTTCGCCGTTCACGGCCTGACCACCGCGGCCACCATCTGGACCGTGGCCGCCATCGGCATCGCCGTGGGCAGCGGGTTCTATCTGGTGGCGTTCCTGGTCGCGATTTTCGTGGTCATGGTGCTGACCGTGTTCAAGTTCCTTCTGGCTTACCTGGAAAAGCAGAAGCAGATCTACGTCTACCTGATCACAAC